>JBEBAG010000178.1:0-7198 GCA_041159065.1 Verrucomicrobiota bacterium | reverse complement strand
CGAGGTAGGCGGATTGGACTTGGGGGTTGGACTGGAGCTCGCTGGAGGGGCCGGAGAGGAGGATGCGTCCGGTTTCGAGGACGTAGCCGTGGGAGGAGGATTCGAGGGCGAGGCGTGCGTTTTGTTCGACGAGGAGGACGGTGAGCCCCATGTCGCGGTTGATGAGCCGGATTTTTTCGAAGATGGCCTTTACGAGGAGCGGGGCGATGCCGAGGGAGGGTTCGTCGAGCATCAGGAGTTTGGGGCGGCCCATGAGGGCGCGACCGATGGCGAGCATTTGCTGTTCGCCTCCGGACAGGGTGCCGGCGAGTTGGGAAGCGCGTTCGCGCAGGCGGGGGAACATTTCGAGCACGAACTCCTGGTCGCGGGAGATCCCCGCGGAGTCGCGTCGGAGGTAGGCCCCCATGCGGAGGTTTTCGCTGACGGTGAGGTTGGCAAAGATCATGCGTCCCTCGGGGACGTGGAGGAGTCCGCGGGCGACGAGTTGATGGGGGGGGAGGTTGGTGATGGATTCCCCTTGGAACTGGATGGTGCCGGAGCGGACCTTGGCGAGGCCGGAGATGGCGCGGAGGGTGGTGGATTTTCCGGCGCCGTTGGCTCCGACGAGGGTGACGATGGCGCCCTGATCGACGCGGAGCGAGACGTCGTGGAGGGCTTTGATGGGGCCGTAGGAGACCTCGAGGTGAGCAATTTCAAGCATCGGAAGGGACCTCCTCTCCGAGGTAGGCGGCGATGACGCGCGGGTCTTTGCGGATCTGCTCCGGGGTGCCCTCGGCGATTTTGCGGCCGTATTCGAGGACGGCGATGCGCTGGCAGATGTCCATGACGACGCGCATATCGTGTTCGACGAGGAGCACGGCGAGGCCGAAGCGTTCCTGGATGAAGCGGATGAGTTTGGTGAGTTCGACCTTTTCGGTGGGGTTCATCCCTGCGGCGGGTTCATCGAGGAGGAGCAGGCGGGGGCGGGTGGCGAGGGCGCGCACGATTTCGAGGCGGCGTTGGTCGCCGTAGGGGAGGCTTTTGCAGGGCAGATGGGCGGCGTTTTCGAGGCCGAAGATCTGGAGGAGTTCGAGGGCTTGGGAGTGGATGAGCGCCTCTTCCTGCTCAAACCGGCGGTCCCGGCGCAGGGCTCCCCAGAAGCCGCCCTCCAAGCGCAGGTGGAATGCGGCGCGGACGTTGTCGAGGACGCTGAGGGATCCGAAGAGGCGGATGTTTTGGAAGGTGCGGACGATGCCTTTGGCTGCGATGAGGCTGGGTTTTTGTCCGGAGACGGGCTGGCCTTCCCAGAGGATGGACCCTTCGGAGGGGGCGTAGACGCCGGTGACGAGGTTGAAGGCGGTGGTTTTGCCTGCGCCGTTGGGGCCGATGAGGCCGACGAGTTCGCGGGGCTGAATTTGGAGGGAGAGTTCGCTGACGGCAACGAGGCCCCCGAATCGCACGGTGACGTTGCGGATTTCAAGCAGCGGAGAGCGGTTCATGAGCGGTCCTTTCGCTTGGGGAACCAGCGGGAGAGATCTCCGAGGAGGCCCTGGGGACGGAGGATCATCATGACGATGAGGAGCAGGGCAAAGACGATCATGCGGTACTGCTCGGTCTGGCGGAGCAGTTCGTTGAGAAGCGTGAGCAGCGCGGCGGCGATGGTGACGCCCGCCGTGGAGCCCATGCCGCCGATAATGACCATGACGACGATATCCACGGACTTCAGGAAATTGAACCCTTCCGGCGCGATGAACCCGATGAAATGCGCGTAGAGGGCACCGGCGATTCCTGCAAAGAAGGCGCCGAGGACGAAGGCGAGGACCTTGTAGCGGGTGGTCGGGATGCCCATGGCCTCGGCGGCGATTTCATCGTCGCGCACGGCGAGAAAACCGCGGCCGAAGGAGGACTGGACGAGGGAACCGACGGTGTAAATGGCGAGGGCGGCCATGGCGAAGGTCCACCCGAGGGACGTGAGCGGAGGGATGCCGGTGAGGCCGCGGGCGCCGCCGAGGGCTTCGGCATTTTGGATGACGACGCGGATGATTTCGCCGAAGCCGAGGGTGACGATGGCGAGGTAGTCGCCACGCAGACGCAGGGAGGGGATGCCGACGGCGAGGCCGGCGAGTGCGGCGAGGAGGCCGGCGAGCAAGAGCGCGGCGGCGAAGAGGAGGGGGTCGCGGAAGGGGAGCGTGGCGAGGGCGGGGTGTTTTTGGAGGGAGAGGGTGAGGAAGGAGGAGGAGTAGGCGCCGATGGCCATGAAGCCGGCATGGCCCAGGGAGAACTGGCCGGCGTGCCCGTTGACGAGGTTGAGGCTGACGGCGAGGAGGATGTTGATCCCCATGAGCACGAGGATGTTCAGTGCGTAGGGGTCGATCTGGGCGAGGGGCCAGTGGTTTGCGGAGTGGCCCGTGAAGAGGAAGGAGACCGTGCTGGCGGCGACGAGGCTCAGGAGCAGGAAGAGGCGGGGGCGCATGGGCTGGGGGCTAGACCTTTTCCTTTTGAGATTTGCCGAGTAGTCCGACGGGGCGGATGAGCAGGATGGCGATGAGGATCACAAAGGCGACGGCATCGCGGTAGCCGGGCGGGATTCCGAGGACCTTCGAGTAGCCGACGACGAGGGTCTCGGTGATTCCGAGGAGGACGCCTCCGAGGGCGGCGCCGGAGAGGATGCCGATGCCCCCGAGGACGGCGGCGATGAAGGCTTTCATGCCGGGGAGGACGCCCATGAAGGGTTCGATGGCCTGGTAGAGGGAGGCGTAGAAGATGCCGCCGGCGGCGGCGAGGGCGGAGCCGAGGCCGAAGGTGAAGGAGATGATCGTGTTATTGTTGACGCCCATGAGGGCGGCCGCGGTCGGGTTGAGGGAGAGGGCGCGCATGGCCAGGCCGATGCGGGTTTTCATCACGATGAAGCGGAGGGAGAGCAGGAGGAGGAGGGTGACGACGACGACGAGGATTTGGGTGCTGTTGATCCGGAGTCCGCCGAGGCCCTCGAGGGTGCGGGGTTCGATCAGGGTGGGGAAGCCGCGGGGGGCGGCGCCGAAGAGCATCTGGCCGAGGTATTCGAGGAAGAGGGAGACGCCGATGGCGGTGATAAGGACGCTGAGGCGGGGTTTATCGCGCAGGGGTTTGTACGCGATTTTTTCAATGCAAACGCCCAGCAGGGTGGCGCTGAGCATGGAGCAGATCAGCACCAGGAGGGCGAGCGCCCCTTGGGGGAGGACCTTCTGGAGAGGGGCGAGCCACTTGTAAAAGTACAACCCGCTGAAGGCGCCGAACATGAAGACATCCCCATGGGCGAAGTTAATGAAGCGCAGCACCCCGTAGACCATCGTGTACCCCAGGGCGATGAGGGCGTAGACCGCTCCGAGCGAAATGCCGTTGACGACTTGTTGGAGAAACTCGTGCACGCGCGGGGTGGGATGAACGCGATCGGGGATCAGCCCTCGGGGTGCAACGCCCGCAAGGGACGCCGCACCGGGGGGGCCTTAGGGCGCTACGGTTTCGACGTACCGGAATTTGCCCTCCGTGATTTTGAGGATGACGGCCGACTTGGAAGCGTTGCGGCTGGAGTCGAGCGTGGTGCGCCCGGTGATGCCGTCGAAGTCCTTGGTCTGCGCAATGGCATTGCGCAGGGCGCTGGACTCGGTGGTTCCGGCGCGTTTGATCGCTGCGGCAAGCACCATGGCGGAGTCGTAGCCGAGGGCGGACATGGCGTCAGGCTCTTGCTTGAAGCGCGCGCGGTATTTTTTCAGGAACTCCTGGATGGTGGGGGAGGGGTCCTCGGTGGAGAAGTGGTTGGAGAAAACGCTGCCTTCGATGGCCTTGCCTCCGACCTCGACGAGGGAGGGAGAGTCCCAGCCGTCGCCCCCGAGGAGGGGGGCTTGGAGTTCCAGTTCGCGAGCCTGCCGGGCGATGAGGCCGGATTCCGTGTAGTAA
This sequence comes from Verrucomicrobiota bacterium, assembly GCA_041159065.1. Lineage (GTDB taxonomy): Bacteria > Verrucomicrobiota > Verrucomicrobiia > Chthoniobacterales > Chthoniobacteraceae > Chth-196. Next base: position 3,283 of record JBEBAG010000178.1, on the reverse strand, counting down.
CCGGAGGCGAGGATGGCGTCGGGCTGGGCGGATTTAATGGCGGTGAGCTGGGCTTTGAAGTCTTTGTCTCCGGAGGAGTAGCTTTGTTCGGTGGTGATGGTGCCGCCGTTTTCGCTGAAGTGTTTTTTGAAGAACTGGGAGAGGCCCACGCTGTAGTCCTGTTTGACGTCGGTGAGGATGGCGACCTTCTTCCATCCTTTGGAGAGGGCGTATTTGGAGAGGACGGTACCCTGGAAGGGGTCGATGAAGCAGACGCGGAAGATGTAGTCGCCGACCTCGGTGACCTTGGGGTTGGTGGAGGCCGGGGAGATCATGGGGATCTTGGACTGCTGGCAGATGGGGGCGGCTTCGAGGGAGCGGGAGGAGGCGACCTCGCCCAGCAGGGCGACGATGTGTTCGCGGGAGATCATTTTGCGGACGACGGTGGCGGCTTCGCCGGCCTTGCTTTGGTCGTCCTCGGTGATGAGGCGGATTTTGCGATCGAGGACTCCGCCGGCGGCGTTGATTTCCTCGATGGCCATGAGGGTGCCGTTGTGGGAGGACTGGCCGAAGCTGGCGGTGGCACCGGTGAGGGAGGCAAATTCTCCGACGGGAATTTCCGCGGCGGCGGAGTCTGCGGAGTTGGGTTTCTGGCACGCGCTAAAGCCCACAGCCAAAGCCAGCACGAGGAGAGCGTTCGCAACCTTCATAAGAGGGGGAAGCTACGATGCACCTGGGATGAAAGCAATGCCGTCCAGGAGGGTGCCTAGGGGAGCTTGGGGGGAAGGGGGGCGTCCTTTTGGGGGGCGTCGGCGGGGTAGGAGTGCACGAAGTAGACTCCGACGAGGAGCAGGGCGAGGGAGAGGGTCAGCCAGTAGGCGGGCCAGCGGGTGCCGGAGGGGGAGGTGAAAAGGGAGCGGAGCCAGCCGCAGCCGAGGTATCCGGCGAGGTTGCCAAAGCCGCTGATGAGGAGGGTGAGCAGGGCTTGGGCGCGGAAGCGCAGGGCCTTGTCGATGTGTTGCTCGATGTAAATCTGGGCGGGGATGAAGAAGAGGGTGAAGCAGATGCCGTGGAGGAAGACGCCGAGGAGGACGCTCGCGGTGTGGTGGAGGGAAAAGAGAAGGTATCGGGCGAGGCAGGCGAGGAGCGCACAGAGCAAGAGGCGCTGGAGGGGGAAGCGGGAGAGCAGGGGGCCCAGTGCGTACATGGCGGCGGCTTCCGTGACTTGGCCGAGGGCCATGGAGGCGCTCACGGAATGGATGCCGAGGTCCCGCAACTGGAGCGCGGCGAAGGGATAAAAGGCGGCGAGGGGGATGCTCAGCAGGCCTGCGGTGAGGAAGACCGAGCGGTGCCGCTGGTGGCGCAGGAGTTCGAGGGATTCGAGCCCGAGCAGGGCGGTCCAGCGGCGTGGAGCCGGGGCGGCTTGGGGAGGGACGGCTGGCAGCCAGAAGGTGAGGGCGGCGACGGCCAGCCAGTTCGCTGCGGAGACGAGGCCGCTGAGGGGGGAATGGTCGGCATGAAGGATAAAGCTGACGACGAGGCAGGCGGCGATCCATCCGAAGGTGCCCCAAACGCGGATGGCGCCGAATTGGCGTCCGGGGTTGGGAAGGGAGGCGAGGACGGTCATGGAGGCGAGTCCCCAGACCGGGGCGTTGCAGAGCTGTTGGATTTGGAGGAGGGCGAGGATTGCCAGGCTGGGCCAGCCCTTTTCGATGGCCTCGAAGGTGAGGAAAAGGAAGAGGCCCGAGCTGAGGCAGAGGAACCGAATGAGGCGGACGGGGCAGAAGTGGCGATCGGCGAGTGCTCCCGAGACCATGGGGGAGATGAAGGCGGCGAGGGCCGTGGAGGCGAGGGCGAAGGGGGTGAGCCATCCCAGGTTGCGGGCCTCCAGGACGGAGCTGAGGGGGACAAACCAGAGCGCAATGGCGTGCGCGAGGGCGAAGAAGAACGCGCTGAAAACCAGGCGGTCCCGAGGGGAAGAGGGGGCGCGCACGCGCTGGGGGGAGCGTGATTACTTGGGGACGAGGCCGCGGAGGACGGCGTGAAGCGGGAAGAACACGAGGGAGAGGGAGTCGTGGAGCAGACGCATCAGGGGCTTGCCAACGATGGCGAGTGGGCGGCCGAGGAGCGTTTGGAGCCCGGGAAGGAGGTCGTAGGCGGCGCTGAGCGCGACGATGGCGAGCAGACCAAGGAGCTTGATTTCCTGGCTCGGGGTGGGAAGACCGCGGCCGGCGAGGACGATCTGAATGAGGAGGAGCACGCCGATGCCTCCGCTGAGGATGGGGGCGTTGGCGGTAAGGAGGGGGAACCGTCGGACGAGGGCGAGGAGCGGCGCCTTCAGCAGGCGCAGGACGATCATCCAGACGATGACGCTCAGCCAGATGATCTCCACATCGCGGGTGAGGGTGAGGGCGGCCACGATGCTGCCGACGCTCAGCGCCAAGTCGAAGAGGCCAATCTCCAAAATGCAGCGGGTCCGACTCCAGGAGCGGGTCCGGTGATGTACTCCGTGGATGCGCTTTGCGGCAAAGTGGGTGCTCATGATGTAGAGCAGATAGAGCGCGCCCAGAATCTGGGCCCAGACGAACTGGGCGATCAGGGGCACGGCCACGACCAGTCCCGCGAGTCGGCAGAGGTCGGCCAGGAGGGAGCCCACGTTTTGGGCGGCGTGGCGATTGGGCTCGGGAAGGTGGGAAGCGGCCTCGTTGACCTCGATCAGGCGGTCGAGCGAGAGGATCACCTCCATCACGGCCAGGGAGGCGAGGGTGGGGGCTGCCTCGATGAGTTTGTAGGTCTCGAGCATAGTGTGGGGCCGGAGCGCTGGGTTTTGTTTCGTTAAAGCCGCTTCCGAGGGAACATCAAACGCAAACCGAGTTCGGGGGGTGAGGTCGGACTTGCGCCGCTGCGTGGGCGGGGCATCCTGCCGGACTTGCAAAAACCTTTCGCCAATCCGATCGATGGAAACCGAAATTGAATCTCTCCGTTCTGAAGCTCTGCAGTCCATTGCCGCTGCGGGCGATGAATCGCAGCTCGAACAACTGCGCGTGCGGTACTTGGGAAAGGGGGGCGGGGTGACGGCGCTTTCCGATCGGATGCGGGAAGTTTCGAAGGAGGAAAAGCCGAGAATCGGGAAGCTTGTGAATGAGACCCGGGCGGCGGTGACCGCGGCGCTGGAGGCGAAGCGGGCCGGGTTGGTGGCCGCTCAGGAGGCGCGGGTGTTCGAGGGGGTGGATGTCACGCTGCCGGGGACTGCGTTTCCCGTGGGAGCGTTGCATCCGATCACGCAACTCATGGACCGGGCGAT
>JBEBAG010000177.1:0-9315 GCA_041159065.1 Verrucomicrobiota bacterium | reverse complement strand
TCTCGATATAACTCCTTTGCACGGTTCTTTGGCATGACAGAGACCGCTACTGTTGCGGAAATCGATGCAGCTCTTGCGAATAGCACTACTTTTGCAAGAACCTCTAATGTTCGCGCCGCAGTATTCGAAACCAGTGAGGGATTTCATTTACAAGGAAACCCTCTCGCAGCTTATGGAGAACGTGCTGCAAGACATGAACTGGTGCATCTCGGCGCATCCTTACGGGGGCAAGGCGATACTTTCTTGCATGAAATAGGGGTTCAGTTCGCGACTACGCCGGAATTGCTTATTCCAAAAGCGGCGGGATTTGGAGTGATTGGTGCAGGGTTTTATAATAGTGTCAAAGCGGTGCGTGATAACTGGTAACAGTAAATGAACAGGGGGAATTTCGTTATCGGAGTTGGATTTATTTTTGCGGGGATAGCTTTTGCTGCTTTTGCTGATCTGATATCAACTCGCTTAACTGCAAACGCAATATGTGTTTATGGTGGAGCATTCTTGGCTTCCCTTGTTGTATTTGTGATTTATGGTTTTGTGGTCACTAAAATGGGCAAATAGAAATCCCCAGTTACTGCACACGCAGGTGTGCCGTAACGCATCTCGCTCCACATGCACACTTTTGCCTTTGGAGTTCCCTCTGAACCGTGCCTGAAGCATAGCTCTGATTGCCGAATAAGCGCAACCGTCACGCCAAGCGCCTCTAGGAAGACGGGGCGGACATGTCGGACGGTGGGGGCGTATGAATACGACCCTTTTGGAAGAGAGCTCCCGGACGGACCGGCAGGCACGCACGGCGGTCTCGCGAGAGAGGCGCGCCGAGTTGCTGGCGGAGTTTGAGCGCAGTCCGCTGAGCGCGCGGGCGTTCGCTGAACGCGTCGGGGTGGGGCACTCGACCTTGGCGGGGAAGCCTCGCCGGAACCGCGCCCGTCCAGAGGCGCTTGGTGGGACGCCTACGTCACACCGGCAGGAGCGCTCTTCGGTGAGTCATCGGAGCGTTCTGTCATTTCGGGCATGGAGTGAGGGTTCAATGGCAAGGAATCTCGGTGGGCGACTCTCGACGGGGAGTGGGGGAGGGAGGCGACGGGTGCGGTTCGAGTGCGGGCCGTGGGGTACGGCCACGGTGTCCTTGGCGATCGATAGTGGGATAGAGGGGGGAGGATCGATGGATTGCGTAAACCGAGCGAAGGGCTGGGGGAGGGGACGACTGGGGTGGATCCTCGCCTGGGTGTGTCAGGTGTTCCTTGCGGCGTGTCAGGGAGAGTCCGAGGAGGCGGGGGTGCTGCGTGTGGGAGCGGCGGTGGCGGACATCACGCCGACGCGGCCTGTGGCGCTCATGGGGCAGTTTCACACTCGGATTACGCAGCGGGTGGAGACCCCGCTGCGTGCGGTTGCTTTGGCGGTGGAATCCGCCTCGGGCTCGGCGTCTGAGGGGAGGTTGGTTTGGATTGCGTGTGACTTGACGGTGCTCCCTGACTCCGTGATCCAACGCTTTCGCGCCCGTTTTCAGGGGCGTGTTGCGGGGTTGGAGGGACGACAGGTGGTGTTGTCGGCGACCCACACGCATACGGCGCCGGTGCTTTCGGAGGACTTTGAGGAGATGCTGATCCGGTATCCCCTGCCTGAAGAGGCCGCGTTGCTGCGGCCCTCGGGGTACGTCGAGTTTTTGGTGGAGAGGCTTTGCCAGGTGGCGGAGGAGGCTTGGGCGAGGCGGGAGCCGGCCGGGGTGAGCTGGACCCTGGGGTTTGCCGCGGTGGGGGAGAATCGGCGCGCGAATTTCAGCGCCGGCGAAACGCGGATGTACGGGAACACGGCGGAGCCGGGCTTCCGGCGCTTGGAAGGGGGCATCGATTCGGGGGTGGAGACGCTCTTCTTCTGGGATGCGCGGATGCGTTTACTGGCGGCGGCGGTGAACGTGAGCTGTCCGGCGCAGGAGGTGGAAGAGCGCAATGCGATTCATGCCGATTTCTGGCACGAGACGCGCGAGAGGATCCGGGCGGGAGTGGGCCAGTCGGATTTGCCCGTGCTGGGTTGGTGTGGAGCGGCGGGGGACGTTTCTCCGCATCCCATGTTGCGGCGGGCGGCGGAGGCGCGGATGAATCGGCTGCGGGGTCTCTCGAGGGAGCAGGAACTGGGGCGTCGCATCGCGGGTGCGGTGTTGGACACCGTGGAGGTGGCGCGTTCGGACACGCGGTGGCGGCTTCCGCTGGTGCATCGGGTGGAGGAGGTGCGCGTGCCGCGTCGGGCGATTCAGCCTGAGGAGAACGCTGCGGCAAAAAAGGCGCTTTTGGAGTACGCGAAGGTGAGGGAGCCGGATGCGAGGATCCGCGCACTGATGGGGTTGGAGCGCTCTGTGGTGGAGCGGTTTGAGGCGGGCGATGCGCATCCCTACGTGGCCGAGGTGCACCTGGTGCGGCTCGGTGATGTTGCGCTGGTGAGCAACCCCTTTGAGTTGTTTTCCGAGTACGGTCTTCAACTCAAGGCGAGGAGCCCTGCGTTACAGACGTTCGTAGTGCAGCTCAGCAGCGGTTACGGAATGTATCTTCCCACTCCGGCTGCCGTGCGCGGAGGAGGCTACAGCGGGCGACCGCATGTCACGCGTGTCGGGCCTGAAGGGGGGCAGCAGTTGGTGGATGCGAGCCTTGCGACACTCGAGAGGCTGTTTCGTCGGTAAGGGGCGGGCGGTGGAGTCCGGCAGGTGGGGGGGAGGGGACGGGAACCGTACCCGGTTTCCTCCCACTTCCCTGCGGCTCCGGGGATTTGTTGTGGGAGCGCCGTAAGCCGGTGCTGGAGCGCCTACCTTTTGAGCCGCCGGACGCAGAGGTCGGGGAAGTCCGTGAAGAGGCCCTCGACCCGGGCATCCTCGAAGAGGGCGGAGAGGAGTTCGTCGGCGGAGGCGACGCACTTGGGGAGTTCGTCCGCCCGCAGCGTCCAGGGGTGAGACTGGAGTCCGGCGCGGCGGGCGCGCTGAGCGAGGTCAGTGACCTGGCGTTGCGCCGGGGTTTCGCCCGTGAGGTAGTTGGTGATGGGCGGGGCGATGCCGTCGACGAGTTTCGCAAGCTCGGCCAGTCCGGCGTCCGTTTGAAGGTAGGTGTAATCGGTGTCGCCGGGCCCCTTGCCCTTGCCTCCGAGGAGCATGATGAGTTTGCCCCGCCAGCCGAGTTCTCCGCGGAGCCGCCTGATTTCGGCGAGTTCGAAGCACTGGAGATAGCACGCGGACTCATGGGAGTCGTAACCGTATTGCCGGAGGATGGGCAGGACCGCTGCGGCGAGGTCGCGACCTTCTTTGCGATGCCAAGCCGGAGCCTTGAGCTCGGGGTAGATGCCCACGTTCCGACCGGTACTGCGGTTGAGGTTCTGGATGAAGCGGATTTCCTCTTCGAGCGTCACGACGGCGAAGGTGCCGGCGCCGACTGGGAAGCGGCCAGGGAAGACGGCTTTGCCGGTCTTGGGGTGAAACCGCTCGGTGGCGTTGAGCTGCTTGAGTTCGGCGACGGTGAAGTCCAGCGCGTAGAAGCGACCGTCGGCCCGCTGGCGGCCGGGGAACTTTGCGGCGACGTCGGTGGTGGTATCGATGTGCGTGTCGTGGAAGATAACGGGAACGCCGTCCTTGCTGAGCACGATGTCCTGTTCGAGGAAGTCGGCGCCCTGACCGACGGCGAGGGCCTTGGCTTCGAGGGTGTGCTCGGGGAGGTAGCCGCTGGCGCCGCGGTGGGCGATGACGAGCGGCTGCGGCTCGGCTGCGGCGAGGGCACCCGTGGCAAGAAGCAGAAGGAGGAAGCGCATGCGAATCAGGGTGGAGCTTGGGGAGGAGAGGGGCAAGTGGAGTGGAGTTCGCCCCAGCGGAATCGGGGGGGCGTTGAGCTGGGACCCTTCAGTCACCACAGCGCTCACTGGAGCCCTCGAGAGAGGGAGCCGGCAGTCGGGCTCGAACCGACGACCTGCTGATTACAAATCAGCTGCTCTACCAACTGAGCTATACCGGCTTGTGCAGAGTTCCTTTGTCGCAACCGCCGCAAACGCTGGCAAGGCCGGATTCGCTTCCTGCAAAACCCGGCGCGTCCAGGTACATCCAGTCCGCCGCGGGTGCTCGTGGAGTTCGGGGACTGCGGGGAGGCTCTTTGGCGGTGCGGGAACCTCCCCTAGAGAGCGGCTAGGGTTTTGGAGCGGGGAGGGGTTCGCCCGGCACGGTCTTTCCGAGTTCAAAATCGGAGGCGCGCAGACCTGGGCGGAAGCCCTTGAACCCGTAGAAGCTCGGGCGGTATTCGTCCACGTAGGCGACATCGGCTTTTGCGGGGACATCCAGGCCCAGCCCCCAATACACGCCATTGACGACGAGCCTGCGCAGGCCCTCGTTTTCGAGGTCGGTGGCGGAGCCCATGGTGGTGCAGAGGATGCGGTTGGTGTTGCCCGCGGGGTTCTGCAGGACGCGGCTCCACGCGATCGGCATTTTGGGGGAATTCACTTCCTGTTCTCCCTTATCGGTGGCGCGTTTTTTCACGTAGGAGGCGGCGGGGGCGTCCGGAGTCATGCCGGCGAGCACTTCGCCGCGCATTAAAATCGTGGCGTCCTCGGGCGGGTAGGCCTCGTAGACGTCGGTGGTTCCGAACACCTGTGCAACGCCGTGCATCAGAGCCTGCCCTTCCGCGCCGGGTTCGAGGATGCCCCGGGTGGCCTCCGCTTTGTGCCGGCCCCAGTGGCTGACCCATTTCTCCCCGAGGACGGTTTTGCCGAAGCCGGAGAGGCGGTTTCCGCTGAAGGCATGCGTGCTGGTGCGCAGTCCGATGATGGGTTTGCCGGCGAGGTAGGCTTTTTCAAAGCGGGCGAGGGTTTCCTCGGGCCAATTGCGGAAGCGGAGGGAGAGGATGAGGGCGTCGGCGGAGTCGAGCGCTTCGGGGGTGGAGAGGCTTTTTTGATTGGTCGGATCGATGACTCCCTGATCGTCGACTGAAAAAAGCACGGTGCAGCGGAAGCCGTGTTTTTGGCTGAGGATTTTGGCGAGCATGGGGAGGGCTTCCTCGGAGCGGTACTCTTCATCTCCGGCGAGCAGGACGACGTGTTTGCCCTGACCCGGCCCGGGCTTGGCGGGATAGGCGATGGAATCGGCGGCGAGGAGGCCGGCCGGGGAGGCAAGAAGGAGGACCGCGGAAGCGAAGCGGGAGAGGAAGGGGGTAATTTTCATGGAAGCAATGAGGGTTGAGGGAGGAGCGCCTTGGGGCTGGGGGCGACCGCGGCGGGGGGAAAGGATTCCTGCCTGAGGAGGCGTGGGGCTCCAAGCAGAAAAGCGGCTTGGAAAGGTTGCGGAGTGAGGGGGCGGAAGCCGCGCGGAGGGCATTTGCGGGATTGACGCTCTGCGGTGGCGGTCTGTTTATTCCTTGTTTTTACGCGATTTTTCAAAATTCCAAACATCACCAACGAACATGATTAAAATTGGCATCAACGGCTTTGGGCGCATCGGTCGCCTGGTTTTCCGCGCGATTTGCGACCAGGGGTTGCTCGGCAAGGAAGTGGAAGTGGTGGCAGTCAACGACTTGGTGCCTGCGGACAACCTCGCCTACTTGGTGAAATACGACTCCACGCAGGGGCGTTTTCAAGGCGAAGTGTACAGCACGAAGAGCGCTCCGGAAGTGGCCGAGGACGATGTGCTGGTGGTGGATGGGCATCGCATCCAGTGTCTTGCAGTGAAGGAGGGCCCCACGGCGCTTCCTTGGAAGGCGCTTGGAGTGGACGTCGTGATTGAATCCACGGGGCTTTTCACGGATGCGGAGAAAGCGAAGGGCCATCTTACGGCGGGAGCGAAGAAGGTGATTATCTCGGCCCCGGGCAAGGGCGAGGACATCACGATTGTGATGGGCGTGAACCACGACAAGTACGACGCCGAGAAGCACCACATTATTTCGAACGCGAGCTGCACCACGAACTGCTTGGCCCCGGTCGTGCATGTGCTTTTGAAGGAAGGGTTTGGCGTGGCCGAAGGGCTTATGACCACGGTCCACTCCTACACCGCGACTCAGAAGACGGTGGATGGTCCCTCCCGCAAGGACTGGAAGGGCGGCCGTTCCGCGGCGATCAATATCATTCCGAGCGCCACGGGGGCGGCGAAGGCGGTGGGGTTGGCCATTCCCGAGGTGAAAGGGAAGCTTACGGGGATGTCCTTCCGCGTGCCGACGCCGACGGTTTCCGTCGTGGATCTCACGGTGAAGACGGAGAAGGCGACGAGCTACAAGGACATTTGCGCCGCGATGAAGCGCGCTTCGGAAACCTACATGAAGGGCATCCTCTCCTACACGGAGGACGAGGTGGTTTCTTCCGACTTCATCCACGACCGGAGTTCCTCGATTTTCGACGCGGGTTCGGGGATCGAATTGAACGCCAACTTCTTCAAGTTGGTGAGCTGGTATGACAACGAGTGGGGTTACTCCAACCGTTGCGTCGACCTGCTCCGGTACATTGTGAGCAAGTAGTCTTCAGAAAATGGAATGGCGGACTTGGAGTGGAATTCTCCTCGTCCGCCTTCTGAGTTTAACCCCGGAACGTTTCTCCTCACCGATCCTCTCTCTCCTCAACCGAATTTTTCTCATGGCCAAGCTCTCTGTCCGCGATCTGTCTCTTTCTGGGAAACGCGTTTTGCTGCGCGTGGATTTCAACGTGCCCACCGAAACCCGGGATGGGGTGGTGCGGATTACCAACGACACGCGCATGCGCGAGAGTCTTCCGACGATTGAGCTGCTGCGGGCCGCGGGGGCCAAGGTGATTCTGATGGCGCACTTTGGGCGTCCGAAGGGGGAGGTGAACCTCAAGTACACGCTCCGGCCGGTGGCGGAGCATCTGGAGACCTTGATCAACGCGAAGGTCCTCTTTTCTCCGAGCGTGATTGGCAAGGTGCCCTCCAGTCTCATTGAGCGGATGAAGAATGGGGATGTGCTTTTGCTGGAGAACACGCGTTTCCATGCGGAGGAGGAGGAGAACGATCCGGAATTTTCGAAGGCCTTGGCGTCTCTTGGAGACGTGTATGTCAACGACGCCTTCGGGGCCGCGCACCGGGCGCATGCGTCCACGGCGGGGATCGCCTCGTTTGTGCAGGAGGCCGCCATGGGGTTGCTCATGGAAAAGGAACTTCAGTACCTCGAAGGGGAGTTGACCTCGCCCGAGCGTCCGTTTGTCGTCATCTTGGGAGGGTCGAAGGTTTCCGATAAGATCGGGGTGATCAAAGCCCTGATGGCGAAGGCGGACACCTTCCTGATTGGCGGGGCGATGGCGTACACCTTTTTCCGGGCGCTGGGCATTCCCACCGGCAAGAGCCGTGTCGAGGCAGACAAGGTCAATCTTGCCGAGGAAATTCTGGCGTTGGCCAAGGAGAAGGGCGTTCGCTTCCTCCTGCCTGTAGACAATTTGGAAACGCAGGAGATCAGCGCGACCGCTCAGCCGCGGCCCACGGGGATTGTTTCTCCGGAGAAGGGAGTGAGCGAGGGCTGGGAGGCGGTGGATATCGGTCCGGAGACGGTGGCCCGTTACCGCACGGAGATTGCCTCGGCGAAGACGGTGCTGTGGAACGGTCCGGTGGGGATCTTCGAGTTGGCGCCGTTTGCCTCGGGCACGCGCGCGATTGCCGAGGCGGTGGCGGCCAATTCCGGGGTGACGATCATTGGGGGAGGGGATTCGGTGACGGCGGTGAAGCAGTTCGGGTTGGAGGAGAAGATGTCGTTCTGCTCGACCGGAGGCGGGGCCTCGTTGGAGTTGTTGGAGGGGAAGGTGTTGCCCGGCGTGGCGGCGCTGACTGAAAAGTAGGATTGCGAACGAGGGGGAGGCTCCGGCAGCTCTCCCTCGCGATTCTGGGAGCTCCCGGGGTGTCCCTCTGCCGGCGGAAATTTCCACGTCTGGTTACTCAAAATTTATGCGCAAGAAAATCATCGCCGCGAACTGGAAAATGAACATGACCGTCAGCGAGGCGGACGCATTTTTGGACGTCTTCCTGGGGGAACTGGGGGGAGGTGGGGAGTTGGGGGCGGAGGTGGTGATCGTGCCCCCCTTTACGGCGTTGGCGAAGGTGTCGGAGCATTTGAGCCGGGGGCAGCAGGCGAAGGTGGGGGCGCAGAACATGCATTGGGAGAAGAACGGGGCGTTTACGGGGGAGATTTCCGCGCAGATGCTCCGGGAACTGTACGTGCGCTACGTGGTGTTGGGGCATAGCGAGCGGCGCACGCTGTTTGGCGAGACGGATGCGGTGGTGAATAAAAAGGTGCGCGCGGCTTTGGATGCCTCGCTTCGGCCGATTTTGTGCATTGGGGAAACCCTGGAGGAGCGTGATGGTGGGCGGGTGGAGGAGGTGCTGGAGACCCAAATCCAGGGCAGCCTTGCCGGAGTGAACGCGCACGACCTGGCGCACGTGGTGATTGCCTACGAACCGGTGTGGGCGATTGGCACGGGGCGCACGGCGACGCCGCAACAGGCTCAGGAAGCGCATGCCTTCATTCGCAAACAGCTCGGGGTGGTATGGGATGCGGCTGCGGCGGAGAAGGTGCGTATTCAGTACGGGGGCAGTGTAAAGCCCCAGAATGCGACGGAACTTTTGCACCAGCCGGATATCGATGGGGCCCTCGTGGGAGGCGCCAGCTTGGATCCGCGCGGGTTTGCGGAGATTGTGAAGGCGGCGTCCCGCTCGTAAGGCGTGGCTGGTGCCGGCGGAGCACCCGAGAGCCCGGGGGCAGGTTTGCTGCGCGGAGCCTCCCTCCGGACTTACCGTGCGGAGCGAATTCGGGCGCTATTCGCCGGGGTGCTGGAGCCGGCTTTTGGGACGTTCCTGCTGCTCGTGGCCTTGCGCCAGTACGGGGCCACCCCGGGTGCCAAGGCGGTGCTGGTGGCGGGACCGAGCGTGGGATTGATGGCGGGGCCTGTGATTGTGGCCTTGGTGGAGGCGTGCGGGGTGCGGGTTGCTGCGGCGCTGGCGTGTTTGACCGGGGGTGCCGCGGGGTGTCTGGGGATGGCGGCGCTGGCGCAGAGCGCGTGGTCCTACGTGGTTTGGTGCGCGCTGGGAGGGGGGGCATTGACCTGCTCGATCCCGCTGATGACCCAAGTCTATCAAAACAACTACCCCGAGGCGCTGCGGGGCAAACTCTTCTCGGATGCGCTCTTTCTGCGGATTTTGATGGCGACTGGGGTAAGCCAGTTTCTGGGATGGTGGATGAGCCGTTTTGCCGGGGAGTTTCGGGTCGTGGTCGTGGCATTTAGCCTCGCCGCGGCGGGGGCGGCGGGGTGCTGGTGGGGGGTTCCCTCCGAAAAACTCGAGCCCAATCCCGCCGGGGGGGGGCCGCTGCGTGG
>JBEBAG010000176.1:0-22357 GCA_041159065.1 Verrucomicrobiota bacterium | reverse complement strand
GCCTCCCAACTCGGCGTCAGCCGCAGCGTCCTCCGCGAGGCCATCAAAAAACTCGAACTCCAGGGCCTCCTCGAAATCCACCAGGGCCGCGGCACCAAAATCGTCAGCCAACTCCAAAAACCCCTCACCGCCGCCCTCTCCCTCCTCGTCCCAGACCCCTCCAGCCGCCTCGCCCAACTCTTCGAAATCCGCCTCCTGCTCGAGCCGGAAAGCGCGCGCCTCGCCGCCCTCCGCGCCTCCCCCACCCACCTCCAAAAACTGGACGCCTCCCTCCACGCCCTCCGAACCGCCCCCTCCCTCGAGGCCGCCATCCACGCCGACCTCGATTTTCATCGGATCCTCGCCGACGCCTCCGGAAACAAAATCCTGCTCCTCATCATCGAATCCCTCGCCGACCTCCTCGCCGCAAGCCATGGCAAGGGCTTCCAAAGCATGAGCACCGCCCGCTCTGCCGACATGCACGAAACCATCCTGCATGCCATCCAACACCGGGACGACTCCGCCGCCGAAACGGCCATGCAAGAACACCTGCTCGCAGCCCGGGCCGCCCTCGGCCTCCCTCCCTCCCCCTAACCCCCCCTCCCTCTACCCACCCCACCCCAACCAATAACCCCCCTCCACACCCCACCATGCTTCCCCGCCGCCACTTCCTCTCCGCCTTCTCCGCCGCACTCGCCGCATCCTCCCTCCCCCAGCGGCCCGCCCACCCCGCGGCAGACGCCCCCCGCCCCGCCTTCAAAAACCCCGTCGTCACCCGCTTCACCATCGGCGACATCGAGGCCTTCTCCATCAGCGACGGCTTCCTGCGCTTCCCCGCCCCCCGGAAAATCATGCACCCCGAAACCCAGCGCGACGCCATGGAAGCGGCGCTCCAGGAGGAGGGCGAAGCCGTCGACTTCATGCCCTCCTACATCAACACCCTCGTGCTCCGGTGGGAAAAAGAGGTCGCCGTCATCGACCCCGGTTTCGGCCCCAAGTTCCGCCCCAAATTCGGCTGGTTGTTCGATGTCCTCCCCGAGCTCGACATCCGCCCCGAGCAGGTCACCGCCGGCTTCCTCAGCCACGCCCACATCGACCACATCGGCGGCTTTGTCACCGAGGGAAAACCCACCTTCCCCAACGCCGCCCTCCACGTGCTCCAGAGCGAGCTCGACTTCTGGTTCACCCCGGAACCCGACTTTTCCGAATCCCTCCGCGACCCCAAGGAACTACCCGGACTCATCAAGGGGAACCGCGAAAAATTCGACCTCCTCAAGCCCCAGACCCAAGCCCTGCGCGGCTCGGAATCCCTCTGGGGAGGACGCGTCACCGTCGAGCCCGCCCCGGGCCACACGGCGGGCCACGCCATTTTCCGCATTTCCTCGAAGGGCGAGAGCGTTCTGCACATCGCAGACCTGGCGCATCACCCGGTGCTGATGCTGCGGAACCCGAACTGGTTTGTGGGCTTGGATCACCATCCCAAAGCCGCCGTCGCGACCCGCAAACAGGTCTTCGCCCAAGCCGCAGAACAACACACCCGCATCTTCGGGTTCCACCTGTCCTGGCCCGGCCTCGGCCGCATCGCCAAACTCGCAGACGGCTTCCGCTGGATCCCCGAACGCGCCCGCTGGGGGTAAGCCCCCCCGCACCCCCGACCGCTCCGCAGCCCCTACCGCGAAAGGCTCCGCGCCGAAAGCGTGCCCCGCGTCACCCCCAGCTGCGATTGTGCGTGGAGTTGCCGCCACAGCGCCGCCCCCTCCTTCTCTCCCGATAGCAACCCCTGGTACGCACGCACCACCCGGGCACTCTCCCGCCCGTCCTCCTCCAACAACTCCACCCGGTACGCCCCCACCCCGGCCGCCTCCAACACCCCAAAAAAGGGCGCCCCCGTCTGCGCCACCGCGTTGAAAAGCGTGTTCCGACATCCCACGTCCGCCCGAAGCGGATGCGTCACCCCCACCCGGTCCCGCAAATGCACCCGGTGCTGCTCGCAGGGACGTCCGCAGTCCAGGTAGCTGCTCCCCTTCGAAAGGAAGGCCGCGAACACGCAGTGCTCCATGTGAAACATCGGCATGTGCTGGTGCAGCGTCAGCTCCAGCGCCCGGCGCCCCCCCTCCGGCAGGGCCTCCACCAACTCCAACACCTGTTCCAAGGTCAAATCATACGACACCGTCAGCCGCTCCAAACCCCGGCCCAAAAACTCCTTCGCCGTCAAAGGATTCGCCACGTTCAGCGAAAAATCCCCCTGCAGCCTCAAGCCCGACCCCGAGCGCCGGAAGAAATCGATCGCCCCCAGATTCCGAACCAACACCCCGTCCGGTTCCGCGTTCTCAATCAGCCGGAAAAAACCCTGCTCGCCCGCCTTCTGAATCCGGGGCGTTGCCAGCCACACCGTCCGCTCCCCGCCCGCGCCGCGCACCCGCTCCACGGCCTCCCGATACCGGCGCACATCCTCAAAATCCACCAGCACCCGCGAAACCCCGCACTCCAGAGCCGCCTCCACCTGCTCCAAGCTCCGACACAGCACCGACAGACGCCCCCCCTCCGGAGGCTTCGCACTCCCCTCGGATCCCGCAGGAAATCCCTCCTCCAACACCGCCCGCCATCCCACCGCCTCCTCCCGCCGCCGGCTCTGGCGCGCCTCGTCCAACGCATGGACCAGCGCACGCCGCATCCGGTTGAGCTCGGAAATCGGCAAAATCACCGGCTCCTCCAGCTCCACCTGCAGCGACTCCAGCGCATAGGCCGTTTCGCCCAACCGCCCCAGATGGTCGCGCAAACGCGCCTCCGTGAGCGGCGCCTTGTTCGCCCGCTCCAGCAAGGTCTGCGATTCCACGCGCACCCGCCCGCCCGCCTCCGCTCCCTCCCAGCCCGCCTCCAAAACCAGAGGACGCCCCGCACCCCCACTCACCCCCATCGCCACCCCCACCCGCCGCCTCGGCACCAGCGCCCCCGCGTACGACTGCTCCAGCCGCTTCTGCAGCACCGGATCATCCGTCTTCCAAATCCGGTCCCCCGCCTTGAGCCGCCGGAAATCCACGTGGCCCCGCTGAAAGTACAGCCGCTTGCCCCGCACCTCGTACACCCGCCCCCCCTGCTCCGCATTCGTGTCGCCCCCGGTGTCGAACACAATCCCGTCTCCCGCCTGCAAGCCGATCTCCAAGTCGCACTCCACGTAGTCCTTCCCCACCCCGCGGATCCGCCCCGCAAAGGGCCCGCGCTTCTTCCCAAAACGCGCCGGCACCAATTGCTGGTGATCCACCCCGTGCATCCACCCGCTGAAAAGCCCCCGCGAAAAGGTCATCTCCAACTGGTAGCGGTCCTCCGCCGAGGCCTTGGCCGGACGCCCCGCCAGCGCGGCATCGATCGCCTTGCGGTACACCTGGCACACCGCCGCCACGTACTCGGGCGCCTTCAGACGCCCCTCGATCTTGAACGAACTCACCCCCAGCTCGATGAGCCTCGGGATCTCGTCCACCGCCGCAAGATCCTGCGGGGAAAGCAGGTACCGCTTGTCCCCCAAATCCCGCAACGCCCCGTCCACCCACAGCTCATACGGCATCCGGCACGCCTGCGCGCATTCCCCCCGGTTCGCACTCCGCTGTCCGAGCGATTCGCTCGTCAAACACTGCCCGGAATAGGCCACGCACAACGCCCCGTGCACAAACACCTCCAACGGCATCGCCCCGGGCAAGGCCGCCCCAAACTTCTCCAGCTCGCGCAACGACAACTCCCGGGCCAGCACCACCCGCTCCACCCCCAGCTCCCGCGCAAACTCCACCCCCTCCGGCGAGGTCAACGTCATCTGCGTCGACGCGTGAATCGCAAGATCCGGCACCACCCGGCGCGCCAAACGCACCACCCCCACATCCTGCACGATCAGAGCGTCCACCCCCGAGCGACTCAGCGCGCGCAACGCCTCCTCCGCCGCCTCCAGCTCCCCCGTGAACACCAGCGTGTTGAAGGCCACGTACGCCTTCACCCCATGCCGGTGCACAAAAGCCACCACCTCCGGCAAATCCGCCTCTGAAAAATTGTCCGCCCGCAGACGCGCATTGAAACGGGGCAGCCCGAAGTACACCGCGTCGGCGCCATTCGCCACCGCGGCACGCACACATTCCCAGTTCCCAGCGGGCGCAAGAAGTTCGGGTAAAACAACGGACATGCCAGTTCCATATCCCACCCCGGCCCTTTTCGAAAGCGGCTCTCGCGGACTTGCCAAACCCGCCCCCCGAGGGCAGAGCACATCCCCCATGCGCGTGGATCAATGGCTCTGGACCATCCGGATTTTCAAAAGCAGAACCCTCGCAGGCGAAGCCGTCCGCCGCGGACACGTCTCCATCCAGGGGCGCCCCTGCAAACCCTCCGCCGAAGTCCAACCCGGCCAGACCATCCACGTCGAAGGCCGACTCAAAGGCGTCCGCCGCCGCTGCATCCTCCAGGTCCTCGCCATTCCCCCCTCCCGCGTCAGCGCCGCCAAGGTCCGCGACTACGCCCTCCTGCAACCCCTCCCGGAACCCGAACCCACCTCCCGCGAACCCGACTGGTGGGACAACTCCCAGTGGTGGGGACAAACCGAATTCGATGCGCAAGATGACCCCCTCGCCTAACCCCTCCGCGCCCCGCCCATGACGCCCTCCAATATCGACCTGTTTATCCCAAACCTCGGCCCCTGCTCCCACCCCTCCCCGGGCCTCCTCAAACACTGGGACGCCTCCAGCCCCACCTGGATCCCCGACGAGTCCCGCATCCTCATCGATGACCGGCTCGAAACCATCCACGCCAACCACCACGCCCCCGAACGCCTCCTCTCCGTCGAACGCGCCGGCCCACGCCAATTCATCCGGTTCGATCCCCGCCAAACCGTCTTCGGCATCGTCACCTGCGGCGGCATTTGCCCAGGCCTCAATGACGTCATCCGCAGCCTCGTCATGCACAGCCACCACGGCTACGGCATCCGCAAAATCCTCGGCCTCCCCTACGGCTTCGAATCCCTCAACCCCGCGTACGGCCACCGCCCCGAAACCCTCACCCCCGAGCGCGTCAGCATGATCCACCACATGGGCGGCTCCATCCTCGGCACCTCCCGCGGAATGCAGGACCCCAAGGTCATGGTCGATCAACTCGTCGCCCTCGGCATCACCGTGCTCTTCGTCGTCGGCGGCGACGGCTCCCAACGCGGCGCCCTCCGGATTTACGAGGAAATCACCCGGCGCAACCTCTGCATCGGCGTCGTGGGCATTCCCAAAACCATCGACAACGACTTGCTCTCCATGGACCGCAGCTTCGGCTACCACACCGCCTGCGCCGAGGCCTTCCGCACCCTGTGCGTCGCCCACTCCGAGGCGCGCGGCTCCCGTCAGGGCGTCGGGCTCGTCAAACTCATGGGGCGCGACTCCGGCTTCATCGCCTGCGCCGCGGCGCTCGCCAGCGGGGACGTGAACTTCGTGCTCATCCCCGAAGTCCCCTTCCGCCTCGAAGGCGAAGCCGGCTTGCTCGCCTGCCTCGAAAAACGACTCCACTCCCGCGGACACGCCGTCCTCGTTGCGGCCGAGGGGGCGGGACAGGAACTGCTTCCCGACGTTCCCTCCGAACGCGACGCCTCCGGCAACAAACGCTACGGCGATATCGGGGCCTTTCTCAAAGAGCGCATCCAAGCCCATTTCCGCTCCAAAAACCTCGAGCTCAACCTAAAATACATCGACCCCAGCTACGAACTCCGTGGCGGACTCGCCACTCCCGAGGACCGCGTCTTTTGCCTCCAACTCGCACGCCACGCCGTTCACGCCGCGATGGCCGGCAAAACCGGCATGGTCGTCGCGCGCTGGCACCAGCGCTTCGTCCACCTCCCCGCCTCCCTCGTCGCCAGCGGCCGCCGCAAAGTGGATGAGCACGGCGATCTGTGGCGCTGCGTCCTCGAAACCACGGGCCAGCCCGCACGCATGCACTAAACCGCCCGCCCCCGCCGCCAACTCCCCGCAGCCCCGAACTACTCCCGCGACTTTTCCGATCCCGTTTCCGCGTCCCCCCCCGAGCAACAACGCCCTCCCACGACCTCGTACAACTTCACCAACCCCAGCACCACCAAGAGCGGACGCAACAACATCGCCGCCATCCGCACCAGAGCTCCCACGATCGCGCCCACCGGAAGCAACGCCAGCAAAATGCCCGCCCCCAAGGCCGCCCCCATCGCCTCCGCGGGCTTCTCCCTCGCAAACGATTCCGCTTTCTCCACGAACGTCGCAGGAGCGGACACAGGGGCGACACGGGGTTCCGAATGGGAGGCAGTTTCCGGAGTGCTCATGCCCCCCCTTTTGGGCGCATCCTCGCCCCCACGCAACTCCCGATTGAGCCCCTTGGCCCCTTCCGCCCGGCACCAAACGTGCTCCCCCTCGAGAAGTTCGCGCCCATGCCGCCCGCTTCCCGATTCCTGCGCTCCCTTGCCCCGCTCCTGCTGCACGCCCCCCTCGCCGCGGGAGCCCTGACCATGAGCTCGGCGTCCGCCGCGCCCCCTGCATCAATCCAGCTCCAAGGACTCCGCTTCCCCCTCGGCGAACGCTCCGGCGAAAACCCTCCGGCGCGCGCCTCCATCGCCCAGGTGCTCCCCACCAACGCCAAGCGCGGGATCTTCCGGGTATCCTTCGTTCCCGTGCTGCTCGCCCAAGGCGTCGAGATCCAATTCCTCCGCCCCGAGATCTCCGCGCTGCGCACCTTTCCCGAAACCCTCAAAGCCCTCGCGAAAACCGACACCTTTGAGATGCGTGCCCTCTCCTTGGTGGGCCCGGGAAAAGACGGTCCCAAGCTTTTTGCGCAGGAGGCGTTCGTCGTCTCCGCCGACGAGTGGTCGCTCAAGCGGGTCCAAATTCGCGGGGAACGCGCCGTCGCCGAATGCCGGCTCGTGCTCAAGGAAGGCGCAGAGGGCGGGCTCTTTCTTCCAGGCGGCGAACGCCTCTCCCTCGAAGCGCTCCTGCGCTAGCCGGAAACCGGCGAGATCCTCGCGTTGGAAGGCGGCGTTTCCCCGCTTCCCCGCTACTTGACCAGAACGAAGGTCGACTGCTCCACCGGTCGCCCCTTGGCAAGGACCACGGAGCCAGACTCGTTGACGGTGATGAACATCCCCGGATAGTTGGACGCTTCGAATCGCACCCCGCCTGAATCGATCGGGACCATTCTGAAGCTCGAATCCGCCTCGAACAACGAATGGCCCTTGGGCTGCTTCTGCGCATGAAGAACGAAGTTTTCATGGCGAAGGTAGACATGGTCTGGCCCGACCACCTGGATGGAAACGAGCTCCGGCATGGTCTGGCCAGGCACAATTCGGAAGGTGCTCCGACTGCGGGAAGAGAGTTCGAGCGGACGTCCGCGCGGTGCCAAGATCGCCTTATCAGGATGCTCTTTCAAACGAAGGCTGACTTCGGAGCCATTCGCAGCACAGGACGAGGTGACTAAAAGGAGGGCGCCAATACGAAACACGTTTTTCACCTCCCCTCTCTCCAATTCCGAAGGCCCTCGTAACAAAAAACCTTCCCGTCCTTTCGCCGTCCATCGGCCGCTGTTGCTCCGTTTTGAAATCGCAGGGCTTCAAAGGCCTCCAGCTTTTCCATTGGGAGGTTCCAGGGCGCTTGGCGACCGTCGAGAAACCGGGCCATAAAGCGGGCCATGCGTCCTCTGCGGACGCCTCCGCTCGCGAACGGGAGCGGTTTCTAGGGGTGCAGAGCCGGCTGGTGCTCCGGCGCTAGATGGATGCGGTGGGTGGCCCCCGAAATCAGCGGGAAAACGCGGTGCGAGAAGAAACTGCCTCCGATCAAAAGGAGGGCGCAGACCGTGACGGGCCAGCGTTCCCTCGGAAGGGCATCTGGGATCTCGATGACGTGTTTGGGCAGGACGCCCAGGAAAAGGAGCGTGTAGAGGCGCAGGAGATTGATGGCGTTGAAGGCGGTCGCGCCCAGGATGGAGATCCCCATCCAGGGGTGACTTTCCAGCGCCCCGTGAAAAAGCAAATCCTCGGCGTTGTAGCCGAGCGTTCCTGGGAGCCCCACGAGGGCGAGAGCCGCGATGAGGAAGAACGTGGCGAGCCGCGGGGCGCGCACGGCCAAGCCGAGGTTGCCCTCGGGATTTGCGACGTCCATGACCCTGACTTCGAGAATCCGGATGATGCCTCCGAGGATGCAGGAGGTCACCGAGACGACAAACCAGTGGAGAAGCGCCCCAGTGATGCCCTGTTCATTGGAGGTCGCCAGCCCCGCCAGGATGAAGGAAGCTTGGCTGATGCAGACAAAAGCGAGGAGTCTGCGCGGGGTCTTTTCCGCGAAGCCCCGGATGCTGGCGAGAAGCGCCGTCGCCAGCGCGAGGACCCCCAGCCAATCGAGCGCCTGATGGGCGTAGCCCGGGAGTTGCACCGCCTCCGTGCGGGCGGTGAGAAGCGCACCCAAGTGGCCGTTGAAGAGCAGAACGGAGGGCAGGAGCGGCCCGTGTTCAAAAGAGGCTGCCACCCACGAGTGGAGGGGGAAAAGGCCCTTGCGCAAGGCAACGGCAGCAAGAAGGAATGCAAACGCGAGATGGTTGGTCTTCGAGAACGATTCGAGGGAGGAACTGTGGGTGAGGTAGACGAAGACACTCAGCGCAGTGGCACTGGCGATCAGAAAGAGCACGATGATTCGGTTCGCACGCGTCGGCCCAAAGAGCCCCAAGAAGAAAGGCACAACGGTCAACCACCAGCCTCCGACGAGCACTGGAAGGGAGCCCGCCGCATAGGCGATGACGGTCCCGGAACAGAGCAGGAGCATCCCCGAAAGGGGTCCGCCAGCCGTATCCCGTTTGGGCGCAATCAGGATCAGGACCAGATGCATCGCCGTGAAAAATACGATGGGCATCGCGTTGAGCGGATCGGGGCGCAGGGAAGCATGCAGCAGCGCAAGAAACGGACCGAGTTCCTGGGAAGTTGCTCGAGGCACGGGAAGGGCCATGGCGAGGGCAAAACAAAGCAGCGCGCACAACGAGGCCGCGACAGCGGTGGCCCGGCCAGTGCCGGGCTGGGGGAGACGCAGGCACCCAAGGGCTCCCACCAACAAGCAGCCGACTCCGAGAGCAAGAAACGGGAATGTGGCCATAGCGCTTATTCAGGGTTTTAGGACTGCCATGTCCGCCGCAGCGGAAGGACTAGGGGGACACTCGGCCGTGCTGGAAACGCTCTGAGGACTCCGGGGATGGCTGATCCAGCGCGGCTCAAAAACCGCGAGCGCCCTTGCCAGCCATCGCATCGGCGCAATCACGAAGCGATCCACGATGGCATCGTAAAAGCCGCGCCCAACGGCCAGGCGATAGAGCAGCAGTTGGAGTTTTCTGGGAAGCAGGGCTTCGAGGTGCTCCCCAGTGGGATGGAGGTGTCCGCCCGCGGCGGAGTGCACCCGGTGATGGTCGTGAAGCATCGAGGGCGCACGCAGAAATTGCATGGCACGCACGAGGGCATGACTGATCACGTGAACGAGTGCCAGATTGCTCCAGCCAAAACCGATCTCGGCAAAAATGATACCCAGCTGGGTTTGGGAGGCATAAGCGAGCGAGGTTTTGGCATCCGCACAGGTGCGATGCACCAGCGTGCTCAGGAAGGCCGTGCCGAGGCCGATCAGCACCAGCAGCGCGCGGGACAGCGAGGAAGCCTGGATCAGTGGCTCGGCACGCAGCAGCAGATAAGCGCCCGCATGCACCGAAATGGCTCCATAAAAAACCGCGCTCGAGGGAGTCGGCCCTTCCATGGCACGCGGAAGCCACCCGGAAAAAATACCCTGCGCGGATTTGCCGCTGGCTGCAAAAACAAGGAGCACGGCGAGGAAAACCGCTTTCCCGTTTCCCGATGCGCTCCCGGAAGCCACCGCGCCGCTCACAAAGGCGTCCCACGAGCTGCTCCGAAACCAGTGGTGCGCGAAAAACACAGCCAGGAGGATGAAAAGATCCGCGATCCGGTAGGTGCCAAACACCCGGAGCGCGTTTCGCACGGGTTCCTGCCGGTATTGAAAGAAACCAATCAGCAAGACGGAGGTGACGCCGACCAACTCCCAACCGGCGATCAAAAGATCGATGGATTGGGACGCAAAAACCAGGGAGGCCCCAAAGGCGAACAGGTGCAGCAGAAGAAAGAAGCGGCCAAAGCCCGGATCCCGATGCAGGTAGCGCGCGGAGAAAGAGCCGATGAGTCCAACCAGCACGATGGTCGCCGCAAGGAGGGGGTAGGACAGTTTGTCGGCGAGGAATACGAGGGGGAATCCATACTCGCCAACCGAAAACCAGTTCCCGAGGGAGGCTTGAATGGCGTGGGAGGGGGTCTCAAGAAGCCGCCATCCCAGAACGCCCACGGTGAGCGCGAGCAGCGAGTAGGTGATGGAGGAAAGCCGCGTGATCGCACGCTCCGGAAGGTGTCCAAACAAAAGCCATGCAAGGCCAAAGAGCAGGAAAAGACACCCCGGGGTGGCGACCAGGACGAGCAGGAGATTCTCGGAGTTCACGGGACAGTTGGAAGGGAAAGCGAGGCGACCTCGTGGAGTGGAGGTTCAATGCGGGCAACGGGAAGGTGGTCGAGTTTTCCGGCGTAGTAAGCCATGGAGCTCTCGGCGATGGGCAGCGGTTCCTCGTCTCCAACGAGCGGTTCCCACTCGGCATCACCGCGGTAGACTCGGATGGATCCATCCTCAGGGTCCATCGTGGCCAGACGGATCCAGCGGTTTTCCACAAATTCCTGAAGCAGAGGATTCCCGTGGATCACCCGCATCAAGCGCTCGGGCGTGGTTTCGATCACAAACAGGATGCGGACCGGTTCGTGGATTTCCACGGTCTGCAGGGGAAGACCCGTGCGCAGGTCGCCCTG
The DNA here is from genome assembly GCA_041159065.1 of Verrucomicrobiota bacterium. Taxonomy (GTDB): domain Bacteria; phylum Verrucomicrobiota; class Verrucomicrobiia; order Chthoniobacterales; family Chthoniobacteraceae; genus Chth-196. The sequence continues at coordinate 11,517 of JBEBAG010000176.1, read as the reverse complement.
GTATCCATTCATCACACCGACAAGGGCGGAAATATTGTGAGGCAGCTTGGTTCCGCAGCCATACCCCTCGTTATCAACGGACGAGAAATAATATTCGAGGTTGATGCCCCCGCAGACGGGAATCACCGCCCCCAGAACCGCGGCGAGCGCTTGATCCTCGGGATCCAAAAGCGCGTCATAACTCACCAAAAAAGCGCGCCGGTCAAAAAAGAGTCCACGGGTGTGCGCGCGGCGTCCAACGATCGCAACGGCGTTGGTCGAGTGACCGTACTCAGGGCGAGACTCACCCAGGTGCTCCGAGCGTTCCTGCACGTGGCGGAGTCCGGCTTCGGGGCTCAGGTTGGGTCCGGCCGCTTCAAATCGGCGTGAGCGTTCGTGAGCGCTGCGCGCACGCGCTTGATCCAAAGAGGCGCGCAGACGATGCAAATCGGCGCGGTGAGACGGTGGAAGCTGAGCGGTGTCGTACAGATCGATCTGGTCACAGCAGGTGTCGTGATAGCCGCCGACAAACCACGAATCCTCCGGAATGCAGATGCCACGGGCGTGAAGCGCTTTTCGAACGTCCTGTCGGTTTGCCATCGCGGCAAAAACCCTGGCATTAGGACCTCCGCGCCTCCCGCCACAGGCCCCGCAGTCATACGCGGATTCGTGCGGGTTATTCAGACTGGTGCTGCCGTGTCCGAGGACCAGGACCAGACGGGCGTGTCCTTTGCGAAGTCCGGTGGGCCCCAGAACGCTGGCGACGCGATCCGCCATCTCTTCGGTGCTGAAGCCCTTCATGAGTCCCGTGGTGGCATCCCGGGACGAATCGTCATCGCGCATGAAGGCGAGTTCCGTCCGTGGCACCGGCAGAAACACGGCGTTGAGCCGGGCCACCATCCGACTGTATCCCCGCGGACTCAGGAGGCGAAAGGCGAGTGGGAAAAGACTCAAAAATCCAAGCAACGCCGTGCTGAGCGATCCTCGAAAGAGCGTGCGGGAGGAGATGCTGCCCTGCCGCGTCAGCTTTGCCCAGACCCGCCGCATGCTCTGCCGTTTGGAGTACAGATCCGAATCGTCTGCCAGCGGGGTTTCCCTGACTTCATGAGCCGGTTTGACGACCACAGGACAGAGCGAAACCCCCTCCGCATCGTCCATTCCCGCATAGTGGATGGCACATCCAAAGAAACCAGCCGCTCCATAGGTTTCGATCTGCGGGTTGATCTCTTCCAGCGCCCGCCGGAAGGATTCCTCCCGTTCATCGATGCAGAACAGCACCTGGGCGGTGACGGAGCGGTCGGAGGGCGAGACGGGAGGGAGAGCCCGGTGTTTCGACAGGGGCACGAGAATTTGGCGCTCGTGCCGCCGCTCGTAGGCAAGGTGCAGGAGGCGGCGTCTCTCGATCTCGTTGCACCGATCCAGTTCCTTGCAAAGGTTTGCGAATTCCGCCTCGGAGAGGCTTGCAAGCGTGTAGCTGCTGAGTCCCACGAGTTGCGCCGCATCAAAGAGTCGGGCCTGATGCACCAACGGATCTTGGGCTCTGGGCAGGGGACTCCGCTTTTTCCATGAGGCGGCATCTCCCAGAATCGATTCGAGTGCGGCCACCGTATAGGTCAAACGCACGGCGAGGAACTCCATCAGAGAGGCTGAAATGCGCTCGTGCGGGGCAAGGGACGGATCTTTTTCGAGGCAATGGATCATCCCGGCCCAACCCGGAAGCGCCAGCAGTTCCGCTTGAATGAATGCGTCCCACTGCGATTCAGCCACTCCCAGGCGCTCCAGCATCTCCAACACGGTCGCATCCGCATCCAGATTGCGCGCCGCTTGGCTGCGGAATTCCGCGGGGATTTTGGAGAGGTGCGCCCGGGCAATGGCAAACGGTTGGCCCATGATGTGGCGGACCGCGCGGAGGAGTCCCTGCTCTTTGAGGGGCATGGGCCAATAGGCCACCCCTTGATCCAGAAACGCTCCCGTGAGTCGGATCAGAGGGGGGTGGATGACTTGGTCCAAGTCCAGCGCCTCCGGAAGCGCCAGCAGCGCCTCTCTGGGCCGCTGCGGAGGGACAGGGGCAGATGGTTTGGGCGCAGGCATTCGCTGACAGCAGACCTTCCAAAGTCTTTCCGGAGAATCGGAAGCCAGGGCTCTCGCCGCGGTGGGGGAAAGATCCTGCCGGAAATGCTCGAGGAGCCCCCCCTCTTCCACCTGCCATGCAATATTCCGCCGGTTCACACGACGCACCCCAGGAACCAGGAGCGCCTTCCGCAACAGCCTTCGGGTGAGCTTTTTTGGCAAAATTTCAGCGTCCGCTTCGCGATCAAGCACGGCGTCGATGTCCGCTTCCAGGATGCGGCCGCGGGCGCGTTGTTCCTGATAGGCCTCCTCGGAAAGGTAGGGCTCGGTTTGAAAGGCACGGGCAGCGTCCGTGACCGCCTGTTCGAAGGGAAGATGCTGGAAGGCGTGCAGCGTATTGTGATGGACGAAGACTCCAATAGGCCCCTGAGCCGGCAGATAGTGCGCCGCGTGCTCCAGAGCCTGCTTCAACCGGGAGGTGCGCGAGGATGCCTGTTTTTCGGGCGAGTCAGAGACGGGCACGGTCATGATCGGCCGTGAAGATACGGAACCACCAGGCGCTGCGGTATCCCGTCTCGGGGGGGTATTCGGATCCGGATGGAAGGGAGCCCCCCAAAGGGGTGGGAGAATCCCCTCCCGGCGGGATACCCGCACATGCGGGAGTCTGCCCTAATGGAGGCTCACCTTCCGCTTCCTCGTTTTATGTCCGCACCCGCACCCGCCTCCCGTACCGCAGGCCCCGCACCCATCGGTAATCTTGCCGGATTCTCCCGGCATTTCGGCAAGGATTTGCTCTCCGGGTTTCTCGTCTTCCTGATTGCGCTTCCGCTGTGTCTGGGGATCTCCATCGCTTCGGGCGTGCCTCCCATTGCGGGTATCTTCACCGCGGTCATCGGCGGGATGCTGACGCCGTTCCTGAGCAATTCCGAGCTGACCATCAAGGGGCCCGCCGCCGGGATGATCGTCATCGTCCTGGGAACGGTGCAGGAGCTCGGGTACGAAAAAGCCCTGGCTGTGGGGCTGGTTTCCGGGGTGATCCAGATGATTTTCGGCGCGCTTCGGCTCGGGACTTTGGGCGAGTTTTTCCCGGTCGCCGCCGTGCATGGGATGCTCGCTGCGATTGGGGTGATCATCATTTCCAAGCAGGCGCACGTCGCGCTGGGCGTGGTGCCTCACGCGAAGGAGCCCTTGGAATTGCTCGCGGAAATCCCCCACAGCTTGGCGCACCTGAACCCGCAAATCGCGTTGATTGGGGGGGTAGCCCTCGCGCTGCTTTTTGGAAGGTTGTGGATCAAACATCGCGCGGTTCAGGCGATTCCCGGACCGTTGATGGTTCTGCTGGTGGCAACGCCGCTTGCTTACGCTTTTAATTTTCATCATCCCCACCTCTACCAGTTTCAGGGACACGAGTTTGCGGTGGGACCGAAGAACTTGGTGGCGCTCCCCATGAGCATGCTGAGCGGCATTGCCCATCCGGATTTCTCCGCGGTCTTCAGCGGGGCGAGTCTCAAGTGGATTCTCATGTTCTCCCTGGTGGGCTCCCTGGAGTCCCTCTTGAGCGCGAAGGCGGTGGATCTCTTGGATCCCTGGCAGCGGAGAACCAATCTCAACCGCGATCTCTTCGCGGTGGGGGTCGCAAACACCTTGGCGGCACTGATTGGAGGGATTCCGATGATCTCTGAAATCGTGCGCTCGTCGGCGAACCGAAACAACGGAGCGCGGACCCGGTGGGCCAATTTCTGGCACGGGACTTTTCTGCTGGTCCTGGTGGCCAGCGTGCCCGCTTTGCTAAACCACATTCCGTTGGCAGCCCTCGCCGGGATGCTGGTTTTTACCGGTTACAATCTCGCCTCCCCGAAAGAGTTCAAACACATGTGGGAAGTGGGTCCCGGGCAGCTGTTCGTTTTTGTTGCAACGATGGTGGCAACCTTGGCGACGGACTTGTTAGTGGGAATCGGCGTCGGAATTCTGGTGAAACTGGTATTGCACCTCCTCCGGGGCGCCTCTCCGGCCAACCTTTTCGTGCCGGATGCCGAGGTGGTGCATGACAAAACAGCGGGACACCCGGTAGTCCGACTCAAAAGGGCCGTCATCTTCAGCAACTGGCTGCCCCTGCGGAAGCGGCTGCTGGCGCTCTCCGAACATGACAAAGTCCGGGTTGATCTCTCTGAAACCAAACTCGTGGACCACACGGTGATGAAAAAGCTCGAGGAGATGGCGCTCGACTGGAAGTTGGAGAACCGCGAACTGCTCGTTGGAGGGCTCGAAAACCACGCCGCACTGTCCTCCCATCCACTCGGTGCACGAATTTTGCGCTCCCAAGAGCCGACAGAAGATGCGCTAGTCTCGCGCTAGGTTAGGAAAGACTCCCTCCACCCCATCGATCCTATGCGATTTTGGACCATCGTCACCCTGCTGTGCGGCCTGGGTATTGCACCACTGAAGGCGGGCACCGCGGACAATCACAACCTCTGGCTGAACTATGTCGGGGATCATCCCCTCTTCGGAAGCCCTTGGGGACTGCATCTGGAAGTGCAGAACCGGCTTTCGGATTGGGGCAAAGACTGGCAGCAACTCCTCATTCGCCCGGGGATCAACTACGCATTCAACCCGAACCTCTCAGCGAGCGCCGGATACGCCTTCGTCCGTACTTACCCCTACGGAGAACTTCCCGCCGCCCATCGTTTTGATGAGAACCGCCTCTGGGAACAGCTCCAATACAAACACCCAGGGCTCGGGATCGCGTGGACCCATCGTCTGCGACTCGAGCAACGCTCGATCGCGGAACTGACCCGGCGCCCCTCGGGCCGCTACGACACCACCAACTGGCGTTTCGAAAATCGTGTCCGCTACCTGCTTCGGAGCGAAATCCCGATCTCCCACGACAAGAAAACCTACCTCGGCATTTGGGATGAAGTTTTTCTGAATTTCGGCAGCCAAGTTTTGGGAAATCATTTTGATCAAAACCGAGCCTTTGTGGGGATCGGCCGGAAATTGACCGACCACACCAAACTCGAAGTGGGGTTCTTGGAGCAGACCCTCCAAAGGCGCGGAGGTCGGAACTGGGAGAACAACCACACCATCAGCGTCTGGCTCACCTCAAACCTGCCCTTTTTCGACGGCAACCATTGAACCGCTGAGGGAGCCGACTGGAGGCCGCGCACCGGAGCAAACGCAGAGGGAAGCAAGCGGAACGCCAACGCGGCATCACGCCACGCCGTTCTCTTCCGGACCGCGGGCCGGAACTTCCACAAGGATGCGAAGCCCGCTGGGGCTGGCATTCTCGAGTTGGAGTTTGCCTCCGCATTCACGCGCCCTTGCCCGCATCCCGACCAATCCCAATCCGCGGGCGGTTTGATCTTCCCGGGGAGCGAGTCCGCGTCCGTTGTCTTCCACCTGGAGCTGGATGGTTTCCCCCAGGTGGCGCAGGGAGAGGTGAACCGAGGTCGCCTGGGAGTGTCTTGCGATGTTGGTGAACGCTTCCTGGGCGATTCGGAAGAGATGGGTTTCCGTGTCCATGTGAAGTCGCTCCAGTTCGGGCAGGGAGCAGTGAACCTCCATGCGGGTACGCTGCGCAAATCCCTCCGCCAACCAGCGCAGCCCTGCGGCGAGCCCGAAGTCATCCAGAATCACCGGGCGAAGCAACTGAGCCAGGGAACGGACATTTTCGATCGCCTCGTCGACCAGTTTGACGCACTCGGAGCGGGTCTGATCGGAATCCTCCCAGCGGCTTCCTGAAGTCAGATGGGAACGCACGGCGGCGAGGGACTGGCCGAGTTCATCGTGCAGTTCGTGGGAGAAGCGGCGGGCCGTGGCCTCCTGGGACTGGAGCATGTGCCAGGACACCTTGTTGAGTTCGTCCGACTGCGATTCGATGCGCCGAATACTGTAACGGGCGTAAGCAAGCGTCCCGAGGGCGCAACCGGCGGCGAGCAGGAGGCAGGTCCCGAGGAGGAGCACCAGCTTGCTAGTCAGCTCGCTCGTCTGCTTTTCGATGAGTTCATCTGCGGCGCTCAGATGCGCATTGGTGGCGTCCAAAAGCGTACGCGAGAGGGAAACGACCCGGTCATGCAGCCCAAAAAGGCGCTCCAAATCCTCTCGAGACGTCCTCTGGGGCCCCTGCAGCACCTTACGCACGCCGTCGGTAAACTGGGCCACGGAGCTTTTGAGTTCGCTCCAGCCGGCGGCTTGAGGTGTCAGTTGCGTCTCTTGGGCAAGGCGCTCGAGGGCCTCGTCGGCGCGCGTCAAATTGGCCAAGACCTGTTGGCGGTCCAGATTGGAGGGGGCGCGGGCCACTCGGTGCAGGGCGGCCGTGAGGGCATGTTCCTCGACTTGGACGTCATTGAGGAGGCGAGCCGTTAGGAGTTGCTCACGCACCAGCCCGGCGGCGCTCTGGCGCACGGCCACGGCCTGTTGCAAGGCGACCCCCATGGCTCCGCCCATGAGGACGATGACCATTCCAAAGCCTGCGGCCAGAGCTCTCAAAACGGCGCGCGGCGTCATCGCGGCAGAAAGGGCGCTAAAGTTTCTCATGCCGCAGGCGGCATCAGTCGATCAGACCGTTGCGCAAAGCAAACCGTACCAGTTCGCCGATGCTGTGAAGGTTGAGTTTCTCCATGACGCGACTCCGGTGCGCTTCGACCGTGTAGATGCTGAGATGGAGTGCCGTGGCGATTTCTTTGTTTGTTTTGCTCTCCGCGATCATCTGAAGCACCTCCCGTTCGCGGCTTGAGAGCAAATCGATGGGGTTGGTGACGTGTTTCCGGTAGTCGTCCAGAACCGCATCGGAGATTTCCGGGCTCAGGTACCCCTTTCCAAGCGCCACAGACTGGACGGCTTTGAGGAAGTCGCGCTGATCGCAATCCTTCAGGAGATAGCCTTTCGCTCCCGCACGCAGAATCTCGCGCACATACACGGCGTCTTTATGCATCGAGAGCGCCAGAACCTTCGTTCGGGGCGAAACCTTGAGGAGTCTGCGCGTGGCCTCGATCCCATTGAGTTCGGGCATCGTGACATCCATCACGCACACATCCGGGCGCAGTTTCTCGGCCAATTCCACCGCATCCCGGCCATTGTCGGCCTCTCCCACGACCTGCAAGTCGCGTTGATGACTCAAAATCATCCGGAAGCCGTTCCGGACAACGACGTGATCGTCTGCGAGCAGAACCGTGATGGGAGCGGAGGACATACGCCGAGGCCTTGGGAATGGGGGGGCGGCACCCACATTTCTAAACCAAGCCCCGCCAACGGAGCGAGAGGAAGAAAAACCGAACGTCGAAGCACGTCGCAAAACTTGCCGGAGGAAGACGGCTTACGCCGCGCCCCCCACGCTGAGCCCTCGCGCCGATTCTCAACCGTCTCTCAACCGTCCAGTGGCGGAGCGGACACCCGCGGGCTCAGCGAGCAGCCGGGACGCCCGGTTTAAGGTGTTTCGCGAAGAAGGCGAGCACCTCGGGACGCAGGTCCCGTTGCTTGGGTTGAAGATGGAAACTGTGAACCGCCCCCTCGATCACGATCAGCTCACACGGGACGCCCACTTTCTTCGCCGCCTCGTTCAGAAGCAGGGATTGCTCCAGCGGCGTGGTCTGGTCCGCCGTCCCGTGGAGAATCAGCATGGGGGGGTCGTCTTGGGAAAGCTGCCGGATGGGGGATCCGGAATCCCAGAGTGCAGGCGCCTCGGTTCTGGATTGGGCGAACATCCACAGGCGCGTGTACGGAGCTTGTTTGGCACCGACGCCGCCCACCCACGTGGAGGCGCAGTGGGGATACATCGGAACGGCGGCTTGGACCCGGCAGGACACCTCGGCGTCCTCCACCGGATCGATGCCGGTCTCCGGCCCGCTCGCTGCAAGGAGCGCCGTCAGGTGGCCGCCTGCGGAACCGCCGATGGCCCCGATGTGCGCGGGGTCGATCTGAAAGCGAGTGGCGTTCTTGCGCAGCCAGCGCACGGCGCGTTTGCAGTCTTGGATGTTCTGCGGAAAGGCCGCGTAGGACGCCGTGGCGAGGGCGTAGTTGATGGACATACAGACATACCCGTTCGCGGCGAGGGTCGTGCCGATGTTTTGCTCGCGTTCAGCCCCCTTGTCTCCGCCCGTCCAGCCGCCCCCGTGAATGAGGACGATGCCCGGATAGGTCTGACCCGGCTCGAAGGAAGCGGGAAGATACAGGTCGGCCTTTTCGGTGCGCTCAGCCGGAAGATAGGCCACGTCTTTTTCGACGCGCACGTTGGAGGAAACCACGGGAGAGGACTCGGCGGCGTGCAGAACACTCAGGGGCGCGAGGAGGAGTATGGAAAGGATCCGCAGGGAGCGGAACGGTGACGGGCAGGAGGGTGTCATGCCGGAGAGCATGAAAGAGCGCGCCGCACGCGCAATCCTTGGATGACACGAAGGCGTCTTGAAGCGTCCCGCAACGCACGTCGGTCCTGCGAGGATTCTCTCGGGTGCGTTGCCGTGTTTTAGAAAAACACGCCGGAAAAAGCAGCCCCACTGGTCAATGAAAAGAACCAGTACGCGACGGTGGGCAGGCGCCCCCCCAAAGCCTAGAGTGGGATTCCGCGCCCCCGCCTCGCAGGGGCACACCCACCCCAACCTGCAGCGCCAACCCCGGCCTCCATGAAACTCCTCCTCCCCCTCCTCGCTGCCCTGCTCTTCACGCCCCTCACCGCCCGGCCTCAGGACTCCTCCGCGAAACCCACCGAGCCGGTCCTGGAACAGAGCGCCGTCTTCCCGCCCGGCCTCCACGGCATCGCCCGCTATCGCATTCCCGGGATCGTGGTAACGCCAAAGGGCACCGTGTTGGCCTATTGCGAGGCGCGCAAAAACGGCGGCTCTGACTGGGGTGAAATCGAAATCCATCTCCGGCGATCCTCCGACGGCGGCAAGACCTGGCAGCCCCCCCAGCACATCGCTCATCACGCGCCCCGCATCGAAGGCAACCCGCACAAGCCAACCGGCGGTGAGCGGGAACAGACCGTCAATAATCCGGTGGCTATCGTGGATCGCATCACGGGTGCCGTGGAGTTCCTTTACTGCGTGAACTACGCACGCTGCTTCGCCATCCGGAGCACCGATGAAGGCGCGACGTGGAGCGCGCCGGTCGAAATCACCGCGACCTTTGAGGCGTTCCGAAAGCACCACGACTGGCGGGTGATCGCCACGGGACCCGGACACGGATTGCAAATGAAGAGCGGCCGTTTGGTTGTGCCCGTCTGGATCGCGTATGGAAAGGAGGGCGCGCACAAGCCCTCCGCTGCCGGTACGATCTTCAGCGACGACCACGGCAGGACATGGAAGGCCGGAGAACTCTGCCTGCCAAACGAGGGCGACTTTCGCAACCCGAACGAAACGATGATCGCTGAGCAATCGGATGGGCGGGTGCTGCTCGTGGCGCGTAGTGAGTCCCGGGCAAACCGGAAAATCATCACCACCAGCGCGGACGGAGCCACCGGCTGGAGCAAACCGATCTTTCACCCTGCGCTTTGGGAGCCGATCTGCATGGCCAGTATCCTCGCGCATCCGGCACACCCCGGGACGCTCCTTTTCTCGAATCCGCACACCCTCGCATGGGACAAGGACGGCCGGGAAATCCCCGCCCGAGGGGGCAAGCGCCAGAACCTTTCCATCCAACTCAGCCGCGACGATGGCAAAACGTGGCCCCTGTGCAAAACCCTCGTGGAAGGCCCCAGCGCCTACTCGGACCTCGCTGTATCGGAGGATGGCACCGTGCTTTGCCTCCACGAACGCGGGGACTCCATCGATTGCGCCCGATTCCACCTCGAATGGATCCAGCAGCCATGAATCGCGCCCTTCATTTCCCGCGGCGCTGAGGAGCGCCTCGAAGAGGGCGGCGCATCCTGCACGCTTCTCCCCCCTCTCCCTCCCTGCTAACCTCCCACGCGATGCGTCCGCCCCTCCCCCTCCCTCGCCTCGTGCTCCTCCTGCTTCTCCTCGCCGGAATCGCCCTCACCCTTCCGTCTCCCTCGCGCGCCGAAGATTCCAAAAAGGACCGAAACGCCCTCGCCGAGCAGCTTGCCCAGAAACTTCAGGAGCTCGTCTCCTCAGGCAAATCCCTTTCCTCGGACACGCTCCTCGCCGCCCTCGAAAAGCCCAGTCCATCTCCCGTCGCGTGGATCGAGCCCAACCAAACGCCCCTGCGTCCGAGAGAGATCGCCAAACGGGCCCGCCTCGCCTACGTGCGCGTCGGCTGGATCTACCAGTGCACCCGCTGCTCCCGCTGGCACCAAGCCCTCGCCGGCGGCTACGCCGTCGACCCCCAAACCATCGCCACTGCAAGGCATGTCCTCGAATATCCCAAAAACGCCAAACCCAACTCCGGCCTCCCCGTCGTCCTCCGGGGAGAGGACGAACTCCTCCCCATCGCAGCCATCCTCGCCTCCGACTCCGCCCACGACTCCGCGCTCGTCCGACTCGGCTGCAACCACCTCCAGCCGCTCCCGCTCCAATCCCACATCGAGGTCGGCGACAACGTCTTCTGCCTCAGCGACCCTCAGGATAACCGCGCCATCTTCACCTCCGGTATCGTCAATCGCATCAGCCGCTCCCGATCGGAGCACGGCGCCCCCGAAGACCTCTTCGCCCCGAGCGCCAACGCCTCCACCCTCACCGTCGGCGCCGACTGGGCTCCGGGCAGCAGCGGCGCCGCTCTCCTCGATGAGGCCGGCAATTGCGTCGGCCATGTCGCCACCATTCAAAATATCGAGGGACACCGCAACTCCTCCGCCGCGGGCTCCGACAACCCGAAATCCGCCGCTCCGGTGGTGATGAGCCTCCACCACGCCATCCCGGCCGCTCGCGTCCGCGCCCTCGTCCCCGCGGGCCGCTAAAACCGGGGGGCCCATGGATTCCCCCCCCCTCCACACCCCCCCTCCACACCCCCCCTCGATTCCCTCTACGAGAGCCCCCGCCGGACTCACGCGCGCCGGAGCGGCTCGCGTCCGCACCTTCGTGGTGCGCCTCGAGGTCAAAAGGGACGAGGTTAAAAGGGCGGTTCGAAAGAACCTCTCTCCAATCAGCTAAACCGGATGGGCGGAGGGATCGGGCGCATCCGAGCGGTTGGGAGCGAGGGGAAATCGGGCATCCCGGGCTCCTGAGGAATCGGCACCACCGGAATCTTCCCGCGGAAGGGTTTGTTCCATCCAGCCTCCCCCTCGCCCGCAGTCCCCGGCTTCGCTGCTGCTTGCGCAGTCCCCACAGGGTTCCCAGACGCCCCCCCCGCTTCGACGCAAGACTTTGCCTGCACTGCACTCTCCTCCTCCCTCACGGACTCCGCCTGCCGCACACGCTCCGGACCTTGCACGGAACCCACACTCCATCCCGACAGCACGCTGACCGGAAGAAACAGCATCCCGTTCAACGCCATAAGCGACACCCACACCCCCCACGGACCCGCATCCCCCCCGGGGTTCCTCCACGTAAACGCCCGCAACGCCTCCTCCCAGCCCTCCCA
>JBEBAG010000175.1:0-8872 GCA_041159065.1 Verrucomicrobiota bacterium | reverse complement strand
GGCTGGTGAAGGAGATGGAGGTGGGGGGAGAGGCGCGTGAACGGTTCGAGTTCGAGGCGGATCTCTTTGAGGGGGAGACTGTGCTGTTGAGGTGGGCGAACGCGGAGATGACCCATGACGCTCCCGGCTTGAAGGATCTCTACCGCGAATGGTTCCAGCGGGACCGCCGCTTTCTTGCGGCGTGGCAGAAGGCGATTTTTCCTGCGGGCGACTTGCGTGCGCAGCTCGCGAGGCTCCGGGGCCGGCATGGGTGGGAAACTGTGGCCAAACTTTGGGAGGATCCGGAATTGGACCTCCGCCAGGCGACGATGGAGGCGAGGCAGACGGTCCAGATTCTGGAGATTGCCAACTCCTTCCAGGGCACCAGTTCGATCGCGGATGCGCTATGCCACTTTTACCATGAGCGCGGGCCCGCTTTGCAGTTTCACGGTCTGAGGGTGGAGGGGCCGTTGCGGCGGGTGGAGGGGCCAGAGGACCGGTTGCGCCTGCGGATGCGTGCGGGGCTTCTTGGGGAGCGCAGGCCAGGGCAGTCGCAGGAGGCGTGGGAGGAGGAGATTCTCAAGCGCTTTTTGCCCAGGGCGTTTCGCGGTCCTGTGGATGCCGATACGGTGCGGGATTACGGTGCCCTTGTGGAGGGGCACCGCCGGGAGGGGCACTCGTTTGAGGAGGCCATGCACCTTGTGCTCCGCACGGTCTTGACCTCGCCGCGGTTTCTCTACCACCGGGGAGCGGATGGGTCCGGAGGCGATTGCGCGATTGCGAATCGGCTTTCTTATTTTCTCACTCAGGGTCCTCCTGATGAACGGCTTGCGCGGCTGGCAGAGGAGGGCAGGCTTTCCCGTGGTCCGCAGTTGAGAAAAGAGGCGTTGCGTTTGCTGCCCTCACGAAGCGAGGCCCCTTTCATTCAGAGCTTTGTGGGGCAATGGCTTGGCACGAGGCGTCTGGCGAACATCATGCCGGATCCGCGTTTCCGATTCGACGAAAGCCGGGTTCGCACGGCCCGCCACGAGACCGAGCGGTTTTTCACCGAGATCCTTAATCGGAATCTCCCCATGTCCGACTTCATTGATCCAGATTTCACCTATTCGACGCCGGAGTTTTTGCAGCGTATCTACGGAATTGCGGCGGCTAAACCGGGGAGAAAGTCTCCGGGGACGGTGGAGCGGCTGCCGATTCCCCGAGGGGGGCGTTATGGAGGGCTTCTCGGGCAGTCTGCGATTTTGATGGCGACGGCGAACGGGGTGGACACGCAGCCGGTGGTCCGAGGCGTGTGGGTGTTGGAAAACATTTTGGGAACGCCGCCGCCCCCCCCTCCCAAGAATGTGCCGGCGCTGACGCCGGACACCCAAGGGAGCACTTCGCCGCGTGCGTTGCTTGCGGCTCACACCCGGGACGCGGCATGTGCGGGTTGCCACCAGCGGATCGACCCGATCGGACTGGTCTTGGAGCATTACGATCCGGTGGGACAGTGGCGGACGCGGTGGCCCAAGACCGAGATTCCGATTGATGCGTCCTGTGTGCTTCCGGACGGGACGCAGATCCAGGATCCGGTGGAGTTCAAGGCCTGGCTGGTGGGGCACATTGATCAATTCTCGCAATGCGTCGGCGAGAAATTGCTGACCTACGCTACGGGGCGGCCTTTGAACTTTGCGGAGAAGCGGGAGGTCCGGGCGATTGTGAGGCGTAATCACGCCCGGGGGAATGGGTTCAAGGATCTGCTGCTGGACTTGATTGAAAGCGAAACGTTCCGCAGCCCGTGAGGCGGGGCGGGGCGGGGCTCGGAGGCGAGCCACGCAGAGGAGGGGTGCCGCCAGAGGAGTGCGACAAGCAGGGTCAGACTACCGTTGCTGCCTTCCGGCCCTGGCGGGGTTTGCCCGCCCTAAATCCGCATCCCCTGACGGCAAGTCCACTATGGAGAGGTTTTGGGGAAACTCAACCGTTCGGGAGGGGAATTTTTGCGACATCCCACTTGCAACCTCCGGCGCGCAAAGGGAGAATCTCATGGTTTTCTTAGGCTGTTTGCTTGCGTATTTTCGCAGTGCAGTCTGAGGAAACCGTGCCTTCCAGGACTGAGGTTCCCCCCGGTGCTCGCAGTCTGAGGGTTCTCCTCCCATTCTCAAAACAGACTCCGTATGATTCGCTTCCTACTCATCGCCACAGTGCTCCTTTCCGTCGCGTCTTCGTACTTCGCCTTCAAGACCCGGGGTCGCGGTTTGGAGACCCTCGACCAGAAGAAGTCTGCGGAGCAGTTGGCGGCGACCACCAAGAAGTCGTTGGAGGTCGAGAAGAAGGAGAAGAAGGACATTGAGACGAAGGCCCGCGACCTGGCGAAGAAGGGCGAGGAGATCAAGGAGCAGCTGGATAAGAAGACGGAGGATTTGGCGAAGGCACTCGAAGATTCGGAGAAGGAAAAAGCCAAGGTGAAAGAGAAGGAGACCGAGTTGGCTCAGGTCAAAGAGGCGATGGCCAAGATGAAGTCGGAGGAACCGAAGGTCACGGCGGCGGAGGTGGAGGCCAAGCTTGCGGATCTGCGTGGGCAGGTGGAGAAGGCGAACCAAGCGGCGGAGGAACAGGGAAAACGCGCGGAGGGTTTTGCGAAGCAGCTTGAAGAGATCAAGCGGAAGAAGGAGGAGGAGATCAAGCGGGCGGTGGTGGCCAAGCAGGAGGCGATCCGCACGACGGTTGGTCGGATTTTGGCTTACAACGAGGGGTGGAATTTTGTCGTGGTGGACATCGGGGATAAGCAGGGGGTGACGCCGGAAAGCCAGTTGGAAGTGGTGCGCGAGGGGAAGAAGATCGCCAAACTTCAGATTTCCCAGGTGCAGAAGACGCAGACCACGGCGGGGGTGGTCTGGGATGCGGCGGGCAAGCAGGGGAAGTTTGAGGCCAGCGACACGGTGGTTTTCTCGGCGGCTTCCCAAGCTGCGGCTGGAATTGACACGGCGAAGGTGCCCTGATTTGCGCCCGGCCGGGGAGGGAGGCTTTGCTGGGGCGGCACGCGGGTTAGAATTTATGGAATCACACAAACTAAAGGTGGCGATCTTGAGGCTTTTACTTGCGGTGATCGCGGTTCTTGGACTGGTGGGGGTCTCCGGTTGCGTGAGTACGCCTCCCTCGGAGGATGCGGTCAGCACGTTGCCTTGGAATCGGCCCGCCTCGTGGGAGGGCCGCGGCCCGCTGGGCGGCATGATGATGATGAATGGCGCCCGATAGCGGGGTATCCGGCCGGGCAGGTTTGAGTTCTCAGAGGGCTTGAGTGCCGGGAGGGCTCCGACTCTGATGGGGCGATGAAGTACCGTACGTATTTGATCTTTGGAGCGCCGGGAGCTGGGAAGGGGACCCAAGGAAAGGTGTTAGGCTCGATTCCGCGTTTTTTTCACTGCGCCTGCGGGGATGTCTTCCGCTCCTTGGATACGCGTACGGCCCTGGGGCAGACCTTTTTGGAGTACTCGAGCCGGGGACAGTTGGTGCCGGACGCGCTGACGGTGAAGCTGTGGATGGCGGTCATTGGCGACATGGTGGGGGCGCACAAGTTCAAGCCGGACATCGACGCGCTTGTTCTGGATGGGATCCCGCGCAATGTGGACCAGGCGCGGATCATGAGGGAGATGCTGGATGTGCGTAGGGTGTTCCACTTGGCCTGCCCAGATCGTGAGGCGTTGGTCGGGCGGCTCAAGAAGCGCGCGCTCAAGGAGAATCGGTTTGACGATGCCAATGAGGAGACGATCCGGCGCCGGTTGATCACCTACGAGGCGGAATCGAAGCCGGTTCTGGATTTTTACGGCCCGGAGTTGGTGGTGACGATCGATGCGACTCAGGCTCCGGTGAAGGTGGCGCACGATATCCTTTCGGCGATTCTCTCGGGTCGCTAGGAGTGTTGGGATGCGCGTGGTTTTCATCGGGACGGGGGACATTGGAATTCCCACGCTGGAGTGGCTGTTATGCTCCGCACACCGGGTGGTGGCGGTGGTGACACAGCCGGATAAGCCGGTGGGGAGGCACCAGGAACTGCAGCCCTCCGCGATTAAGAGCAGGGCGTTGGCGGCCGGAGTGGAGGTGCTTCAACCTCTCAAAATCCGCGCTCAGGAGGCCGTGGACGTGCTGCGGGCGCTGGATGCGGAGGTCTTTGTGGTGATGGCCTATGGGCAGATCCTTTCCCGGACTGTCTTGGACTTGCCGAAGGTGGCGTGTTTGAACCTGCACGCGTCGCTGCTTCCGAGGCATCGTGGCGCTGCGCCGATCCAGGCGGCGATTGATTCGGGCGACTGGGAGTCAGGTGTCGCGGTAATGTATATGGCGGAGGGGTTGGATACCGGGGACGTGCTCTTGGAGCGGCGGGTTCCGATTCGGCGGCGGGAAACCGGAGGTTCGCTGCATGACCGGTTGGCGTTGCTTGCACCGGGAGCGTTGGAGGAAGCCCTCGAGCTCCTGGAACGGGCCGCGGCGCCAAGAATCCCGCAGGAGGAGGAGTTTGCGACCTACGCAGGCAAGCTGTCCCGGGAACATGGGGAGATTCGCTGGGGGGACCCCGGATCGGTCGATCGCAGGGTGCGTGCGATGAACCCTTGGCCTGGGGCCTACACTTGGCTCCCTCTGGAGGGCGGACGCCGGAAGTTGAAGATTTTTTCGGTGATCCAGAGCCATGTGGAGTCGCGGGGGGTGCCCGCTGGGACGGTGCTTCGGGTGGAGAGACGCGGGATTTTGGTGGCGGCTGGGGCGCGGTCGGTCTGGCTTTCGCAGGTCCAGTTGGAGGGAAAGCGGCGGATGGCGGCGGCGGAGTTTGTGCGCGGGATGCCGTTGAAGCCAGGGATGGTGTTGGGCTGAGGGAGCATGGTGCTGGAGCGTGTGGCGCTTCCTTGACCGGATGCGCGGGGGGAGCATGATGCGGGGCTTATGTCGCAGCTTTCCGTTTCCCCAGTGGTGCCCGCGCACGGGTGGCATGTATTGCATTTATTTTACCGAATTGAGCATGGCCAGTGGTCCCTGCTCACTTCGGAGGAGCGCATCGCCGCCAAGACGCAGCTCACGGAGCTGATCCAAGAGATCCGGGCGACCGAGAACACGCAGTTGTTGGTGTTCAGTATGGTTTCGCCGAAGGCGGATTTGGGTTTCATGTTGTTGACGCCGGATCTGCACACGGCCAACGGGTTTGAGAAGCGTCTCTCGCAAGGGCTTGGGCCGGATGTGATGACGCCGGTGTACAGCTTTCTCTCCCTGACAGAGGAGAGCGAGTACATCACCTCGAGTGAGGAGTACGCGGGGACGTTGGAGAAGGAGCAGGGGATGCAGCGGGGAAGCCCGGAGTTTGAGAAGGCGCTCGCGGAGTTTCAGGCCCGCATGGCCAAGTACACCAAGGACAAGTTGTATCCGCTTCTGCCGGTGTGGGAGGTGATGTGTTTCTATCCCATGAGCAAACGGCGTGCTCCTGGGCAGAATTGGTACGAGCTTTCGTTTGAGGAACGCAAGGCGCTCATGGCGGGGCACGGACGCGTGGGACGCCAGTACCATGGCAAGATTCTTCAGCTCATCACAGGGAGCACTGGACTGGATGACGCGGAGTGGGGGGTCACCCTGTTTGCCCATGACACGTACTTCATCAAGGACATCGTTTATAAGATGCGCTTCGATGCGGTTTCGGTGAACTACGCGGAGTTCGGTGACTTCTACATTGGGCTGAGCCTGCCGCTGGACGAGTTGTTCCGGCGACTGCTGCTTTGATTGTCGGAAGTGCCTCCCGCGTTTTCAGAACGAGCTATGGACGATTCGCTGCTGGCGAAATTGGAGCGGTTGCGGGGCATTTTGCGGGAGAATGCCCCGGTGCTGATCGCCTACTCCGGCGGCGTGGACAGCGCTTATCTGCTTGCGGAAGCGCGGCGTACGCTGGGTGCAGAGCGGATGCTCGGGGTGATTGCGGACAGCGCCAGTCTGCCGAGGAAAGCACTTGCGGAGGCGATGAAGCTTGCGCGGCAAATCGATGCGCCTTTGGAAGTGGTGCGCACCGGGGAGTTTGAAAACCCCGACTATTTGCGCAACGCGCCCAACCGTTGCTATTTTTGCAAGGCGGAATTGTTCTCGGAACTGGAGCGGATGGCGGCTCGGCGTGGGTTTGCGGGGCTGGCCTATGGGGAGAATGCGGACGATATGCGTCAGGTGCGTCCGGGCCGTGAGGCGGCGGCTCAGTTCGCGGTGCTTGCTCCGCTTCGGGATGCGGGGCTGACCAAGGAAGAAATCCGGAGCCTCTCGCGGGAGTTGGGTTTGCCCACGGCAGACGCCCCGGCGCAGCCCTGTCTTTCCTCGCGGATTCCCCATGGGTTGCCGGTGACGCGCGGCGCGCTTGCGATGGTGGAATCGGGCGAGGAGTGGGTGCGCAGCCTCGGTTTTTCGGTGTTCCGCGTGCGGCACTGGGAGCAGGAGCCGGGGAAACCGATCGCAAGGGTCGAGATCGCTCCGCAGGAAATGCCGTTTTTAGAGGAAGTGGTGACCCGTCTGGAGGAGGGGTTACGCGCGGTCGGGTACATCCGGGTGGAGATCGACCCGAAGGGATACCGCTCTGCCTAGCACGGCAGAGCAAGAGGGGAACCGGGGGGGATGACTGAGTAACGTGAACGTGCGATGGGCAATCCGGGACGGGCTCAGCCCCGGATTTCGCGCAGCATCTGCTCGTTGGTTGGGAACTTCTTGAGATAGAAGAGCAGCCGATCGATGGCATCCATTGGGCGACAGCCGGCAAGGCCGCGGCGAATGAAGTGAATTTTCTGGAGGGCGTCGGCTGGAACGAGCAGTTCCTCACGGCGGGTGCCGGATTGGAAGATGTCCACGGCGGGATAGATGCGTTGTTCGGCGACTTTCCGATCGAGGACGAGCTCCATGTTTCCGGTGCCCTTGAACTCTTGGAAGATGAGTTCGTCCATGCGGCTTCCCGTTTCGATCAGAGCCGTGGCAATGATCGTCAGAGAGCCTGCCTCTTCCGTGTTGCGCGCGGCGGCAAAAAGCTTGCGCGGAATCTCCAGGGCACGCGCGTCGACGCCCCCGGACATGGTGCGTCCACCACCGGCCAAGGCGTTGTTGAAGGCGCGTCCCAGGCGGGTGATGGAATCGAGCAGGATGAACACATCTCGGCCGGACTCGACCAGACGCTTGGCTCGTTCGATGGCGAGTTCGGCGATGCGGGTGTGGCTGCGCACATCCATATCGTTGGAGCTGGCCATGATTTCAGCGGAGGGGACCGTGAGCTTGATTTCCGTAACCTCCTCGGGCCGTTCGTCAACGAGAAGAATGATGAGCTTCACCTCGGGGTGGTTTTTGACCATCGCATCGGCGATGTGCTGCAACATCGTGGTCTTCCCCGTCCGCGGAGGAGCCACGATGAGGCCTCGCTGTCCTTTTCCAATGGGAGAGACCAGGTCGATAACGCGCGTCGTGTAGCGATCGGGCCGCGTCTCCATCCACAAGGGTTCTTGCGGATTGATCACGGTCAGTTCCTCGAAGGCGGGGAGCAGATGGCATTTCTCTGGGGCGTCCTCGTTGATGGAGTGAAGGCGGTGCATCTGTTGGCCGCGGCCTCCTTTGCGCACATCGCCCTTAATCCATTGGCCGTCACGCAGGTTGTATCGGCGCACCATCTCGGGTGATACGAACACATCAGAGGGGCTTTGGGCGAAGCCGCGCTTGGCATCGCGAAGGAATCCAAAGCCCTTGCCTGAAATCTCAATAATCCCTTCCCCGACATAGAGTTCATCCTCCCGCGGAGGCGGGAGTTCATGGTGCGCCTCGGGGCCATGCGATTCCGAGGCCCGCGGTGCGCCCTCTTCGAAACGCTCGCCCCTGCGCCGGTCATGGCGTCCCCTGCGCCGGTCGCCGTGGCGATCGTTCCGGTCATGGCGTTCGTGGCGCTCATGTCGGTCATGGCGCTCGGGATGGCGCTCGGGATGGCGCTCCTGGCGGGATTCCGTCTGACGGTTTTCAAAACGCCGGGTACCGGCGTGTTCTCCGGGCGTCGCGGGGCTCCAAGCCGTGGCCTCTGCATGGATCTGCGCCGGTCGCGGGGGGGCGCTCACATCCGGTCCGTTCGCACGGGCACCTGCAGCCGCGGACTCCTCCGAAACGGGGGAGGGAGAGAGCGCGAGGGGCGCGGTCTTCCCCTCTTGCTCCATCTGTTTTGCAACATGGAGCGGGACGTAGACAGGGTAAGCCTTGCGATGTGCATCTGTCTGGACGCCGGCGAGATTGGGCCGATGGGATTCCTGGGGATCCTGTCCAGGCTGCCATTCTGCGGAGTCCGAGGACTCGCTGGAGCGGGATCCATGCGTGCCAGAGCCTTCCGAGGGAGTCGGCGCGGAGCTGACGGAGGGGGAGGAAACAGGGGAGAGATCCGAGGCGGAACGAACCGGTTCGCGATGGGCGGCATCTAAAGCGGGTGCCGACGGAGGGGGCACTGCGCCTGATTCAGCGCGGGATTTCCGCGCGCGGGACGGCTTCGCGGGTTGTACGGACGCCTTGCCTGCGGGCTCAGGGGCAGGCTCAAGCAGGGTGAGTTGCGGGGAGTGGGCATCTGCACCGGGTGTGGCCGGAGCTTTTTTGGCCCGGCTTCGTGTCGCCTTGGGTGCGATGGCCTCGGCACTAGGGGCTTCGGAAGCCACGTTGCGTCGCGGAGTTTTTGCGGCCGAGGCCTTGGACTCGATAGGGGGAGCAATGGGAGCCTCTTCTTGCTGGACCGGGGTTTGAGCGCTTTTTCGAGAAGTCCGGACGGGCGTCTTCCGAGCCTTCGGCCCCGCCGGCGCGGGTGCGGAGGATTCGGTGGGCTCCGCGGGAAGGGAAATGCCGGAGGGAGAGTTTGGCGCTGGCAGGGGAATTCCGAGTTCCGGGGTGTCCC
>JBEBAG010000174.1:0-11081 GCA_041159065.1 Verrucomicrobiota bacterium | reverse complement strand
TCCGGATATCGTCGCCTCGGCGGCGCCCATCGAGAAGGCCTTCGACACCGTGGCCATGGTTTTTGAATCCTCCACGGCTTCTCCCAAAGAGAGCCGTCTGGTGGAATTCACCGCCACCTCTCTGGAGGCGCCGGAAGCTCCCAAACCTCTCGTCGAGGTCGAGCACAAGGTCGACATCCACGAAAATGGGAACCGCCGCCCCTTCTACTCCGTGCTGGAGCGAAAACTCCCCGTCGTCGTCACCGCCCCCATCCCCGTCCGCATCGACACCGAACTTTCCCGCGCCACCATCGTGCGCTCCGGGCAAATTTCGATCAAAGTGAAAGTCACTCGTTCCGGCGACTTCAAGGGGCCCGTCGAACTCGTCCTCCTTCATACGCCCGCAGGACTTGGCACCGCGGGCGGCACCAAGATCCCTGCGGACGCCACCGAGGGTTCCCTCACCATCAGCGCAAATACGGACGCTCCCCTGCGCACATGGAAAACGTGCATCGCCGGCTATGCAGATTTCGGCGAAGGCAATGTGTGGTTCAGCACCGGGCTCTTTGAGCTCGAGGTCATCGAAGCCCCGTTCAACGGAACCTTGGTGCGCACCTCCCTCGCGCAAAATGGGACCGCACAAATGAAGTGCAAAATCGAGCCCAAGGGCGGCTTCGAAGGAAAAGCGAAAATCGAACTGCTCGGCCTCCCCCTCGGCGTGACAGCCAAGCCGGTCGAAATCTCTCCCGAGGACACCCTCGCGACATTCGAGCTCCAGGCCGCAGCCACTTCCCCAATCGGACTCAACAGGCAGGTCGTCGTGCAGTGCACCACCTTCAAGGAGGGCACGCCCCTCGTTTCCACCTGCGCCCGCAATGGCGTGCTCCGAATCGACCGGGCCGAAAATGCCGCGCCGGCGCCCGCTCCCGCCGCCCCCCCCGGACCGCAGGCCGCCGCGCCCGCGGCCCCCACTTCCCAAAGCGCCCCCGCCACCACCGCCCCAACGCCCGCCGCCGCTCCAGCCCCTGCCGCACAAGCAGCCCCCTCCAATCCCGCAGTCGCCTCGTCGACTCCCTCCCCCGCTTCCGCCCCGAACGCCAAAGGACCCGCATCCAACCCATGAAAATCCCGCGTCCCGCCCTCCTTCTGATCCTGAGCTCCGGACTCGTCTCGCTCGGTCCCTCGGCGGCATTCGCCGCCCCCACGCTGGAGGTCTTTCCGGATTCCGTCCACCTCCGCCACAAGCGCGATTCCCAAGCGCTCGTCGTCCGCATCACCCAGGACAATGGGATCCATCAGGACGTCACCGCTGACGCCCAGTGGACACTGGAGGACGCTTCCAAGGCGACCGTGCAAAAGGGCCTCGTCCTTCCCAAGGCGGAAGGCCCCACGAAACTCAAAGTCGAATGGAAGGGACTCTCCGCCGTCATTCCCGTCCAGATCGAGTCGCCTCAGCTGGACCCGGCCGTTTCTTTCCGGAAGGACGTCATGCCCGTCCTGATGAAGGCCGAGTGCAACCGCTGCCATGGAGCCGCGCGCGGCCAGGACGGCTTCCGCCTCTCCCTCTGGGGATTCGACCCCGAAGGCGACCATTTCCGCATCACGCGCGAGCAGCCCGGACGTCGCATCAACCTCGCCGCTCCAGAGGAGTCGCTGATGCTCACCAAGTCCGACGGCGAGGCCTCGCACACCGGGGGCAAGCGCTTCGAAAAGGGGAGCCCGCTCTACCAAACCATGCTGCGCTGGATCCGCGCAGGCGCTCCCAACGATACCGGCGACACCGCGCAACTCACCAGCGTCGAGATCATGCCCAAGTCGCTCGTGCTCGAGGGCCCCGGACAGAACTTCCGCATCAGCGTGCGCGCCAACTATTCCGACAAAACCACGCGCGACGTTACCGGCACCGCCCTCTTCCTCTCAAGTAACGAAGGCTCCGCGAAGATTGCCGCCGACGGCATGCTGACCACCGGACAGCGCGGGGAGGCCTTCGTCATGGCCCGTTACGGGGCGCACACCGTGGGAATCCCGGTGGTCGTCCTTCCCAAGGACCTCCGATTCGAATGGCCCAAACCCCCGGAACGCAACGAAATCGACCGGCTCGTCAACCGCAAGCTCTACAACCTGCGCGTCGCCCCCAGTGAACGCTGCAATGACCTGACCTTCCTGCGCAGGGCATTCCTCGACCTCACCGGCACCCTGCCGCCCGCGGAGAAGATCCGCTCCTTCCAAGAGGACACCGCCCCCGACAAACGCGACAAGCTCATCGACGAACTCCTTGCCCGCACCGAATTCGTCGACCTCTGGACTCTCAAATGGGCCGACCTGCTCCAGATCCGCACCGACATCAATCGCGATATCTACTACAAGCCCATCCACCTCTACCACCGGTGGCTCCGCGACCAGATCCTCGCAGGCGTCCCCCTCAACAAGCTCGCGGCCCAGCTCCTCAGCGCCTCCGGCTCCATCTTTGAGAATCCCGCCGCAAACTACTACCACCTCGAAAATGATCCCATCCGCGTCAGCGAAGACGCCGCCCAGTCCTTCCTCGGCATCCGCCTCCAATGCGCCCAATGCCATAACCATCCCTTCGACCGCTGGACGATGGACGACTACCGCGGCTTCATGGCCTTCTTCATGCAGGTCGGGCGCAAGAACGGTGACGACCCACGCGAGCGCATCATCTTCGACGCCCGCTCCGGCGAGGCCAAACATCCCGTCGGCGACCGTGTCGTTCCTCCCAAATTCCCCGGCGGGGCCACTCCCGAGGTGAAAGACCGCGACCGCCGTGAGGTGCTGGCCGAGTGGATTGCGCAGCCCGACAATCCGTGGTTCCCCAAGCACATCGCCAACCTCGTCTGGGCCCACTTCACCGGAGTTGGAATCGTCGACCCCGTCGATGACGTGCGCGTCTCCAACCCACCGTCCAACCAGGAACTTCTCGACTACCTCGCCAAGCGTTTTGCCGAGTTGAATTTCGACATCCGAAAACTCGCTCGTGAAATCTGCCAGTCCGAGACGTACCAGCGCTCCACCCAGACCAATCCCACCAACGAACTCGATTCCCGCAACTTCTCCCACGCCACCATCCGGCGCCTGCGCTCCGAAGTGCTCCTCGACTCGATTACCCAAGCCACCGCCGCACCCATGAGCCACGCCGGTCTCCCAAGCGGCCTGCGCTCCGTGCAAGCGGCCGATGCCCGCCAGACCAACTACTTCCTCACCACCTTCGGCAAACCCAAACGCGAAAACGTCTGTGCTCGAGACGAGGTCAATCCCAACCTCTCCCAAGCGCTCCATCTCCTCACGGGAGACACCATCGAAACCAAACTCGCTGCGGGCGCCCTCGTGGACAAACTCCTCAAGGAAGGCAAACCGCCCGGCGAAATCGTGGCGGAACTCTTCATGCGCTCCGTTTCCCGCCTCCCCACCGAACAGGAGCGCAGCGCCCTCGACCCCTACTTCACCGATCCCGCCCAGACCAAGGCCGCGCTCGTGGATGTCCACTGGGCGCTTCTGAACTCCAAGGAATTTATCTTCAACCACTAGCTCCATGAAACTCCGGTTCCTCCCCGTCCTGGCGCTCCCCTTCTCCCTCGCCCTCCCCCCCCTCTCCTCCCAAGCCGCACTCCCGGAGAAGGTCACCTACGAAGACCACATCCTTCCCATCTTCCAGAACGCCTGCCTCAACTGCCACAATCCGGACAAGAAAAAGGCGGGCCTCGATCTCTCCACCTACTCCGCCACCCTCACGGGCTCCGACAACGGCAAAATCCTGCTCTCCGGCGACGCCGCCGCCAGCCTCCTGCTCAAATGCGTCAAAGGCTCGGAGGACCCCGTGATGCCCCCCAAGGGCGACCGCCTCAAGGCCGATGAAATCGCCCTCATCGAACGCTGGATTGCCACGCGCATCCCCGAATCTCTCGCCAGCAAGGGCGCCCCAGTCGCCAATTCCGTCGACGCCGTCAAAGTCTCCTTGGAACGCCCCTCAGGCCCGCCACCCATGCCCGGTGCCCAGATCCAAAGCGTCCCCCCGGAACCCCTCCCGCGCCAGAACTCGGTCATCGCTCTCGCCGCAAGCCCTTGGGCCCCCCTCACCGCCGTGGGCGGAAACAAACAGGTTCATCTCTTCCACTCCGACACCTTCCAACTGCTCGGCTCCCTCCCCTTCCCCGAGGGACTCCCAACCACCCTGCGCTTCTCGCGCAATGGCCAAATCCTCCTCGCAGGCGGCGGCATCGGCGCAAAAACCGGAAAAGTCGCCCTCTGGAAAATCGAGTCCGGCGAACGCATCGCCACCATTGGAAATGAAGTCGATCAGGTGCTCGCCGCCGATCTGAGCCCGGACCAATCCACCGTCGTGCTCGGGGGGCCCACCCGCGTTCTGAAGTTCTACAACACGAAGACCGGCGCCTTGGTGCGGTCGGTGAAAAAGCACACCGACTGGGTGACCGCGATCACCTTCTCCCCCGACGGTTCGCTCGTAGCGACCGCCGACCGGGCCGGGGGCATCACCGTCTGGGAACACCCCTCCGGAGGCGAGTCCGTGACGCTCCCGGGCCACAAGGCAGCCGTAACGGGACTCGCCTTCCTGCCCGGCCTGCTGGCCTCTGCAAGCGCCGATGGCACGGTCGTTCTCTGGGATGTCCAGGAGGGCAAGGAGCGCAAGAAATGGTCCGCCCACGCCGGAGGCTGCGAGTCGGTGGACTTCACCCCAGACGGGCGCCTCGTGACCTGCGGACGCGACAAAATCGCCAAGGTGTGGGATCAAAACGGCAAGGCCCTCCTCACCACCCAACCCTTGAGCGAGATTGCCCTGCGCGCCGTGCTCGCCGGCGACTCCCTCATCGCGGGCGACTGGAATGGCAAGGTTCAGGCGTTCGTAATCGCCGATGGCGGAAAGCCCCTCACGGAAATCACCCCCGCCGGCGATTCCCCCGCCAAACCCTGACTCCTCGCGCCCCCTCACCCCGCCGCCACAGCCCCATCGGGTTTGCCTTCTCTTGCCCGGTGGATACTCTCGCAGGTCTATGGCGAAACCCTCTGCTCTAGGCAAAGGCCTCGGGGCCCTCATCTCCAGTCGTCCCGCGACCCCGATTGCAACCCCGGCTCCCATCGCAGAGAAGGGGGAGTCGGTCCAACTCGTGGATATCACGAGTCTGGTGCCTTCGCCGCTCCAGCCTCGCAAGGTTTTCAATGACGACAGCCTGCGCGAACTCACCGACTCCATTCGCGAGCATGGCATCGTCCAACCCCTCATCTGCCGCAAGGTCGGCGGACGCTTCGAACTCATCGCAGGCGAACGCCGCTGGCGCGCCTCTCAGGCCCTCGGACTGAAGGAAGTCCCGGTCATCGCGCGCGAGGCCTCCGATCAGGACGTTCTCGAACTCGCCCTCATCGAAAACCTCCAACGCGCGGATCTCAACCCCATTGAAGAGGCCAAAGCTTTCCTGCGCCTCTCCCAAGAGTTCGCCATGACCCAAGAGGACATCGCCAAACGAGTGGGCGTCAGCCGCGCCAGCGTGGCCAACACCCTCCGCCTCCTCGATCTCCCAAACGAACTCCAGACGTGGCTCACCCAGGAACGCCTCACCGTCGGTCATGCCAAGGTGTTGCTCTCCCTCCCCTCGCAAACCGAACAGCTCGCCGCGGCCGAGGAAATCCTCCGCAAGGGCCTCACCGTGCGCGGCACGGAGTCACTCGTTTCCGAACAACTTGAACGCGCCGGAAAAACCCGACGCACCCGCGCCTCACAACCCATGCGCCTTGGCGCAGCCCTCCAAAACGTCCAGAACCGCCTTCAGCGACACCTGGGCACGCACGTCACCCTCCACCACGGAGACAAGCGCGGCCGCATCGAGATCGAGTACTACGGCACCGACGACCTGAACCGCCTGCTGGATGTCCTCGGAATGCCGCGCGAAGAGCGCTAGGCCCATCCACGCCTCCGCCTCGCTTCAGGGTCCCTCTCACGCAGCCGCTCATGCCTGACCGCCGCCTCGCTTCGTTCCATCCAGCCCTCCCGTGGCTCTGCCTCGGTCTGCTCGCACTCCTCCTCCACGCCTGCAACCGATCCGCTTCCCGGGCCAAAAACCCGGCTGAGGATCCCGCCCTCTCCTCCCACAAATCCCAGGAAACCACCCCCGCCCGCCCCGCCCCTGCAGAGCTGTGGAAGCATTTCGACGGAGCCCGTGCCCTTGCCTCCGCCAAAGCCCAAATCGACTGCGGCCCCCGCCCCGCCGGTTCGCCCGCGCTGGAAACCGCACGTGGCCTCATCCTCGAAAGCCTCCGCCAATCCGGATGGACAACCGAACTCCAGCAATTCGTCGAGCCCACTCCCCACGGTCCCAAGACCTTCGTCAACATCATCGCCCGCTTCGCCTCCAAGCCCGGAGCCGCTCCGAACCCCGCCTCCCAGCGCGCCGTCGTTGCCTCGCACTACGACACCAAATCCTTCTCCTCCATCGCATTCCTCGGGGCCAATGACGGCGCCTCCAGCACCGGGGCTCTCCTCGAACTGGCCACGACCCTCGCCCTCGATCCGCGACTCGCCTCCCAAATCGAACTCGTTTTCTTCGACGGCGAGGAAGCCTTCCAGCAATTCACCGAAACCGACGGCCTCTACGGAAGCCGCTTCTACGCCCGCTCCCTCCTCCACTCCGGGCGTCACACCCAGTTCCAGTTCGCTCTCCTCTGGGACATGATCGGGGATCGCAACCTCTCCATCACCTTCCCCCTCGATTCCCCCAGAGACCTCCTGCTCGGACTCTACGCCTCCGCCGATGCCCTCCAAGCGCGTCCCTCCTTCGGGCTGTTCGACCGCCCCATCCTCGACGACCACGTCCCCTTGCGCCAAATCGCCCGCATCCCCGCCATCGACATCATCGACTTCGACTATCCCGCATGGCACACCGCCGACGACACCCTCTCCCAACTCAGCGCGGAGAGCCTCCAAACCGTCGGCAAGGTGACCCTTCACTTCCTCAAACAACGACTGCCTTAATCCCCACGGACGTCCGCTCTGCCCACCACCTTCCGCTCTCACGCCCTCCTTTTCCGCACTGGCCAATTCCCCCAGTCCATGCGACTTTCCGCCCTTTCCCAGCAATGAAATCGAATCCTCGTCTCTCTACGCTCTGCGCTTCCGCGGTGCTCGCTCCAGCGCTCCTCGGCCTCGTCGCCTGCAAACCCAGCGGGCCCCAAGCGGAATCCGAAAAATCCGCCCCCGCTCCCGCAGCCTCCGCCAATCCCAGCGCCCCCACCGCCCCCACCGCCCCCACCGCCCCCGCCCAACCGGAGCCCGCCGCAGCTCCCGCGGAAAAGCAGGCGGGAAGTCCCGCGCCCGCAGACACGGCGCAGGCCAAGTCCAGCCCGGAGAACGCCATTCCCGCAAACGCGCTCGACGAGATCCTCAAGAAAGCCAAGCCCCCGGAACCCCCGGCGGCCCCGCTTCCCGAGGTGGTTGCCACGGTGGACGGACAGGAGATCCGCAAGGAAGAGCTGGAGAAGGCTCTCAAGGATGTACTTGCTAGCCAAGGGATTCAAGCAGACCAGCTCCCGGCAGCCCAGCGGGCCGAGGGCTACAAAATGCTCCTGAACGAACTCATCACCGAAAAAATCGTGTCCGCTCGTTCGGCGAATGCTCCGGTCAAGGACGAGGACGTCACCGCGCGCATCGAGCAAATCAAATCCCGATTCCCCTCTCCGGAAGCCTTTGATCAACAGCTCACCAAGGCGGGCCAGAGCCTCGACAAACTCAAAACGGATATCCGCAACTCGCTGCGCCAGCAAAACTGGGTCGAGGAACAGATCAAGGACGCCCCCAAAGCCAGTGATGCCGACGCTCAGGAGTTCTACGACAAGAATCCACAGCAATTCCAAAAGCCGGAGCAGGTCCGCGCCAGCCACATCCTCGTTTCCGTAGCCAAGGACGCCACTCCCGAAGTTGTGTCCGAGAAGCAGAAGGCCGCTGAAGCCATCGCCGCGCGGGTCAAAGCCGGGGAACCATTCGACAAACTCGCCGCCGAGCTCTCCGAGGATCCCAGCGCCAAGCAAAACTCCGGCGACCTCAACTTCTTCTCCAAGGATCAGATGGTTCCCGAATTCTCCAATGCCGCTTTCGGCATGAAAAAGGGAGACTTCAGCGAGCCCGTCCGCAGCCAGTTTGGCTTCCACGTCATCCACGTGACGGACCGCAAGGACGCCGAGACCATGACCTTGGAATCCGTGAAACCCCAGTTGCTTGCGTTCCTCAACCGCCGCAAGCACGACGAGAGCGTTCAAAACCTTCTCAAGGGTCTGCGCGAATCCGCGAAGGTCGAAATCAAACTCCCCTAACGCCCTGCCACAGGGCCTGGCCCACGCCTCGCCGCCCACTGCCTTTACAAAACGCCGTCCTCGTTCCGGGGACGGCGTTTTTCTTTTCCGCCACCGGCAACCCTCAGAGCAACTGGTAAGCGTCCACATCCACCGTGACGAATACCTCCTCGGGATACGTCAGCTTTTCCAACACCGAACGCACATGCCGACTCAGCCGCCTCATCGCCCGCGTCCGAAGCATCAGGTGAAACCGATACTGCCCGTGTGACTTTTCCAACGGCGCGGGCGCAGGCTCCCCAAGCACCACGCCTCCGGGAAGATTCTCGGCAACGCGCTTCGCCACCGTCTGCATCGTCAGTTCCGCCTTCGCCAAATGCACGGAGCGCACCTGGATCAGCATCAGATGCGTAAAAGGCGGATACTGCCACTGCCGGCGAAACTCCATCTCCTGCTCCCAGAACCCTTCGAAGTCATGGTGCCGCGCGTGCTGAATCGCGGGACTAAAGGGCGTATAGCTCTGCACAAAAACCTCCCCCTCCACCTCCCCGCGCCCGGCGCGCCCGGCTACCTGCGTCAGCAGCTGGAACGTCCGTTCCCCCGCCCGAAAATCCGGCACGTGGAGCCCCAGATCCGCGTTGATGATCCCCACCAAAGTCACATTCGGAAAATGCAGCCCCTTGGCGATCATCTGCGTCCCCACCAACACGTCGATCTTCCCCGCCTTGAACGCCGCCAACGTCTCCCGGAACGCCTCCTTGCGTTGCATCACATCCGCATCCAACCGACGCACCACCGCCTTCGCAAAAAGCTTCTGCACGACATCCTCCACCCGCTCCGTCCCCGTACCCAACCGGCGTATTCCGGGGTCCTTACACTCCGGACATTTTGAAGGCCCCACCGCCTGGTACCCACAAATGTGGCACACGATCCGGTTTGCGCCCCGGTGGAACGTCAACGCCACCGAACAGTTCGGACACTCGCATACGTGCCCGCACTTTTCGCAGAGCACCGAGGTCGAAAATCCCCGCCGGTTGAGAAACAAAATGGTCTGCTCCCCCTTGCGCAACCGCTCCTCCACCGCCGTCATCAATCGCGAGGAAAGAATGGATCCCGTCTTTTTCGACTCCATCCGCATGTCCACAATCCGAATGTAAGGCAGCTTCTTGTCGTCAATTCGGCAGGTCATCCGAAGCAGCTCGTACTTGCCCTCCGACACATTGTAAAAACTCTCCAGCGAGGGTGTTGCCGAACCCAGAAGCACCACGCAACGCTCCCGACTCCCACGGAGCACCGCCAAATCGCGCCCGTGATACCGTGGCGCCTCCTCCTGCTTGTAGGAGGGCTCGTGCTCCTCATCCACCACGATTAACCCGAGCTTCTCGACCGGAGCAAACACCGCACTCCGCGCTCCAATCACAATGCGCGCACGCCCACTGCGAATCCGATGCCACTCGTCATGCCGCTCCCCCTCCGAAAGATGACTATGCAACACCGCCACCTCATGCCGCGTCGCAGCAAACCGGCTCTTGAAGCGCTCCACCGTCTGCGGAGTCAGCGAAATCTCCGGCACCAGCATGATGGCGGAACCTCCCGACTCGAGCACCTGCTCGATCGCCTGCAAATAGATCTCCGTCTTCCCGCTCCCCGTCACCCCGTGCAGCAAAAACGGACGCACCCCCTCCGTCATGCCCGATTCCACGCGGCGGAGCGCCTCGCTCACCTTCGCAAACACCACCGCCTGCTCCTCATTGAGCTGCAGCTTTGGCGCCGACACAAAATCCTCATTCCGAAAT
This sequence comes from Verrucomicrobiota bacterium, assembly GCA_041159065.1. Classification (GTDB taxonomy): domain Bacteria; phylum Verrucomicrobiota; class Verrucomicrobiia; order Chthoniobacterales; family Chthoniobacteraceae; genus Chth-196. The sequence continues at coordinate 993 of JBEBAG010000174.1, read as the reverse complement.
GGATCTCTTTCCACACGCTCCATCTCGATCTCCACCCAACCCTTGCGCTCCATCGCCCTCAGGACCGCGTGTCCCGCATCCGCCCGCTTCGCCAACTCGCTCACCGCCATGCGCCCGCCGCACGCCTCCAATGCCTCCAACGCCGACGCCTGCAACGGAGCCCGTTTCGCCAACGCCTCCCGGTCCACTCCGTCCGGCGCCTTCACCAAACGTGCCACCTGCCGCTCCTGATGCCCCATCTCGGCACGCCGGATCACCTGCGGAAGCACCGTGCGAATCGCCGCCTCCAGCGTGCAGCAGTAGTAGTCCGCCATCCACCCCGCGAGCTCAAGTAGCGCCGGATTCAGCACCGGTTCCTTGCTGAGAACCTGTGCAATCGGTTTCACCCCCGAAAACTCCGTGCGCTCGCTCACCTCCAACACCGTCCCCATCACCGTGCGCGTCCGCACCGGCACACGCACTCGCGCCCCTACTCCTACCGTCCAACCCGGCGGTACCGAGTAGTCAAAGATCCGGCTCCCCGAATCGTCCAACACCACCCGCACATACTGCTGTCCCGAAGGCCCCCATTCAAAAGACGCAAACTCGGATTCTCTCGCAACCATGAGACGCCCCACCATGCGCGCTTTTCCTCCCCATGCAAAGCCCGTCCCCCAGCCCGGAGCCCTCGCTTTTCCACAGCCCCACTCGCTTCCCATCCTTTCCGCCAAAGCAAAACCTGATCTAGTTTCTTCCATGCGAAACATTGCCCAAATCTACTTCTTCCTCTACGCGCTCATCACTGCGGCCTTCGGCGTCCAAGGCTTCCTCAAGGCGCAAAGCAAACCCTCCCTCATCGCCGGCGTCGCCTCGGGCATCCTCCTCGCCGTGGCCGCTTCCATTCTCCCCTCCAAACCCGGCGCAGGCGCCACCGTGGGCATCGTCACAGCCATCCTACTCCTCGGAAGATTCCTTCCCACCTTCCTCAAAAAGGGTGCCATCATGCCCGCCGGA
>JBEBAG010000173.1:0-3113 GCA_041159065.1 Verrucomicrobiota bacterium | reverse complement strand
TGGAATCCTCCGGAGGCATTTCGCCGGATTTGACGGCGTCGACCACCTTGGTCCAGAGGGAGTACTCGGCGAGGACGGAGGGATCCTTTTCGAGGCGTTTGAGGTCGACTCCGCCCTTGGTTTTCTTCCCGCCGTGGCAGTCGAAGCAGGTGGACTGAAGGGCTGGGAGAAGGGCTTCCCAAGCGGGTTCTGGTACCGCGAGGGCGGGGAGGGCGGAGAGGGGGAGGGCGGCGGCCAGTCCGCAGAGGAGCAGGGGCAGCCGAGGGCGTTGGGAGGGCGTGCAGAAGCGGGACATGGGCGGGAGCGTGCTGGGGGGGCGAAGGAGGAGATTTTCAGGAGGGAATTTTCTTAGGACGAGGGCAAACGCATACGGTTTCAAAAAAAACGAAGAAATGATTGATTGAATGCACACTCACTCAGTATAGATAAGAGCGTTCACTTTTTGAAACATATGAAAAAACTCTCCTGGTTTGGTGCTGTTGGATTGGTTGCGCTGTCGGCGGCGGTGTCCCCTCTGCGGGCGGAGGAAATCTTGAATGTCTCGTATGATCCTACCCGAGAGCTTTATACGGAGTTCAACTCGGCCTTTGGCAAGTACTGGAAGCAGAAGGCCGGGAAGGCTCCGACCATCAAGCAGTCCCATGGGGGATCGGGGAAGCAGGCGCGCGCCATCATTGATGGGCTGCAGGCGGATGTGGCGACGTTGGCCCTGGCGGGGGATGTGGATTCGCTCAGAACGATCGGAAATCTCATTCCAGAAGGATGGAGTAAACGACTAAAGTATAATAGCGCACCGTACACTTCAACGATCGTGTTTCTGGTGCGCAAGGGCAATCCCAAGGGGATCAAGGACTGGGGCGATCTGGTGCGAGACGGAGTGAAGGTGATCACGCCCAACCCCAAGACCTCGGGGGGGGCGCGCTGGAACTATTTGGCGGCATGGGCGTATGCCGAAAAACAGTTTGGGAAGGACGAGGCCAAGGTCCGGGAGTTCGTGACGCGGCTGTACAAGAATGTGCCGGTCCTCGACAGCGGGGCGCGTGGCGCGACCGCCACCTTCACTCAACGGTTGATCGGGGATGTGTTGCTGACTTGGGAGAACGAGGCGTTTTTGGCGCTGAAGGAGTTTGGGCGGGACAAGGTTGAGATTGTGGTGCCCTCGATCAGCATTTTGGCGGAGCCAAGCGTGACGGTGGTCGACAAGAACGTGGACGCGAAGGGGACGCGCAAGGTGGCGGAGGCCTACTTGGAGTACCTCTACAGTGAGGAGGGGCAGGACATCATCGGGCGTCACTTTTACCGTCCTCGGGCGGAGGCGGCACAGTTGAAGTATGGGGCGCAGTTTCCCAAGCTGGAGCTGGTGACCATCGATGGAGCTTTTGGGGGGTGGGCCAAGGCGCAGCGGCTCCACTTCGCGGATGGGGGGCTCTTTGACAAGATCTACACGCCCTGAGCTGGGGGGATTCGCGGAGTACGCATGCGTGGGTGACCCTGCTTCTGGAAGGGAGGAGGGCCCCTCTTTTTGAAACCTGATTTTATGGCTATTTTTGAAGACATCACGCGGTCGGTGGGGCGCACGCCCTTGGTCCAATTGAACCGTTTGGGGGCGGGGTTGCCTGCGACAGTTGCGGTGAAGGGGGAGTTCTTTAACCCGCTGGGGAGTGTGAAGGATCGGATTGGGGTGGCGATGGTGGAGGCCGCGGAGCGGGAGGGGCGGCTGGAGCCTGGGGCGCGCATTGTGGAGCCGACCTCTGGCAACACGGGGATTGCGCTCGCGTTTGTCGCGGCGGCGAGGGGCTATCGACTGACCCTGACGATGCCGGAGAGCATGAGCGTGGAGCGTCGGATTCTGCTTTCGCTTTTGGGGGCGGAGTTGGTTTTGATTCCGGCGGGTTTGGGGATGAAGGGGGCCATTCAAAAAGCGGCTGAACTCGTGGCGGAGGATCCGGCGGCTTGGATGCCCCAGCAGTTTGAAAATCCGGCCAATCCGGAGGTGCATCGTCGCACCACGGCGGAGGAGCTTTGGCAGGACACGGACGGGCGTGCGGACGTGTTCGTTGCGGCGGTGGGAACGGGAGGCACGATCTCGGGGGTGAGCGAGGTGTGGAAGGCTCGCAAACCGGGTTTTCGGGCGATTGCGGTTGAACCTGCGGCTTCACCGGTCATTACGCAGACGCGGCGAGGGGAGCCCTTGGTGCCCGGGCCGCACAAGATTCAGGGGACGGGGGCGGGTTTTGTGCCGCGCAATCTGAATTTGGAGCTGTTGGATGACGTGGTGCAGGTGAGCAACGAGGACGCGATTGCCACGGCGCAACGTTTGGCCCGGGAGGAGGGGATTCTCGCGGGGATTTCCACGGGGGCGAACGTGTGGGCGGCGCTGCAGGTGGCGCGGCGTCCCGAGTTTTCGGGGAAGCTGATTGTGACGGTGGGGTGCAGTACGGGTGAGCGGTACTTGAGCACGGCGCTGGCGGATCAGGCGCGCAAGGAGGTGGGGGCGTGAACCGGGGTCCGGGACGGGAATCGGTGCTCTCTCCGAGGGCGAGCGCGAAGGTGCAGGAGGCGGCGCGCTTGGTGCTGGATCGGGTGGAGAAACAGCGGCTTCTTCCGCTGAAGAATTTGCTGCTGCCGCTTTTGATTCAGTCGTTGTATTCGCCCTGTGTGCGTGCGGACTCGCTGGGGGTCTGGGAGCATCAGGGGGAGCCGGTGTGGATTCCCCGGTTTCACTTCCGTCGGACCCAGGTGATCAAGCACCGGATCCAGGTGGGCATTTTTGCGGGGATCCATGGGGATGAACCTGCGGGAATTCTGGGGCTGATGGATTTTGTGCGGGCTCTCGATGAAACCCCGGAGCTGGGACGCAATTTTGAGCTTTGGATTTATCCCGTTTGCAACCCCACGGGTTACCTTGCCAGGACGCGCGAGTCGCATTCGGGCAAGGATTTAAACCGCGAGTTTTGGAAGGGGTCGGCGGAGCGGGAGGTGCAGTGGATAGAGAAGGAGATCGCGGCCCGGCAATTTGATGGAATCATCTCCCTGCATTCGGACGATACGGCACCGGGCTTTTACGGGTTTGCACGGGGGGATGTGCTTGCCAAGCAGTTGCTTGCTCCGGC
>JBEBAG010000172.1:0-5890 GCA_041159065.1 Verrucomicrobiota bacterium | reverse complement strand
AGGGTTCATGCGGGGGGGTACGACGAAGGAAAAGGGGGGCTTGGGGGTCCGGGGGCGGAGGAACTCGAGCAGGCGGAACACGCGGTGCTGGAGGTGCTTCGGCCGGGGATGTTCACCACGGTGCAAGATCTGGGGCGTCCGGGTTATCGGGCAGGGGGCATGACCCTGGGCGGCGCGGTGGACCGGTTCTCTCTGGAGGTGGCCAATCGGATGGTCGGCAACGACCCTGATGCCGCCGCACTGGAGTTCACCCTCGTGGGGCCGGACCTGTTGTTTTTGAGGGACACCGTGGTGGCGTTGGCGGGCGGATCCCTGGCGGGCTGGCCTGCGGGCCAGCCGGTGAGGGTGCGGAAGGGACAGACCCTTCGGCTGGGCGTTCTGGAGCGCGGCTGCCGGGGTTACCTGGCCGTGGCTGGCGGGTTCGGCGTGCCCCGGGTCCTGGGAAGCCGGAGCACGGCGGTGCGGGCTGGCTTTGGAGGTTATCGAGGCCGGCCCCTGCGGGCGGGAGACCGGCTGCCGCTTGGGCGGCTGGGCTGGCGGTGTGCGGGGCCGGTTTGCTGGAGGCTGGAGGAGCGGCTGATTTTTCCCTCCGCATCCCCGGTGGTGGTCCGGGTGCTTCGGGGCACCCATGCGCACGAATTCGCACCGGAGGCGCTTGCGGTCGAGTTTCGGGTGGGGGCGCAGTCGGACCGCATGGGGGTGCGCCTGGAGGGAGTGAGAGTGGGGCGCATGGGGGGTGCGGAATTGCGGTCCATGCCGGTGTCGCCCGGGGTGGTGCAGGTTCCCCCGGATGGCCATCCGATTGTGCTCTTGGCGGATGCGCAGACGTTGGGGGGCTATCCGCAGCTGGCGCATGTGGTGTCCGCGGACCTTCCGCGGATGGCGCAGGTGCGGCCCGGGGAGACGGTGCGTTTTGAGGAGGTGACCCTGGGGCAGGCGCGCGAGCTGGCGAGGCAACGGCGGCGGGAATTGGGGTTGGTGCGCCTGGGGCTGGAGGCTGCGGGGGTCGAGTTTCTGGGGAAGGAGGGAGGGGAATGAGCGTGCTGCGGGTGGATTTGAATGCCGATTTGGGCGAGGGGACAGGGAGGGAGGAGCGGCTCATGGCGCTGGTGACTTCGGCCAACATCGCCTGTGGGGGACACGCGGGGGACGGGAGTTCCATGCGGGAGGCGGTCATCCTGGCTTTGGAGCACGGGGTGTCCGTGGGCTCGCATCCCGGCTTGGAGGACCGTGTGCATTTTGGACGTCGGATGCCACCGGAAGGGGCGCTTGGGGAGGCGGAGGTGCGCGATTTGATCCGCCGGCAGCATGAGGCGTTGGCGGAAGTGGCGGGAACCCTCGGGGTGCAGGTGCGGCATCTGAAGCTGCACGGAGCCCTTTACCATCTTGCGTCTTTGGATTTGCGAGTGGCCTCGGGGGTGCTTGCGGCGCTTTCGACGTGGCGTCCTGTTCCGGCGCTGGTGTGTCTGGCGGGCAGCGTGCTGGAGAGGAGGGCGCGGGAATGGGGCGGGGTTCGGGTGGTGCCGGAGGGGTTTGCGGACCGGACCTACCTGAGCGACGGGTCGCTCACCCCGCGCACCGAGGCGGGTGCGCTCCTTTCCGATCCCGGCAAGGCTGCGGAGCAGGTGTTGGGGATGCTCCGGGAGGGGCGTGTCCGTGCTGCGGATGGGAGCGTGGTGGTGCTGCGTCCGGAGACCATCTGCGTGCATGGCGATGGGGGGGAAGCGGAAGCGATGTTGCGCGGGGTTCGGCACGCGTTGGTGGAAGCGGGGGTCGCAATCCAGCGATTTGAGACGGGGGGGTGAGGCTCAAAAAGGATCCGCCCGGCGTGACGCTGTGGCGGGATTGCGTTAGAAAAAGGGATGCGATTTCGGGCGATAGGTTGCGGTGCGCTGGCGGGCATTTTGGGGGCGGTGGCGTTGGCACGAGCGGAGGAGCCGGCGCGCCTGAGCAGTCCCCTTGCGGAGGCGCCGGACTGGAGCTGGCTGGACCGGTATCCGGGGAAGTTGAGCCGGGCGGAGCTGGTGCGGGATTTGGATTCGCACTATGCGCCGGGAGGTGCTGCGGCGGGCTGGGTGGAGGTGGGAGCGAAGTCGGTTCGGGTGCGCGCAGCCGGGGGGCGTTGGAAGGAGTTGCCGCTGGCCTCGGAGGGGGCTGGATCGGAGCCGATGGGTGCCCCGGAGGCGCGCTTTTGGCGGCGTGCAGCTGAGCTGGGGCCCGCCCCCAAGGGGCGTCCTTTGCAGGGGGTCCGGATTGCGGTGGACCCGGGGCATTTGGGGGGGAACTGGGCCCGGATGGAGGAGCGTTTTTTTCAGATGCCCTCGGGGGTTCCAGTGATGGAGGGGGATCTGACGCTGCGGGTAGCCAAGCGGTTGAAGCCGCAGTTGGAAAAGCTGGGGGCGCAGGTGACGCTGTTGCGGCGCAGCGATCAGCCGGCCACCGACGAGCGTCCGGAGTCGCTGCGGGCGGCGGCGGCGGCGGATCTGAGCGGAAACGTGACGCCGGAACGGGTGCGTTTGCACAGCGAACTGTTCTTCTACCGGGTGAGTGAGATCCGGGCGCGTGCGCGTTTGGTCAACGAGCACGTGCGGCCGGACGTGGTGCTGTGTTTGCACTTCAACGCGGAGGAGTGGGGGGAGCCGGAGGCGCCGAAACTGGTGCCGCGCAATCATCTCCATGCGCTGGTGAACGGCTGTTATTCCTCGAAGGAACTGGCGTTCGAGGATGTGCGTTCCGAGATGCTCGAACAGCTTTTCTCCGGAACGGCACGCGAGGCGGTGCCCCTGAGCGAGGCCGTGGTGGACGCCCTGGCGCAGGAAAGCGGGCTACCGCCGTTCACGTACTTTTCAAGCAACGCGCGGCGGGTGGGCTCGGGACCTTTCCTCTATGCGCGCAATCTTCTGGCGACTCGGCTTTACAAAGCGCCCGTGGTGTTTCTGGAACCCTACGTGATGAACAGCGCGCCGGTGTGGAAACGGGTGCAGATGGGCGATTACGCCGGGCAGCGCGCCGTGGGGGGCGGGCTCTCCAAAAGTTTGGTGAACGAATACGCGGACGGAGTGGTGAGCGGGCTGAGTCGCTACTACTCAACGGCGCGGCGCTGAACCCGGGGTCGCGCCGGTTCCCGGAGCGGGAGCGGGCGATGGCACGGGGGTGCGAGCGGGAACCGTCGTGGAGGAAGGGGCGGCAGGGGCGGCAGGGGCTGGTGTCGTCGGCTCGGTACTGGCTCCCGCGCTCACGCGGACGCGCAGCACCAACCGGTCGGGCTCGATTTTGAGTTCGCTGAGCCGGTCCATCAGCACGCGTTCCTTCCGCAGAAAGGGCACCAGGCGTTCCAAGGGTTTTTCAAAGCGAGCGAGCCAGAACGGTCCGAGGGCGAGTCGACCGAGATGCCCCGCGAGGGGTTGGAGTCGAAGTTTTCCGCCCGCCAGGGAGACTTGGTAGGTGACGTTGAGGTGCACGTTCCATCCGCGCCACTGCTGCAGGGTGAGCACCTCGCAGCGACCGGGTGCAAGGCGGAGTCCCACACGCTGGAGGCTCCAGGGGCCGGAGGCATTCCGGGCGGGAAGGAGGGCTTGGGAAAGGTGCGCTTGGACCTCCGCAAGGGAGAGCTCGAGGGCGGAGGCTTGGGGTGAGGAGAGTGCCGCGGCCAGAAGCGGAGCGAAGGGGCGTTGTCCGGAAGGAGGGGCGGTGGGCGCGAGGTGGTCAGGTTCGCGCAGGGCTTGGATGAGGAGCGCGAGGAGGGGCGAGAGAAGGAAAGGGATGCCAAACAGGAAGATGCGTGCGTTCCGAGAAACTCGGCGCACCGGGGACGCCGCGGACCCGGATTTCGACGAGGCCCTGCGCGAGGGGGGATGGAAGCCCGCCTTCCCGGAGCCCGCGGAACCGGAGTGCGGTGCGGAGCTCCCTTTCGGAGAGGGGGGCGGGCGTTGGGACGTGGAGCCGCGCGTGGCAGGGGCCGCCCGCGGGGCAGGGGCCCCCCGGTTACTCGCTTTTCTTGGCTTTTCCAGAGGCGGAACCCGAGGGGGTGGCGGCAGGGGCCGGGCTGGATGGAGCGGCCGAGGACGCGGTCGAAGCCGAGCTGGAGTCCGACTTGGCCGCGGACTTGTAGTTCTCGGAGCGGTAGTCGGTGATGTAGAAACCGCTGCCCTTGAAGATCAGTCCGGCTCCGGTGCCAATCTGGCGGCGGACCTTCCCCTTGCCCCAGGTTTTCATGCAACATTTCTCCTTGGGGCAGGTTTTCAAGGGATCGTCCTTCATGGACTGGAAGACCTCGAAGCTCTTGTTGCACTTTTCGCAGTGGTAATCGTAGTTGGGCATAGGACGAGGACACCCGCGCAGGGGGCCCTCCCTCCTAGCAGACCGTGCGCGGGAGTCGAGCGTTTTCAAAGCCCTATGGTGGAGCCTAACTGATTCCCCTCGAGTGGGATGGACCTCAAAAACCGCACAAAGAGGGGAGGCGGCTTCGGAAAGCGGACCGGTCCCCGGAAAGTCCGCGAAGTCCGGGAGATTACGGAACATACCCGCCATACAACGCCTCCCTGCGCGCCCTCCAGAAACGCCGCAGCCGCCGCCGGATCCGCTTCGAAAGCGGCGGCGCGCTCAGTTCGCGGAAGTAGCGCTCCGCGATTCGCCGCGCAAACACATCCTCCCGGACCGGCAGCCGGCGGAGTTTCACCGGCCGATTGCTCAGGCGTACCTCGTAGTCCTCCCACGGATCCCCGTTTCGCCCGGGGCACTCGGATCCGATCGCGGATCCGATGGGTTGGACCAACGAACGGCCCGGGTAGAGGGTGAGCTTCTCGCGAAGAAACGCCGACGCGTACCACCGGATGGCCCACGAGTCGCTCCGGCCCGCGCACTGGTCGCGCAGCATTTCGGTGAATCCGTAGGTGCCGTTAAAGTCGAACTCGGTCGCCAGTCCGCGCCGCTCCAACTCCTCCAGCAACGCGCCCCCATCCGGATTGAAGTGCGCCCATCCGCGCTTCCATGTGCCCCAGCCCCAGCAGTCAGCGCCCCGCAAAAAGAAGGACTCCGGCAGGGGCGAGCCCGTGGGGTACATGTATCCATGGACGCTCACCACCTCCGGATCGTCCTCGTAGAGCGCCAGGCCCTGGTTCAGGTAGCGCAGGAAGTAGGGGGAGGTCACCAGATCATCCTCCACCACGATCACGCGCCCAAACTGCTCGCACACGGCTTCGATCCCGCTGAGGAGCGAGGCCGACGCCCCGCGGTTGCGGGCCTGGGTGTGCACGTGCACCGCGCGAAACCCCTCGATGCGTGCCACGTATTCGCGCACATCCTCCACCTTGGCCTCATCCTCCGGAAGATGCGGCCCGTCGGAAAACACATGCAGCTCGCTCTGGGCCGCCATTTCATTGCGCGCCAGCGCTTCCACGGTCCGCCGCGTGTGGTGCACGCGGTTGTACACAAACAGGGCGATGGGCGCCGGGGTTCTTATCCAATCCACGCCCGCTCCTCTCTCCTGCCCGTCCGAATGCTCTTCCCAGTCTCCACGTCCTCAGCCTCCTCCGTTTGCGTTATTCCCGTTCTCCGTTTCTCCCGTTTGCACCCGGTCCGCGCCCCGCAGGTTTCCACCGCCGCCTCAGCGCCCCAGTGCCCCAGCGCCCCGACCTTCCCTCCCCTGGCAGGCTCCTGGCTCCCCCCCCGCCTCGTCCTCTTTTCGCTCCCCCGCCCATCGCCTATCGCCTATCGCCTCGCCTGCGTTGTCGTGAACCCCCAACCTCTCTTCGGAAGTCGAGGCCTGGGGGGGCGTATGGAGGGGATACAATGGGGTGAATTTCTGCATCCTGCCTCGCCCGCGCCCGATGCCCTCGCTACCCCTGCTCGCCCATGAAACTTCTCTCCTGGAACGTCAACGGACTCCGCG
>JBEBAG010000171.1:0-4527 GCA_041159065.1 Verrucomicrobiota bacterium | reverse complement strand
CTCTGAATTTGAGTTTGTTTCAGGAGTTTCTGGGGGCTCTGACTCCCCCGCCTGCACCTGCACCCGCACCCGCACCCGCACCCGCACCCGCACCCGCACCCGCACCCGCACCCCGTGCTCCGGCTCCGGCTCCGGCTCCGGCTCCGGCTCCGGCGGTCAAACCCAATTGATCCACCATGGGACGTCGCCAAAAACATCCGGAAGAGGAGCTGCCTTTTGTGGCGTTGATGGACACCATGACCAACGTGGTGGGGGTGCTGATTTTGGTGTTGGTGTTGATCGGCTTAGGACTGGCAAAATCCGTGAGTAAGGTGCTCTCCGACTTGCCGATTGTCACCGAGGAGCAGCACCGCAGCCTCCAGCGCGAGCTGGAGGAGAACAAGCCCAAGGAGAAGCCGGAGGAGGTGGAGAAGGAGACGGCGAAGCTGCGCGAAGTGGTGGAGAAGCTGCAATCACAGCTCCAGGAGGCCGAGAAAACGAAGGAGAAGCAGAACATCCAGGTGATCGACTTCGAGGCCTTGCGCAAGCAGATCGCGGAGAAGCGCAAGGAGCGGGACATGCGCAAGGCGGCGACGGAGCAGCAACTGGCCGAAATCGACAAGCTGCGGGCGCGTTTGGACCAGACTCCGGTGTATCAGGCTCCCCCTGCGACGGTGGTGCGGCTGCCCAATCCGCGGCCCATGCCGGAGAAAGCGGAGGTGGAGCGGTTTTTAGTGCTGGGTGGAAAGCTTTACTGGCTGCAGTGGGAGGAGTTGATGCGGGTTTCGGAGGAGAAGCTGAAGGCGAATGAGGTCGCGTTGAGCTTCAGCCGGGAGGCCGTGAAGGGACCGGACGGGCGTCCGGCGATGCAGCGCAACAAGAACGGGCAGATGGTGCCGGTGCGCAAGGTGCTCTATGATTCCAAGAAGATTTCGACCTTCTTCACCGAAAACCGGGTCTTCAACCGGGATTGGCGTTTGGAGTTCCCCGTGAGCAACACGCCGCAAATCCCCGTGCGCCTCATGCCGCAGCCGGGAGGCGGCGAGGCGCTGGACCTGATCAAGAGCGCCGGGTCCAACTTTCAGCGGACCCTGCAGCAGTGGAAGCTGGATCCGAAAAAAGTGGTGTGGTTTCACGTGAGCGGCGACTCGATTGAAACGTATCTGGCCGCGCGCGAGGTGGTGGATGCGATCGGCGTCCCAGCGGGCTGGGAACTCTACGGCAACCCCTTCTGGTCGCTCGCGATGCCCTCGCAGTACGCCCTCAATTACACTCCCGATCCGAATCCGCCGCAGCCGCAGGCCGCTTCCGGTCGACCGGTGATCCAAATCGCCCCGCCCAAACCCACGCTCGACTGAGCCTCTTTTCCGGAGGGCCGCGCTCACCCCACCACCCGCCCGTCAAAACGGGTTTCAAGCAGCGGACTGCGAAGCTGGCTCGCAGGGGTGACGGTGGGACGATTCCAAGGGATGCGTCCAAAGTACCACGCTCTCCAGAATGCCAGATTCGTTCCGGGCTGACTGGAGAGCAACTGGGCGAAGGTCTCGACGTCTCCCACCTCCACGCCGGTTGCCTCGGCGAGGACCTCCCGGACAAAGCGCGAACAGAACTGGCGAGGGGAGTGCAGGTGGAATCCGGTGTCATAGAGCACGCCCAAGCGGCGCTGCACCGCTTGCAGCAGCGCCGCGCGTTGCGTGGGGTTCAGCGGCTGCAAGGGTCGGCGCACTGCGACACGTCCCCGGCCGGAGCGTTTCACAAACTGGGAAAGCGGGGTCAGACGCGAGAAGGGAAAGGTGCTTTCCGCGACCATGGGTTCCGGTCCATCGGTTTGCACCACGATGCCCACATGGTTGCTCCAGCATCCGGTGGCGGCGGCGACTTTGCGGAAGGGAAGGGGCGTGGAGCAGATAAAGACGACGTCCCCGACCTCGACCAGCGCGCGCAGTTCGGAGGGGCTCAGGTGGGGAAGCTCTGGCTGGGAGGGGGAAACCATGGCCGGGCATGGAACCATCTGGGGCTCGGGAGCGTGAATCGGGAAAGGAAGGAGTGGCATACCCGGGTTTTGCCCTGGGGGATCGAAATGGGGAACCTTCCTCGAAAAACGGGCGCATGCCTATCCCTTGGGGATCATAAAAAGATACTCGCGTGAAGGAAGTCCCCTAAATTCCAGCCGCTCCAACGGGAGATCCAGTCTGCAGGCGCAGACGCGAAGACCAAGGCCGACCTTCGGGGCCCGGGGAGCGCAACGGGGGCGGCAGGTCCAAGGTTGCATTCGCCACGCGCGGGCGGGTGGGCTTAATTTCGGCCCCATTCCTTGCATGAAACCCCGTCTTTTTATCGCCGGTCACCGCGGCATGGTTGGTTCCGCCCTCTTGCGTCACGCTCTTGCCGAGGGGCATTGGGAACCGCTGATCGTCTCGCGCCGCGAGCTCGACCTTTGCGATGGGAACGCGGTGCGGGCTTTTCTGGAAAGGGAGCGCCCCGAAGGGGTGATGATCGCCGCCGCCAAGGTGGGCGGCATTCATGCGAACCACGCGTACCCCGCCGACTTTTTACGCGATAACCTTCTCATCGCCACGAACCTGATTCATTCCAGTTTCGCGGTGGGGGTGAGGCGTCTGCTGTTCCTGGGGAGTTCCTGTATTTACCCCAAGTTCGCCCCCCAGCCGATTTCGGAATCCGATCTACTCACGGGCAGTCTTGAGCCGACCAATGAGGCGTATGCGATTGCGAAAATCGCGGGTCTGAAAATGTGCGCCGCCTACCGCCGGCAGCATGGGGTGCTGTTTCACTCGGCAATGCCGACCAACCTGTACGGCCCCGGGGACAACTATCATCCCGACCATTCCCATGTGATCCCGGGGATGATCCGTCGCTTTCACGAAGCCAAGGTTGCAGGCCGCTCCGAGGTGGTGATCTGGGGCTCTGGGACGCCGCGGCGCGAGTTTTTGCACGTGGACGATCTGGCGGCGGCGTGTTTCCACCTGTTTCAGCTCGCCGAGCCTCCGGACTGGGTGAATGTGGGGTGGGGGGAGGACCTTTCCATCCTGGAGTTGGCGCAGGCCGTGGCGCGTACCGTTGGTTACGAGGGGCGGATCGGGAACGATCCCGAAAAGCCTGACGGCACGCCGCGCAAACTGCTCAACACGGAATTGGTGCGTTCGACCGGGTGGGCGCCTCGGATCCGCCTCGAAGCGGGACTGGAAACGGCTTACGCGGATTTTCTCCAGCAGCTTGCCGGGGGCACTTTGCGGGCGAGCTGAAGCCCGTTTTTGTGTCAGCCGCGCCGGCGGGTTGGGCGAAAGTTGGGCTTCGCATTCGGAGCGAGTTGGGGGACATTCCCGGCTTTGCCACGTTGAGCCTTATGAAAGTTGCCTTGATCACCGGGATCACCGGACAGGATGGATCCTACCTCGCGGAACAGTTGTTGGAAAAGGGGTACACGGTGCACGGGATGATCCGGCGCAGCTCCTCCTTCAACACCGGCCGAATCGACCACCTCTACAACGACCCGCAAATCCATGGGGTGCGCTTGTTTTTGCATCACGGAGATCTGACGGATTCGAGCAATCTGAACCGGATTTTGGAGCGCACGGCCCCGGACGAGATCTACAACCTTGCCGCGCAGAGCCATGTGAAGGTGTCGTTTGACGTGCCCGAGTACACGTCGGAGGTGGATGGGGTGGGGACGCTGCGGTTTTTGGATGCGATCAAAGAGGTGGGTTTGAAGGACCGGACGCGTTTTTATCAGGCGTCGACGAGCGAGTTGTACGGGAAGGTGCAGGCGGTTCCGCAGGATGAGAAGACGCCGTTCTACCCGCGTTCTCCGTACGCGGTGGCGAAGATTTACGCGTACTGGATGGTGGTGAATTACCGGGAGGCGTACGGGATTCACGCTTCGAACGGGATTTTGTTCAACCACGAGTCGCCGCGGCGTGGGGAGACGTTTGTGACGCGGAAGATCACGATGGCGGCGGCGCGGATCAAGGCGGGCAAGCAGGACCGGTTGTGGCTTGGGAACTTGGGTGCGCGGCGGGACTGGGGGTACGCGCCGGAGTACACGGAGGGGATGTGGCGGATGCTGCAGCAGGAGACGCCGGATGATTATGTACTGGCGACGAACGAAATGCACACGGTTCGCGAGTTTGTGGCGCTGACGTTTGAGCACTTGGGGATGCCGCTGCGATTTGAGGGGGAGGGGGAGAAGGAAGTGGGGATGGAGCAGGCGACGGGGCGGGTGGTGGTGGCGGTGGATCCGCGGTATTACCGGCCGACGGAGGTGGAGGAGTTGCTGGGGAACCCCGCGAAGGCGGGGGCGAAGCTGGGATGGCGTCCGCAGACGAAGTTCAGCGAGTTGGTGCGGATCATGGCGGAGGCAGACTGGGCGGAGGTGAGCGGGAACCGATGACGAAGGGGGGAACGAAATCTGAAGTTCTAGACCGGACGGTGGCGGGCGACCTCCCTCTGACCATTGTCATTCCTACTTACAATCGAGCAACTGATTTAAATAACTGTCTTTCGGCCCTCTTTTCTGCAGCGGGACATTGG
>JBEBAG010000170.1:0-5376 GCA_041159065.1 Verrucomicrobiota bacterium | reverse complement strand
CCGACGCGCGCGACGGACTCAAGCCCTCGCAGCGCCGCATTCTCTTCGCCATGAACGAGCTCGGGGTCGCCCCGAACCGCAAGCACCTCAAGTGCGCGAAGATCGTCGGGGAAACCATGGGCAACTACCACCCCCACGGCGACCAGGCGATCTACCCCACGCTCGTTCACATGGCCCAGTCTTGGGCGATGCGCGAGATGCTCATCGAAGGCCAGGGCAACTTCGGCTCCGTCGAAGGCGATCCACCCGCCTCCATGCGGTACACGGAAGCCCGCCTCCGCCACCTCGGCGCCTCCCTCATGGAGGACATGGACAAGGACACCGTCGATTTCGTCCCCAACTACGACGAAACCCGCGAGGAACCCACGGTCCTCCCCGCCTCTTGGCCGAACCTCCTCGTCAACGGCGGCACCGGTATCGCCGTCGGGATGGCCACCAACATCCCCCCCCACAACCTCATCGAGATCGTCAACGCCATCTGCGCCCAAATCGACGACCCCGACATCACCATCGAAGGGCTCGCCCAGTTCGTCAAAGGCCCCGATTTCCCAACGGGATGCACCATCTGCGGCACCAAACCCATCCGCCAGTACTTTGAGACCGGCAAGGGCTCCATCCGCATCCGTGGCAAGGCCGGGGTCGAAGAGATGAAGGGCAACCGCGAGGCGGTCATCATCTCCGAGATCCCCTACAACGTGAACCGGGCCGAACTCATCAAGCGCATCGCCGACTTGGTGAACGAAAAAATCCTCACCGACATCAGCGCCGTCCGCGACGAGTCCACGGAGGAAACCCGCGTCGTCATCGAGCTCAAGCGGGACGCCAACCCAAAGGTGGTCATCAACAACCTCTACAAGCACACCGCGCTCGAAACGACCTTCTCGGTCGCGATGCTCGCCATCGACCACGGCAGGCCCAAGCTGCTTTCGCTCAAGGAGGCCATCACCTGCTACATCGAGCACCGTCGCGAGGTCGTGCTGCGCCGCACCCGCTTCCTCCTCCGCCAGGCCGAGGAACTCGCCGAAAAACTCGAGGGCTTCCTCATCGCCCTCGCCAATCTCGACGACTTCATCCGCATCATCCGCGATTCCCGCGACCGCGACGACGCCCGCGCCAAACTCATGGCCCTCAGCTGGGCTCGCGCTGCGGTTGAAAAACTCGGCATCCTGATCCGCGACGAGGCCCGCATCGTGGACGGGCACTACCGCTTCAACGAGCGCCAGGTGAACAGCATCCTCGACCTGCGCCTCTACCAACTCACCGGCCTCGAGCGCGAAAGCATCCAGAAGGAATACGACGACCTCCTCGTCACCATCAAAGACCTCCTCGACATCCTCGCCCGCGAGTCCCGCGTCTTCTCCATCATCAAAAAGGAGCTGCGCGAAATCGCCAACAAGTACGGCACCGAACGCCTCACGCAGGTGCTTCCTGACGAGGGCGAGATCTCCATCGAAGACCTCATCGCCAACGAGGGCACCGTCATCACCATCACCCACCGCGGCTTCCTCAAACGGACCGCTGTCAGCAGCTACCCCACCCGCAACCGGGGTACCACGGGCATGAAGGGCATGGTCACCCGCGAGGCCGCCAACGAAACCGAGGACGACGACTTCGTCGAACACCTCTTCACCGCGACCACCCACGATTACCTGATGTTCTTCACCCAGTCGGGTCGCTGCTACGTCGAGCGCGTCTTCGAACTGCCGGAAATGGGCCGCGCCTCCAAGGGCCGCTCCATCGCCAACTTCCTCCAACTCCGGCCCGACGAGAAAATCGCGGCCACCATCCGCATCCAGGGCAAAAAGACCGACGAGGAAACCTTCAGCGACCAACTCAATATCGTGTTCGCCACGCGCAGCGGGATCGTTAAAAAGTCCAACCTTCGCGACTTCAAAAACATGCGCAAGGGCGGCCTGATCGCGATCAAGATCGAGGAGGGCGACCGCCTCATCGACGCCAGCCTCACCGATGGCAACAACGAACTCGTCCTCATCACCCGTCAGGGCATGAGCATCCGCTTCCACGAGGACGAAGTGAAACCCCAGTCCCGCGACACCATCGGCGTCTGGGGAATCCGCCCCGAACCCGGGGATGAGGTCGTCGCGGCGGTCCTCGTCAACCCCGCCTGCACCCTCCTCGTCGCAGGCGAGAATGGCATCGGCAAGCGCACCCCCTTCGAGGAATACCGCCAGCAGGGGCGCGGCGGCAAAGGCGTGATCACGATGAAGACCGGCGACAAGACCGGCCTCGTTGCCGGCGCCCTGGCCGTCAGGGAAACCGACGACCTGATGCTCATCACCACCAAGGGCAAAATGGTGCGCACGCGCGTCCAGCAGATCCGCGAGACCAGCCGCAACACCATGGGGGTCAAACTCATCGAACTCAAACCCGGCTCCAAACTCCAGGCCATCGCCCCGGTCATCAGCCAGGAATCCGACAATGCCGGCCCCGAGCTCGAGGGCCTCGAAATTCCTCCGCCGGAAGAATAACCCCCCCCCGCGGGAATCCCCGCGGACTCCACTCCCCAAGGCCGGCGCGATACTTCGCTCCGGCCTTGTGTGTTTTTCACCCTCCCTTTTCCGGTGTCACAAAGCCCGTCCCGCCACAATTCCACCTACACCTCCCACACCTCCCATGCGACTCTCCCTCCTCGCCGCTGGTCACCTCCTCCTCGCCCTGTGCCCTCCCGCCCTCTGCGCCGGGCCGCTCTCCCTCCTCTCGCATCTGCGCTCCCCCGCGGACCTCGCGGAAACCCGCCGCTTCACCGCCGAAGTCCACCTGCCCCCGACCCTTCCCGAAGCAACCCTCCGCCTCGCTTTCCCCGCGCTTCCCCCGAATCCCGACGCCGCACGCGAGGCCTGGGTCACCCTTCCCCCGCCTCCGGAGGGCTGGTCCCTCGAACGCTTCGGGCGCGTTTCCGCCCAAATCACCAACACCTCCCCCGCTCCCCTCGAAACGTTCCTCTGGGTCGTCGGTTCCCATGGGTGGGACGCCGTCTGTGATTTCGCCAAGCTTGAACCCGGCGAAGCCCGCCTCTTCTCGTGCGATCTCGCCGAGACCTTCCCGGACCGCACGCCGAAGCTGGATCCCCGTCGGATCGCCTCCGTGCAGGTCATGTGTCGCGAATCCGGCCCCGCCAAAAGCGGCGGCTCCCTCGAGGTTCGCCGGCTGCAGGCCTCCGGCGAGCCGGCCCCCTTTCATCCCCCGTCCGGGCGCCTCGAGGTTCCCCCGGCCCAGGAAGGCGCCCCAGCCCCGGGCAAACGCGTGTTGTTCCGGCTCCCCGGAGACGAGGCCTCTCCTCTCGCCAGCGTCCTCTACCTGCCCCGGGACTGGGCCCCGGGCCGCCGCTATCCGGTCATCGCCGAATATCCGGGCAACGTGTTCTTCATCAAGGGATGCTACTCCACCGGCCGGCCCGAGCAGTGCTCCATCGGTTACGGGATGACCCGCGGCGAGGGCGCCATCTGGGTCTGCCTCCCCTTCGTCAACCGGAACCCCGAGCGCCTCGCCGAAAACCAGTGGGGCAACCCCGACGACACCGCCCAGTACGCGCAAAATGTTCTTCGCGAAATCACGGATCAATTCGGCGGCGATCCCCGGAATCTGTTCCTCACCGGTTTCTCGCGAGGCGCCATCGCCTGCGGTTTCATCGGGCTGCGAAACGACTCCCTGGCCTCCCTCTGGAAGGGCATCCACGCCTGCCAGCACTTCGATGGCGATGGGTGGGGCGGCGCCGAAATCCAGGGCGCCCTCGAACGCGCGCGCCGTTTCGCCGGAAAAGCCGTCTTCTACACCGACAACGCGGATGCCCGGCTCAAACAGCTCGTCACCGAGGCCGGCCTCCAGGCCACCCACCAAAACTCACACCTCGGGGCCCATGCGTGCGCCATGTTTCTCGACGACCGCCCCTCCACCCAAACCCTGCGTGCCTGGTTTCAGGAACGCGTCCAATCCCCCCGGTAACCCCGGGACCCGCCTCCCCCGAATGAGCGCGCGTGAAACGCCTCGCTCGCTCTGGATCCAATTCCGGGGTACACTCCCGCGCTCCGATGAAACCCTTTAAGACGCTCGCGCAGGTCCGCTCCCCCGATGGCTCCATGATCACCCTGCACGAGCACGACGGCGAACATTACATCAAACACAACGGCCGGCAGTTGATGTCCACGATCGCCACCGTGTCCGAACTCCTCCTGGCGGACCTCGGATGCAAACCCCTGCGATCCGCCGCCAAACCCCGGATCCTCATCGGCGGTCTGGGCCTCGGTTTCACCCTCAAGCGCGTCCTCGAACTCGTAGGCCCGGACGCGGTCGTGCACGTGTCGGAGCTGCTCCCCGAAGTGGTCCAGTGGAACCGTGAATTCCTCGGCTCAGTCAATGGCACCCTGCTCGAAGACCCTCGGGTCAAAGTCCTCGTGAAGGACGTCTACCAGGTCTTGCGGGAGGCATCGAAAGCGTCCTACGACGCCATTCTGCTCGACACCGACCACACGCCCTCCTCCTGGGTGCAGGCGAAAAACGTCCGCATCTATCAGCGGGGCGGCTTTGTCGCCGTCAGCCGTGCCCTTCGCCCCCAGGGGATCGTCGCGTATTGGTCCGCAGGAGAAGAACCCCTCTTCGAACAGAAATTCGCCAGCGCCGGGTTCAAGGTGCAAACCTACGAGGCGAAATCCCACCCCACGGCCAAGCGCGCCGTGCACCGCATTTACGTCGGCCAGTCCCGTCCCCCCACCGAGCGCGAACTCGCCATCCAGGCCTCCATTCAGGCGACCGGCAAAAAGCCTCAGAGCCCGAGGGCGCGCAGACTCGAACGCGCCAAGGCCGCACGCAGCCCGTTCCTCTCCCCGGCCGCCGTCGAGGGCATCGAACGCGCCGAACGCCGCCGGCTCGAATCCCGGCCCTCCCCCAAAAAGTAGCGGATCGCCTCCAAAAAAACGCCGAGCTGTTCCTCCGCCGGCGTCCCCAATTCCTCGGGATACTCCGCGTCGAGGATCCGCACACCGGTTTCGGTTTCCTCCGCGAGTTCCCCGAGCCATCGGAGCACCGTGTCTTCCGGTTTCCCTGCGAAGCGCTCTCCAACCATCCGCAAAATCCCCTCCCGCTCCGGCACATTCAGCAGGAGCGCGAGAAAAAAGCGGTGTTCGGGATCCTCCACCTGGGCGCGCAGCGCCACCAACGCATCCCGGCGGACAATCTCCTCGATCGTCTCCGCAATGCCTTGGGCGAGCTGCCCGTGCCGCCGCTCAAACACCCCAAGCGCCTCCTCCCACGCTCCCCGCTCCCGCAGCGCGCCCGCCCCGTTCTGCAGCACGAAAAAGCCGCGCTCAAAATCCAGCCGCTCGAGCATCTCCAACACGAGCGGCGTGTACGCCTCATCCC
>JBEBAG010000169.1:0-7153 GCA_041159065.1 Verrucomicrobiota bacterium | reverse complement strand
AACAACGAAAAGGTGGATATCATCCGCTGGTCGAGTGACATTAAAGAGTTGGTTGTCGAGGCGCTCAAGCCCGCAAAGCTCAAGTCCATCACGCTCGACACCGCCAAGCGCAACGTGCTGATCAAGGTGGATTCGGACCAACTCTCGCTCGCCATTGGAAAGCGAGGGCAGAACGCCCGGTTGACTTCCCGCCTGACCGGTTGGGATATCTCCATCGAGAAAGACGAGTCCGTGCGCGAGGCCTTCGAGCAGAACGTGGAAAAAGGCGTCACCGCCCTCGCCTCCGTGCTGGGTATCTCAACGGAAACCGCCCGCAAACTTACCGAGGCCGGGATGGTCAGCGCCGACGTCATTGCGGCATCCGAACCCTCGGACGTGGCGGATGCCATCCAATGCCCCCTCCCCGAGGCGGAGGAGATTTTCCGGGCCGCGCAGGGCAGCATGAGCAACTCCGCCACACGATAATCGATACGCCGCGCCACACGACTCCCCGAGGTTTCCTTGGGCTCCGCCTGTGGAGCACTCCTGACTCTGACCTAGTTCTCCTGATAATCGAGCCCTCCCAAAACGCTCCCGCATCCTCTGCTTTCCACTGAATGGCTACCCGACCCACACGCTCTTCCCTTCCGAAAACCTCCGGCCCCTCCGACT
This sequence comes from Verrucomicrobiota bacterium, assembly GCA_041159065.1. GTDB lineage: Bacteria > Verrucomicrobiota > Verrucomicrobiia > Chthoniobacterales > Chthoniobacteraceae > Chth-196. The sequence continues at coordinate 6,502 of JBEBAG010000169.1, read as the reverse complement.
CCGCCAAACCCACGGCCACCCGCAAGGCAGCCTCTCCCGCCCCGGCTTCGAAGGCGCCGGAGGCGCCCGCGGTCAAGGCACCCGCCCCGAAGGAAGCCGTTTCCCTCATTGACGAGAAGGTGAAGACGCCCCGGAAGCGTTCCACCTCGACGACCACGGCATTCAAGGCGCTAGCACCCATTTCAAAGCTGCTGGAACCCGAGCCTCCCAAGGCCGCCACGGTTGCCCCTGAGCCAGAGCCGGAATCCCATCCCGAGACGCCATCGTCCACGGGCCAGGAGCCCGCGGTGGACACCGCCCCCGCGGCTCCCGAGGAGGTGGAAACTCCGAAGGTGGACGAGAAAGTAATCTCGTTGAAGCCCCCCATCATCGTGCGTGATCTGGCCACAGCCTTGGCGTTGAAACCTTTCGAGGTCATCCGGGACCTGATGGGGATGAACATCTTCGTCAATCTGAACCAGAGCGTCGAAATCGATGTCGCTTCGAAGATCTGCCAAAAACACGGCTTCACGTTTGAACGGGAGAAGCGCGAGAAGGGCGCGGGCGTTCACAAGGTGGTCGAAAAGGTGGTGGAACCGCCCAAGGAGGTAGTCAAACCCAAGGCGAAGGAACTCACCCTGCGTGCACCCATCGTCGCTTTCATGGGACACGTCGACCATGGCAAGACCACCCTGATGGATGCCATCCGCAAAACGCGCGTGGCCAAGGGGGAGGCGGGAGGCATCACGCAGCACATCGGCGCCTATTCGGTCAAGCATAAGGACCACCAGATCACCTTTCTGGACACTCCGGGCCACGCCGCCTTCACCGCCATGCGCGCACGCGGAGCCAACGTCACCGATATCGTGGTGCTCGTAGTGGCTGCGGACGATGGCATCATGCCGCAAACCCTGGAGGCGCTCTCCCATGCCAAGGCCGCCAAGGTGCAGATCATCGTGGCCATCACGAAAATGGACGCCACGGGGGCAAACCTTGACCGGGTCAAAGGGCAACTCCAGGAAAAGGGGCTTTCTCCCGAGGATTGGGGGGGAGACACCATCTGTGTCCCCGTCGCCGCGATCAAAAATCAAGGAGTTCCTGAACTCTTGGAGAACATCCTGCTCGTCGCGGAAATCGCAGAACTCAAGGCCATGGAGTCCGGAATCGCCCGGGCCACGGTGATTGAGGCGCAGGTGGAACAGGGGCGCGGCCCCACGGCCACCATCATTGTGCGTTCTGGAACCCTCCGGGTCGGGGACGCGTTCATCTGCGGCAAGTACAGCGGCAAGGTGAAGGGGCTTTTGGACGACTTCGGCAAACCGCTCAAGAGCGCCGGCCCATCCACCCCCGCCAAGGTGATTGGTTTTTCGGGGCTGCCCAATGCCGGGGATGATTTGGTGGTAATGGAGAGCGAGCGCGCCGCGATGATTCTCTCGGAGGAGCGCCTGAACGAGGAGCGTCTCTCGAAGCTTGCAGCGCCGGAAAGGCCGACCCTAGAAAGCCTCTACGACGCCCTCGCAGAAGGGCAGCGCAAGAATCTACGCGTCATTCTGAAAGCAGACGTGCAAGGGTCCTGCGAGGCCATCGTCGCTTCGCTTAGCCAGATCAAGAGTAAGAAGATCGACCTCGAGGTCGTTCACTCGGCGGTGGGTCCCATCAGCGAGAGTGACGTGCTCCTCGCCGCCGCCTCGAACGCCATCATCGTCGGGTTCAATATCAAGACCGAGAGCAATGCCGCCAGCACCGCCAAGCGTGAGGGCGTGCAGATCAAGCTCTACTCGATCATTTACGAACTCCTCGACCAGGTCAAAGAGGCCATGGCCGGCATGCTGGATCCGGAAAGCCGCGAGACCGTGGTGGGCCATGCCGAGGTGCGCAAGGTGTTCTCGCTCGCCAAGGGCGTGGTGGCAGGAAGCTACGTCACCGACGGTCGGATCCTCAAAACGGCCCGGGCCCGCGTCTTGCGCGGCCGCCAGCCGATTTACGATGGCGGTCTGGCAACCCTCCGCCGGTTCCAAGACGACGTCAAGGAGGTCCGGTCCGGGATGGAATGCGGGATCAAACTGGGGAATTTCGAAGAATACCAGGAAGGCGACATCATCGAGTGCTATACTCTGGAAAAGGTTGCCCAGCAGCTCTGAGAAAGCCGTGCGGGGAGGCCTTGATACCGCGCCCTGCACGCTCCTGACCCATGGCAAAACACCGTATCGAGCGCGTTAATGAGCTCATCAGAAGGGAACTGGGGGAAATGTTGCGCCGCGACTTTGTCTTCGACGCCCCCTTGGTCACTGTGCAGCAGGTCGATTCCACCCCCGACCTCAAGCACGCCCATGTGTACCTCTCCGTGATCGGATCGGACGCCCAGCGCCATCGCACCCTTGAACAGGTGCAGTCCAAGCGCCCGCAGCTCCAGCACGCGATCTCCCGCCGCATCGTGATGAAGTACACCCCTCAGTTGCACTTCAAACTCGATACCGGCATCGAGCGGGGAACCAAAATCATCCAGATCTTGGACGAACTGCACCTGCTCCCTGAGCTCGAGTCGCCCCTCCCGCCGCCGCCTGCCCCCTGATCCAGCCCGGTCCGGATCCGCTCAGGTTCCGCACTCGCTCAGCCACTCGCGACGCGGGCTCGCGCCACGCTCCCGATTCTGGCCCTCTTCCCCTCCGGATTGCTCCCCGCCCTCCTTCCCCTTCCGAGCCCATGAAAGACAACTGCCGACTCGAGGACATCGCCGAGATTCTCCGCCAAAAAAACCGGTTTCTGGTTCTCAGCCACTTTCGCCCCGATGGGGACGCCATCGGAAGCTCGCTCGCCCTCGGACTGGCACTCAAAGAGCTGGGAAAGGACGTCACCATCTGGAACGAGGATGGGTTGCCGGAGCGGTTCCAATTCCTCCCGGAATCCCACCTCATTTCCCAGCCGCCCGACGCACCCCAGCGCTTCGAAGTGGTTCTGATCGTGGACACGGCCGTCCAGAGTCGGGTTGGAACCCGGTGCCTTTCCGCCGCGGCCCGCGAGGGGATCTGGATCAATCTGGACCACCATGTTTCCAACGACCGCCTCGGGGATCTCGTCTACATTGACGTCCAGTCCCCCGCCTCGGGTCAGATTGTTTTCGATCTGATTGAACGCGGGGCGCTTCCCCTCACTTCCGCCATGGCCCACGCCCTGTATGCGGCCATTTCCACGGACACGGGCTCCTTCCAGTATCCGAGCACCACCGCGCGCACCTACGAAATTGCAGCCGCCTTGGTGAAGGCCGGCGTCCAAGTCGGCTGGATCAACCAACGCATCTACGAGCGCAATCCCCTCCGCCGACTCGAACTCCTGCGCGCCCTGCTCAACGTCCTGCGCTTCGACTCCGGCAACCGGCTCGCCAGCTTCGCGCTCACGCTCGAAACCGCCCGCTCCCTCCAGACCATCCCCGATGACACCGAAGGGCTCATCGACACCATCCGCTCCCTGGACGAGGTGGTGGTGGCCGCGTTTTTTGAGGAAATGCCCGAGCAGGTCGTCCGAGTCAGCCTCCGCTCGAAGGATCCCGGCGTGGATGTGTGCGCGGTCTGCGCGGAGTTTGGAGGAGGCGGCCACATTCTCGCCGCGGGAGCCCGCATTCGAGGGGACCTTGCGGAAGTTCAGGAGCGCGTGCTGCGCGCAATCCAAACCCGCTTGGAGTCGCTGCCCCCCGCTCCCTAGGCAAGCGGCCGGCGCGCCTCCGGGCATCCGCCCCTCGCTTCTACCCTTCGTCTTTCCCCTGCAACTTGTTCAACCCCGCGTTCCTGCAAACCCATGCGTTTTGAGAATCTGGATGGAGTCCTCCTTATCGACAAAGAACCCGATATGACCTCGCACGATGTCGTGGCGATGGTGCGCCGAAAGCTTGGAATCAAGCGGGTCGGACACTGCGGCACGCTCGACCCCATGGCCACGGGACTTCTTCTGATCGTGCTGGGGCGCGGAACCAAAATTCAGGACCTCCTCATGGCCGAGGAAAAAGAATACACGGGCACCCTGCTGCTCGGCGTCTCCACGGACAGCCAGGATGCCCAGGGCACCGTGACCCTCACGCGGCCCGTTCCGGATCTCACGCCGGAACAAATCGAGATGGCCTTCCAGTATTTTCACGGGGATTTTTATCAGACTCCCCCAATGGTCTCCGCGATCAAGAAGGACGGAGTGCCCCTGTACAAACTCGCGCGCCAAGGCAAGGAGGTGGAGCGGGAACCCCGATTTGTGCACGTCTTCGCGCATGAAGTCCGCTCTGTGAGGCTTCCGGAAATCGACTTCCGCGTGGTCTGCAGCAAGGGCTTTTATGTGCGCACCTACGCGCACGACATTGGCGAACTCCTGCGTTGCGGCGCCCACCTCAAGGCGCTCCGCCGGACCAAATCAGGACGCTTCGAGGTTGCCGGTGCCACCTCCATCGCTGAGCTCCGGACCCTGGAGGCGGGTGCGCTCGCCGAGCGCGTGCTCAGCCTGCCCACGGTCTCGCGCCTGCGTGGTGCCTGAGCCCTTTCCTGCGCCATGGAGATTTTTGAAAATCTCTGCCAACTGGCCGCACTGCGCGGCCCCGTCGTACTGGCGATCGGCGTTTTTGACGGACTTCACCGTGGGCACCAAGCGGTTCTCGGGCGCGCCCAGCGCGAAGCCGCAGACCTCGGAGGCACGGCCCTCCCCCTCACCTTCGATCCGCATCCCGCGCGCGTGGTGCGCCCCGAACAGGCTCCCGCTCTGCTCTGCACAAGCCCGTGTAAAACGCGAATCCTGGCATCCATGGGCTTCGAGGCGTGCATGGTCCTTCCCTTCACCTCGGCCCTCGCGGCGACTCCTCCAGAGGACTTCATCACCTCCCTCGCCGGCGCCTGCGCCCCGCTAGGTGCGATCTGCGTCGGACAAGACTGGTCCTTCGGAAAAGGGCGCGCCGGCAATCTCGCCTTGCTCGAGCGGCTGGGGCAGGCGCTCCGCTTTCGCGCCATCGGAGTCGATCCCCTGCTATTTGAGGGAAGCCCCATCAGCAGCACGCGAATCCGGGGCGCCCTGGCCCAAGGAGAACTCCCCGCCGCCGCGTCCATGCTGGGGCGCCCCTTTTCGATCTGCGGCAAGGTCACCCAGGGCAGGCGTCTGGGGAGAACGCTGGGATTTCCCACCGCAAATCTGCCCCTGCACAACGAACTTTTACCGCCGCACGGGGTTTATGCTGTGCGTGTCCAATTCGATAACCACCGCTACCTGGGCGTTGCAAACCTGGGCGTCCGCCCCACGGTGGAAGCTCGGACCCATGCCCCCTCGCTTGAAGTTCATCTCTTTGATTTCGAAGGGGATCTCTATGAAAAGCCCCTCCAAGTCGACTTCCTCCGCTTCCAACGCGGGGAGCGCCGCTTTGACTCCCTTGCCGAACTCCAGGCCCAAATCCAGCGCGATGCGGCGGAGGCCAGACACTGGCTCTCTGCTCATGCCTAGGTTTGCGTCCTCGCGCGAAACGGAAGGCCGTTCCAGTTCTCCCCTCCCCGGGCGCAACCCAGCGCAATCTCCCCCGCCCTCCCCTCTCCCCTTATGAAGCCACCCCGCTCTCTCCGCAGACTCCAGACGCCCCTCGTGGCCCTGATCCTCCTGCACTCCCTGCCTCTGGCCGCCCTCCAAGCTGCGGAACACGCCACTACCACGCCCGGAAAAACCACGCCTCCAGGAAAAGCCCCGGCCGGCATGGTTTGGATTCCCGGTGGCGAGTTCTCCATGGGCGCGGAGGATCCCTCCAAAATCAATGCCCAGGGCATGGGACGCGAATCGATGGCCGATGCACGCCCCATTCACCGAGTCTTCGTCGACGGCTTTTGGATGGATGCCACAGAGGTCACCAACGAGGCCTTCGCCCAATTTGTGGATGCCACCCACTACGTGACCCTCGCCGAACGGAAGCCCTCTCCGGAGGAATTCCCCGGGGTCGCCCCCGAGGCGCTCAAAGCCGGCTCCATCGTCTTCAAACCCACCACCGAAGAGGTCCCTCTCAACAACTTTCTTGCCTGGTGGAGTTACGTACCCGGCGCCAACTGGCGCCATCCGCTCGGGCCGGGCAGCGACATCCAAGGCAAGGAAAAGTATCCGGTGGTCCAAATCGCCTATGAGGACGCCCTCGCCTACGCCCAATGGGCCGGCAAACGGCTTCCCACCGAGGCGGAGTGGGAGTTTGCGGCTCGTGGCGGACTCTCCGGCCAGGCCTTCGCGTGGGGCAAGGATTTCCGCCCCGATGGCAAGTGGATGGCGAACACCTATCAGGGCAAATTCCCCAGCAAGGACATCGCAGGCGATGGATTCGCCGGGCTTGCCCCGGTCGCGCAGTTTCCCCCCAACGGCTATGGCCTCTACGACATCTCCGGGAATGTCTGGGAATGGTGCCTCGACTGGTACCGCCCCGACTACTACGCCACCCTCGCGAAAAACGGAGGCGTCACCCGCAACCCTCAGGGCCCCGCAGATAGCTTTGATCCAGATGAACCGGGCGTCCCCAAGCGCGTCCACCGCG
>JBEBAG010000168.1:0-6433 GCA_041159065.1 Verrucomicrobiota bacterium | reverse complement strand
CTTAAACCATCCGAAGGAGAGTGTGCGGGTGGCCGCGATTCAGGCGCTGGGGAATCTGGAGGATGCGCGGGCGATCCCCGTGTTGGAGGGCTTTGCGGGAGCGGGGGCGCACCGGGGAGAGAAAGTTCCGGCGGAACGGGCGCTGGAGCGGATTCGGGGGGCGCGCAAGCCGGATGAGGAATTGGGCAAGCTGCGCTCGCAGGTGCTGGAGTTGGAGAAGCAGGCGCAGGAGGCGAAGAAAGAACTGGAGACCCTGCGAAAGAGGGTGGAGGCAAAGCCGTAGGGGTTCGCCGCAAGGGCCCCCGGGGAGATTGGGGGATTGGGGAGATTATTGGGGGGACTATTCGGCGCCCTCGCGGAATCCGAACGCGGCAAAGAGCGGGCGGGAAGGAGCGGCTTGTTCGCGAATCATTCTTCGGATGGGCTGATCTTGAATCTCCACCTTGGTGCCGAGGGAAACGCAGTCAAAGAGGGTCACCACATCTTTGGAGCGCATGCGAATACACCCCCAGCTGACGGGCTTTCCCAAAAGTTTCTCCTCCGGGGTTCCGTGGATGTAAATGCAGCGTCTGAAGCTGTTCTTGTTTTGGGATTCCAGTCCGCGCAGCCAGAGGATTCGCGTGACGATGGGGTCTCTTCCCGGAGCGTTGGGAGGAAGGATTTCTCCTGTGAGGGCTCTTTCTTTAAAAACCGCTCCGGGCTGGGCTTGATCGCCAATCTTACGGGCGACTTGAAGCCAGCCCAAGGGGGTCGCGTAACTATTCAGGCTATCGCCCTGTCCGAATTTCGATGTGGAAATGGGGTAGCGCGCCACTTCCTGTCCCTCCTGCAGCAAGGCGAGCTTTTGATCCGAAACGCTAATGAGGATTAAGGAATCCACCGCGGCGGCCCTTTCGGAAAGGCTGCCGAGGAACCAGAGGCAGGATAAGAGCGAGACGCGGAAACGCATGGAATCGGAATGCGGAGGAAAGAAAGGCAGGGATAATCTTCAGACAGGGGCGAGGATTATCCAAAGATAGTGAGAGCGAGGAAGGAAAGGATGAAAGGAAGCCTTTTCAGAAGATGAAAAAATTCCATTTAAACAAAGGGAAGGTTTTTGAAAACCGCCCCCCCTGGGATTGGTTCACGGAGTGGATCGGGAGGGGCTGCCTGCGATCGGGCGATTGGGAAGCTTGGGCAATCGTGGGCGGTTCCGGTCACCCCTTTTGGGGGATGGAATGGGACGAATCGCGGGTTGTGAGGCCTTGTCGGGGTTCGTATCGTTCGAGATCGCTGCGCGGAACCTTCCCATGGGGTTGCTGCGCGGTGGTTTCTTTACCCCGGTTTTTCCCCGCTCCCTTTCCGGCTCAGCCGCTTGCCTTCCACTCCCGCTCCCCTGTTCCCGTTATGGTCAATCGTTTTTGGAAGTTCTGGACCTCCCTGAAGCTCACCGTGGTGCTGCTGGGGCTGTGCACGTTGCTGGTGTTCCTGGGAACGCTGGCCCAGGTGCATGAGGGGCTCTGGGAGGCGCAGGGGCGCTGGTTTCGCAGTTTTTGGGTGTGGCGTCGGGCGGGGGATGTGTGGTGGGTGCCCTGGTGTTTTCCCGGGGGGTACACCCTCGGGTTCGGGCTCCTCTTCAATTTGATCGCGGCGCATCTCAAGCGGTTCCGTCTGTCTTGGAACAAGGTGGGGATTAACCTGACGCATCTGGGGATCATTCTGCTGCTGGTGGGGCAGCTTTTGACCGACCTGCTTTCGCGGGAAAGCTTCCTGAGCTTTGCGGAAGGCGAGACTCGCCAGTATTCGGAGTCGCACCGGGAGGTGGAGTTGGTGGTGGCGACCCCGGCGGGGGAGGCGTCCGCTGCGGGCGGGGAAGGTCGGGAGCGCGTGTTTTCTTTTGACGGATCGCGGCTTTTCCAGGGCGCGCCCAGCCTGCGGCACCCCGAGCTGCCCGTGGAGTTGCGGATTCTGCAGTATGGTGAGAATGCCGAGGTGTTTTCCCGGGCTTCGGTCCTGGAGGCGTGGGGGCGTCTGACGGCGGCGCTGGCGGCGCTGGAGGCGAAGTACGGATCGGTGGAGGCGGTGGTGGCGGAGGCGGGCGAGGTGGCGGCCAACGAGGGGCGGGCGAGGGTCTGGAAGGAGGCGCTCCAAGCGGCGGGAGGGGGCTTTTCGGTGGGGGCGGAGGGGAATTGGGTGGACGCGGCCCGGCAGGTGCTGGCGGACCCGAAGCGGGAGGGGGTTTTTCGGGAGGATCTGAAGCGGCGTTTTCGTTCCCAGATGCTGGCGGCTTTCGGCCGGGCTTCCCAGATGGAGGATATGCCGTCGGACCAAGCCCGGGCGATGGCCTACGTGGCGCAGGAGTTTCAGGCGGGCCGTCTGGAGGGGGCGCCGGATGCTCAGAAGCTGCCGGTGGTGGCCTCGCAGGGAGTGGCGGAGAAGGTGTTGCTCGTGCCCAAGCCGGCAGGGCGCGGGATGGATGACCGGAATGTCCCGTATGCGGTGGTGGAGGTGCGGGAGCAGGGCGGGCAGACGTCTCTGGGTACGTGGCTGGTTTCCCCTTGGTTGGAGGTGGGCCAGGAGTGGAACACCGGGGGGCGTTCCTATCGCGTAGCGCTGCGGATGCGGCGGTATGCGCAGCCTTTTGCGCTCACCCTCCTCAAGACCACCCACGAGAAGTATCAGGGGACGAACATTCCCAAAAACTTCCAGAGCCGCGTTTTGCTGGAAAACCCCCAAACAAAGGAGCGGCGCGAGGTGGATATTTTCATGAACAATCCGCTGCGTTACGGGGGGTTGACCTTCTATCAGTCCCAGATGGGCCGGACCGAGGCGAAGGGGGGCAAGGGGACGAGCGTGCTGCAGGTGGTGCGCAACCCGGGGTGGATCACCCCGTACTTGGGGTGTGCGGTGGTATCGCTCGGGATGGTTTGGCAGTTCCTGTTTCACCTCGTGGGGTTCCTCGCCCGGCGCTCGGGAGCGCGGAGCCCTTCGGGCGGGGGCTCGGGAACCACGGCGGGGGCGGGTGAGCGGGAATTGCCCAGCGGGGAGGGGGGACCCCGGACGTGAGCCGCGCGGACTGGGTGGGGTTTTTGCAGGGGGCGATGCGAACGATGGGAAGAGCGTTTTGAAGAAAGAAAGGATGCGATGAAGCAGAGAATTCCATTTTTGGTGGCCGTGGTTTTGGCGCTTTGCGTTTTTAGGGGCTCCTCGGTGCCCCGGGACCCGGATCCGCGTGGGCAATCCGGCAGCCGGTTTCCTGCGAGTGCGTTTGGGCGCCTTCCGGCGGTGGCGGGGGGGCGGATTCAGCCGCTGGATTCGATTGCGCGAAATTCGCTCCTGCAACTGCGGGAAAAGCAGCGCGTGAACGCGGAGCCATGGAAGTCGTGGTGGCAGAGGCCTCGGATGCTTTCGGCTTCGGAATGGCTGATGCACATGTTTTTTGCCCAAAAACAGGCGGACGCGCTGCCCGTGCTGCGGATTGATCACCCGGATGTGAAGGGGCTGCTGGAGCTGCCCATGCACGAGGATCCCGAGAAGAAGACGGATGGGAAACACTTCGCGTGGAGTCAGATTCAGCCCAAGTTTGACGTGTTGCGGGAGGAGACTCGGCGCGCCTGGGAGGTGCAGGAGTCGGCGCGCAGTCCCTACGAGCGGGCGGTGCTCAAGCTGTGGGAGGGGGTGGCGGTGTATCGGAGTTTGCAGAACGCGGTGCAGCCTCCGAATGCGGAGCGCTGGGAGCAGGAACTGCGGGACTGGGTCGCGCAGGTGCCTGCGGGACGGGAAGCTGCGAAGGCGCAGCAGGCGGGACAGCCTTTCGATCAGGCGGTTTTGGAACGGTTGTTGGTCGAGTTGCAACGGGCGGAGGAGATGCTGCGCGACGAGAAGATGCGGCGACCGAACAACCCGCCCTTGGTGGTGGCTCCCTACCGAAAAGCCGAGGCCGAGTTGGCGTGGGGGAAGACGGGGGAAGCGCTCTTTGACGTGGCGCGGGGAGCGCCCCTGCCGGTTTCCGTGCAGGCGTATGCCGCGATGGGCACGGCGTTTCGGGCCGGGGATGCGGTGGCTTTCTCGAGCGTGCTGACGGGTTACCAGCAGCATCTGACGGGGGTGCATGCCGGTGAGATCCGGAAGGCCGCGAGTGAGCAGCGCTTCAATCATCTCGAGTTGTTCTATAGAGCGCTGGTGCTGTATGTTTTGAGTGCGATTTGTGTGCTGGTCTACATGCTGGCTCCGGAGCGTCTGGAGGCGTGGCGCGCCTCTGGGGTGGCCATCACGGGGGTGGCGCTTGTGGTGCATTCCGCGGGCCTCGTGTACCGAATGCTGCTGGAGGGACGTCCCCCGGTGACAAACCTGTACTCCTCGGCGGTGTTTATTGGATGGGGGGCCTGCGTTTTGGGGCTCCTGCTGGAGCGTGTTTGGAGGAATGGCATCGGAGCGATGGTTTCCGCAGTGCCCGGCTTTCTGACGCTGATCATCGCCCATCACCTCTCCCTCTCAGGGGACACCATGGAAATGATGCGGGCCGTGTTGGACACCAATTTCTGGCTGGCCACGCACGTGGTGGTGGTGACCCTCGGCTATTCGGCGACCTTTGTCGCCGGGGCGCTTGCGATGCTGTATGTGCTGCGCGGTTTTTTCTCGGCCTCGCTCACGGGGGAGACGGCGGCAGCGCTCTCCAAAATGGTGTATGGAATTCTGTGTTTTGCCACGCTGTTCAGCTTTGTGGGAACCGTGTTGGGGGGCATCTGGGCCGACCAGTCGTGGGGCCGTTTCTGGGGATGGGACGCGAAGGAAAACGGCGCGCTGATGATTGTGCTGTGGAACGCCACCTTCCTGCATGCGCGCTGGGGCGGCCTGTTCAAGGAGCGGGGACTCATGGCCTTGGCACTCGGGGGGAACATCGTCACGGCTTGGTCTTGGTTCGGGGTGAATATGTTGGGGATTGGTCTGCATTCATACGGGTTCATGTCCGCCGCCTTCCACTGGCTGATGGGGTTCGTGGGATTGCAGCTCGCCCTGATCCTTTTGTTGCTCCTGCCGCGCCGAATGTGGAGGAGTCGCGCCGCCTGACCCCTCGGGATTTGCCGGGTCCGGCTTGCCCCCGTCGGTTCTCGGGGTAACGTGCAGAGCGCCGCCATGGACGATCCGTTCTCCTCCTACAATTTGGCCAACGTGCCCTTCGAGATCTCCCAGGATCCCATCGCCTCGGATCCCAAGGCGGATCCCTTTCGCAAAGTGGTGGATCCGGTGATGCGGATGCGCCTTCGCAAGGCGCTCCTCGAACTGGTGGAAAGCCATGACACCGAGTTGGCGCGGTACGTCTCCGACGGGGCGCTCTCCCTCGAGAGTTATCAGGAGTACGCGGAGCTTCTGGCTCGGAGCATCCGGGACACGATGGCTTCGAAAGAGGGGGTGGCTTATCTGCTCGAGTCGTGCGGGTTTGAAGTGGACGCCGAAAGCATCAATCTCCAGCCCGTCACGCGCTGGAGGGTCACGCGCGATGAGTAGAAGAACGAGAGAAAGAACGAGAGAACTTCCCCGGTGACCCGGTGATGGTGCTTCGAGCGGGGGGGGCGCCAAGGCGCCAGGGCGGTGGGGCGCTCGTCCGGAGGGCCGAGGAGCCGCGGAGATCCGCAAATTTCGAAAGGAAAAACCATGGATGAATTTGTTGTGTTGAGTCGGGCTGTCGAGGCCACCCAGATCCCAAGTGGCCGGATGGTGCAGCTTCCCGAAGGCACGCCGGTGACGATCACGCAGTCCCTTGGGGGCACGTACACGGTTCATGCGGCGACGGGGGGCGGGTTGTTCCGAGTGGACGGGAGAGACGCGGATGCGCTGGGGCGCGAGCGGGAGGCGGAACGGGCGGTGGCGGAGGGGCCGTTTGACGTCGAGCAAGTCTGGGCGCAGTTGCGCGAGGTGTATGACCCGGAGATTCCGGTGAATATCGTGGATTTGGGGCTGATTTACGGGATGGAGGTCGAGGAGGGGGAGCGTGGGAAACGGGTTTTGGTGCAGATGACGTTGACGGCTCCCGGGTGTGGGATGGGGCCCTCGCTGGCGGCGGATGCAAGGCATCGCTTGGAAGGTCTTCCGGGAGTGGCGGAGGCGGAGGTGCGTTTGGTGTGGGATCCGCCGTGGGGGCCGGAGCGGATTTCTGCAGAGGGCCGGGTGAAGCTGGGATTGGAGTAGGGCGGGGCTTGGCTGGGAGGGAGCGGCCCCGGCGGCAGGGGGCGTGGCGCGGGAAAAAAATGGGGGTGTCGTGGATTTAAATACGGCCCCTTCCTCCCCGTTTTGCGTAGCAGGGTTGGGGGGGGCGATCGGGATCCTTGCGGAGGGCGGGCTCGGGGAGTGTGTCGCACAGCGGGGAATACAGCGGGGAATACAGCGGGGAACGGGAAGAGAGGGATTACGGAAAGGAGCGGCTGGGAATGGCAGAGGGAGCGGGGGATGGAGC
>JBEBAG010000167.1:0-34957 GCA_041159065.1 Verrucomicrobiota bacterium | reverse complement strand
GACCCGAGCCCTTTTTAGAGACCCTCTGTCCGGAAGCGCCCCCTTCGGCCTCCCGCATCCATCGGATCCAATCCGCCATGCCTTCCGCCCTCGCAGGGTCCGCCTCGGTGCGCTCGAGCCGTCCCCTTGCCCTCGTGCGCGGCGGCCTGCTCTACGCCGTGGACGCGCTCGACGCCGCCCATGCCCTCTTTCAAGACGACGAAAGCCCCCTGGCCTCCTACTGGCATGGCATGATGCATCGCCGAGAAGGCGACTTCGCAAACGCCCAGTATTGGTTCCGCCTCGCCTCGCCCATTCTCGCTCCGCTCGACCTCCTCGACTTCCACCCCGAAACCTTCACCCGACGCTGTGCCGCCGCGCGCAGCCGACCCGACTTCCGGGAACTTCCCGCACTTCTCGAAGCCCAGCGTTACGAGTGGGAAACCCTCCTCCAATTCTCTCTCCAGGCCGCCCTGGAATGACGCGGGCCAGCCTTGGCAGGGGCGCACACCGATTCCCCTCGGTCCGTCGCTAGCCGATCAACACGCTGGCAAGCAGCGTCAACGCCAGCCCCCCCAGCCCCACCAGCGTCTCCGCGACCGTCCACGTCTTCAACGTCTCCGCCACCGTCAGACCCAGGCACTCCTTCACCATCCAGAAGCCGCCGTCGTTGAGGTGCGAGAGAAAGAGCGACCCGCAACCAATCGCGACAATCGCCAGCTCCTTGTTCACCTCGGGATGCGCCGCAAGCACCGGCGCCAACAGCTCGGCTGCCACCGTGATGGCCACCGTCGCAGACCCCGTGGCCACGCGGATGAATGCGGACACCAGCCACCCGTACACAATCGGCGAAAGATTCGACTGTGCCGCGAGCTGTCCCATCGTGGCCGCCACCCCGATATCCGTCATCACCCGCCCAAAGCCGCCCCCCGCACCAATAATCACCAGCGTGGAGGCGATCCCCGAAAGCGACTGCTCCGTGAACTTCAACACCTGCCCGAGCGAGCGGCCGCAGTGCGTTCCCAAAGCCCACATCCCAAACAGCACGGAAACCAAAATCGCCACGGTCGGGTTTCCGAAGAACTGCATCGCAGAGAGCATTTTCGGATTCTGAATCCGGCACAGCTCAGCCAGGGTTCCAATCAGCAGCAGCCCCACGGGCAGCAGAATCGCAGTGAGCGTCAGCCCAAAACCCGGCAGCCTCTCGTGCGCCCCCACGGAAGCCTCGAATTGCGGCGGATTCACCTGCACCCGCCGCACCGCAATCCGCGCAAAAAGAGGTCCGGCGATGGCTGCCACGGGGATCCCAAGAACCAGTCCCCATAACAGCACCTTGCCGGTGTCCGCCTGGAGCTTGTTCACCGCAATCACCGGTCCCGGATGGGGAGGCATCACTCCGTGCATTACCGAAAGAAAGGAGAGCAGAGGCAGCGCCAGCAGCAGAAAAGGCCGCTTCGTCTCGCGCGTCAGCGTGAGGAGGATTGGAAGCAACAAGAGAAGACCGACCGCAAACCATGTCGTCAGGCCGACACACAGCGCCAGAAGCGGAATGAGCAAGCCCACCCGGTTGGCACCCAACAGGGCGGCAAAGCGCTTCGCAAGCACCTCGGCCCCTCCGGATTCCCCCAGAAATTTCCCAAGCATCGCTCCCAAGCACACAATCGCCCCGATCCCTCCCAAAGTCCTCCCCATCCCCGCCTGATACATCTCCACCACGTCCAAAAGCGAAAGCGCACGCACGCCCATCCCTCCCGGAAGCTTCAACGTGACCCCGTACATCACCGCTCCCGCCCCCAGCAAAAACGACGAGGTGGTCAGCGCGATAAAGGCGTTCAGACGAAACTTCGCCACCGCCACAATCAGAAAACCAATCACCGCCAGCGTCAGAGAGATCAGAAAATGTTGTTCGGCCGTCATGGGATAGTTCGGGGTAAAAATGGACCTTTCGCGGGCGCCCCCCGGTTTAGTCGCCCACCCAACTCGATCCAGTCGAAACCGCCTCCGCAACACCACGCACCGATTCCCCACCTTCAGGGACGACCTTCCCGCTCCGTCGTTCGATTCAGAAACAAAGAAACCGCCCCGCGCCGGGCGCACTCCACTCCGCGCATTCCTGCTTGTTCGCAAGCCATCCCAAAACCAATTCTGAACCCGCTGACCTCCGGGCGAACCCAATGCCGTTCCACGAACCCCTCACCTTTACCCCCATCTACCAACCTCGCATCTGGGGGGGGCGCGCCCTCGCCCACCGCCTTGGGAGAACCCTCCCAGAAGGCGGGCCCATTGGCGAGTCCTGGGACCTCGTGGACCGTCCCGAAGCCCAGAGCGTCATCGACTCCGGCCCCCATGCCGGCACCTCCCTCCACGCCCTCTGGACCCACCACCGGACTTCCGTTTTCGGCACGGGCCTGCCCGACACACTCCGCTTTCCCATCCTGTTCAAAATCCTCGACGCAGCCGCCCTGCTTTCCGTCCAGGTCCATCCGCCGGAACCGCAAGCCCGGCGCTTCGGAGGCGAACCCAAAACGGAGGCGTGGTACTTTCTTAACGCCCAGCCGGACGCCTGCGTCTACCTCGGATTCCGCAAGGGAGTGACCCAGAAACAGTTCGAAAGTATCCTCGACTCCGGGCAGATTGAACCCCTCCTGCATCGTCTTGCCGTTCACACCGGGGACGCCATCTACGTCCCCAGCGGCCGCTGCCATGCCATCGGCGCAGGCTGTCTCATCGCAGAAATTCAGCAAAACAGCGACACCACGTACCGCGTTTTTGACTGGAACCGTCTCGGACTGGACGGACAACCACGCGCCCTGCACCGCAAGGAGTCCCTTGAGTGCATCGACTTCCTCGACCACGAACCCGGCCCTCTCCCCCGCACGGCGGAAACCCTTGTGGAATGCCCCCACTTCGCCCTCGAGGTTTGGAACCTGGAAGAACCCCAATCCCAACCCTCAAACACCTTCGCATTCCACCTCGTTGTGGAGGGCACGCTCGAATGCGGAGGCCGGCGCTTTTCCAAAGGAAGCACTTTCCTTCTGCCCGCCGACTCTAGCCACCTCCCGCTCCACCCGATCGGAGAGGGCTGCCGCGTCCTGAGGGCGATTGCACCCCGCTGATCTCCCCTCCGCGCCCCCGGAGTCCACCCGCCGAATCAGTCCCCCCCAAGCAGCCCCTGGAGTCGTGCCCCCTCCTGCTGCAATGCGGAGGCATCCGATTCCCTCCCAATCGGTTGCAGCGGCAAAAAATGCACCCGCACCTTTGAAAAAGGTTTGGGAATCCGGAACCGGTCCCAGCTCTTCAACTCCCAAAAATCGTCGTACTCCACGCGCACCGGCATGATCGGAATCCCCATCTGCCGAGCCAAAAACATCAGGCCAGGATTCAACTCATACCGCGGCCCCCGAGGTCCATCCGGAGTGATGATCACATCGGCCCCACGCTTGAGTTCGCCCGCCAGCTCGCGCACAGCCGCAGACCCGCGTCGCGAACTGGAACCGCGCACGGAACCAATCCCAAAACGCGAGACAAGTGCGCTCAGAAATCCCCCATCCCGGCTCGCGCTCGTGAGTACCGTCAGCGGACGCCTAGCCTTGCACAGCCACTGGTAGCAAAGGGGGAGAGCAAAAATGCGGTTGTGCCACGCAGCCACCAGCACCGGATCTCCCACGGGACGCGTCAGATATCCCGCCTCATCCTTCAACTCCCACCGTAGCGATCCACCCAGCACTTTCATCAAACGCACCCCCAACCACGCCCCCACGCCATGCCAGTTCAAATTCCCTCCTCCTTCCACCGAAACGCATCCGGATGCGGCAAATCCAACTGGTCCAAAATCCGGTCCACAACGCTGTCAACCAAAGCCTCCACCGTGGGTGCCCCCCCGTAAAAAGACGGTGAAGCGGGCATGATCGAAGCACCCGCCTCCATCAACGTCACCACGTTGCGGGCATGAATCAAATTCCACGGCGTCTCCCGCAAAACCAAAATCAGCCGACGCCGCTCCTTCAAAAAAACATCTGCCGCCCGCAGGATCGTCGAATCGCTGGTACCCGCCGCAATCCGCCCGAGCGTTCCCATCGAGCACGGCACAATCACCATCGCGTCAAAGCGCGCCGAACCACTCACAAAAGGAACATTCATGGTCTTGTCCCCATGCACGCGCACCCCCTCCGGCACCCTCAACTCACCAATCTCCTCCGCGATCACCTGCCGCGCATAGGGGCTGAAAACCAAATGGACCTCGTGCTGGTTCACATCCAGCTTCTCCAAGAGACGCTGCATGTAAATCGCCCCGCTGGCCCCGGTCGCGGCTAGCACCAATTTCATATCGTGGTTTCTGGTGGTTCAAACGGCTGCGTCCCGCCAAGGCCCCGTGGAGCCTCCCGCCGCTACAGGTATCCCCCTGCGTGCAGACGGCTCGTCATTTCGCTCTGCCGGGAAAGCTGCCTCGAATACACCCCCATATGCTCCGCCCTCGGTTCACACCGCGTTGCAGCATCCACCTCAACTAGGCGCTCACACAAATCACGGAACTTCGCCGACTTGCCCTGCGCCGTCTCCCACGCGTACGCCGCTTGGATCGCCGCCCCCAGGGCCGCTCCCTCGGCGCTTTTGAGGCAAACCGTCGGCACCCCGAAAATATCGGCGCAAATCTGCCGCCAGAGCGCGCTCTTGCTTCCCCCGCCTGTAAGACGGATTTCCGTGGGCACAATACCCAGAGCACGAAAGCGTTGCAGCCCGTAGGCAAGCCCAAGCGTCACCCCCTCCATCACCGCCCGGGCCATGTACGCGGGCTGCATCGTGGTCGTCGTCAGACCGTGCATCACTCCCGTAGCGCCCGGGAGATTGGGGGTGCGCTCCCCGTTCAGATACGGAAGAAACAACAATCCGCCCGCCCCCGCAGGAACCGATTCCATCTGGCGCTCCATTTCCTCGTGAGACCAACCGAACGTCTTCCGGATCTGCTCGGTGGCGACCGTCACGTTCATCGTGCACACCAGCGGCATCCAACGGTCCGTCGAATCACAGAACGCAGCCACCTCCCCTTCCGGGTCCACCACAGCCTCCGCCGCATGCGCAAACACCGTCCCAGAGGTTCCCAAACTCACCGTCACCACGCCGGGCTGCACGTTCCCCGTACCGATCGCACCCATCATATTATCCCCACCACCCGCACTCACCACCGGGCTTTTCTCCAGACCCCACTTCGCTCTCAGGTTCTCCCGCAGCAGGCCAATCGCTCGGCGCGACGAAGCAATGCCTGGCAGCGCGTCGTGCAATTCCGGACCGATAAACTCCACCAAAGGATCGCACCAGGTCCGGGTCCGCACATCCATCAGGCCGGTGCCGGAGGCGTCTCCGAACTCCATGGTACGCTCACCGGTCAGGAAAAAATTGATGTAGTCGTGCGGCAGCAGCACCGTCCGTAGGGCCTTGTAGTGATGCGGCTCGTTCTGCTTGAGCCAAAGAATTTTGGGGGCCGTGTACCCCGGGAGCATTCCGTTTCCGGAGAGCTTGATGAGCTCCTCCGCCCCACCGAATTCCGCCTCAAACTGTTTGCACTGCTCCACCGTCGAAGTGTCACACCACAGCTTTGCAGCGCGAATCACCCGCCCCTGTCCATCCAACGGCACAAACCCATGCTGCTGCCCGCTCACCCCGATCGCCGCCACCTCCTGCTTCCGCGACCCCAGATCGGCAAGCACCTTTTCCACCGTTTGTTCCACCGCATCCAGCCAGTCCTGCGGGTTCTGCTCAAGGTGCCCCGGGGGCAGCCCTTCCACCAGCCCGTACGGCCGTGCGTCCGAGGCGAGGAGCCGGCCTGAGGCCACGTCCACGGCGATGGTTTTTGTCGATTGAGTTCCGCTGTCGATGCCGAGTGCGATCATACTGGTTTGAGTTGCCCCCCGTCTTGGCCAGCACTAGGGGAAGCTTCATCCTTAGTGGCCCCGCTCCGAAGCTGAAGCCTGAAAAACATCCACCATGATTACCAAACTCCTCCACACCCGCTACCGCGTCCAGGACCTCGAACGCACCACCCATTTCTACACCCAGGTCCTTGGACTCCAGGAGGTCTCCAGACACACCTCTCCGCGCGGATCCGAGCTGGTCTTCTTCAAGGCCCCTCAAAGCGAAGAACTCATCGAAATCTGTAAATTCGACGCCTCGGGCCCTGTCTCCGTCGGTCCAGACCTCACCCACCTCGCTTTCCAAGTCGACGATCTCCACCGTTTCGCAGCCCACGCCGCAGCCCTCGGCTACCCGCTCTCTGACGGCCCCACACGCACCTCCTCAGGCAGTGTCATCGCGTTCATCGACGCCCCCGAGGGCTACGAAATCGAACTGATCCAAAAAACCTGAGCCCGCTCCACCCCGGCTTCTCTCTTGCCGGCTTGCCCAGCCGCTCGGAAAACGCCATGCATAGCGCATGCGCAAGACCAAAATCATCGTCACCCTTGGTCCAGCCACCGAGTCGGAGGATTCCCTCCGGTCCCTGATCAACGCGGGCACCAACATCTTCCGACTCAACATGAGCCATGCGCCCCACGAGTGGGTGCGCTCCCTCGTCCCAAGAATCCGAGGCATCGCCGCGTCCCTGCAAAAACCCGTCGGCATCCTCCTCGATACGCAGGGACCCGCGATCCGAACGGGGGATCTCGCCACCAAGCTCAACCTCAAGAGCGGAGACATCTTCGAGTTCACCGTCCGAGGGGAGAAAAGCGAGGAGGCCTTCTCCGTCGACGTGAATTACGACGGCCTCATCGACGACATCTCTGTCGGCGACACCGTGCTCGTCGACAACGGCGTGATTCACATGAAGGTGCTCTCCAAACAGGGGCACCGCATCCGCTGCCAGGTCCTCACCGAGGGCACCATGGGTTCACGCCGCCACATCAACCTTCCTGGAGTGAAGGTCAACCTCCCGCCCCTCACGGAGAAGGACCTTGCAGACATCGCTCTGGGCTGCGAACTCGGCGTCGATTTCGTCGCGCTCTCCTTCTGCAGGGAGGGGGCAGACGTCGAAATCCTGCGCAGCGTTCTCAAGGGACACGGCAGCAAGGCGCACATCGTCGCAAAAATCGAAGACCAGCTCGCCGTGCGCAACCTCGACGAGATCATCAAAAAAACCGATGCGGTGATGGTCGCCCGCGGCGACTTGGGAATCGAGTGCCCCATGGAGGATCTGCCCATCATCCAGCGCCGAATCGTCAAGCGCTGCATCAAACACGGCCGCCCCGTGATCGTCGCCACGCACATGCTCGAGTCCATGATCTCGAATCCCGTCCCAACCCGGGCCGAGGTCACCGACGTTGCCAACGCCGTCTTCGAACAGGCCGACGGCATCATGCTCTCCGGTGAAACCACCATCGGTAAATACCCGCTCAAATGTGTTGAAGTGCTCGATAAAGTCGCGCGCAGAATCGAACGCAGCGGCGGCGCCGGCTTCGCCTCCGAGGCCCTCCTCGCCGACGAGCGCCAGAAAACCGTCCACGCCGCGGTCACCCTCGCAAACTCATTGCCCGGATCGAAACTCGTCGTGTTCACCCGCCGCGGCATCATCGCCAATTTCGTTTCCGGACAACGCCCCATCCACGCGCCGGTGCTCGCCTTTGCACCCAACGAAACGGTGGCCCGCCGGCTTACCCTCAACTGGGGCACCATTCCCTTCGTGGTCCCCTTCACTGCCCCCTCTGACCAAGCCATCCCTGCCGCGGAGGCCATCCTGCTTGACCGGGGCTTGGCGCGCCCGGGAGACAAGCTCGTCATCGTCAGCGACGCGCCCGCCGGAGACAAGCACTTCGACGCCATCCAACTGCGGGAGGTCGCGGCCCGCCCTGCAAAGTAGCCCGGGCCGATCGCCCCCCGGACCTTTGTGCGTGTCGTGCACTTCCTGCGTGTCGTGCACTTCAATGCGGCACCACCGCCCGCACCGCCACCTCACTTCCCGAGGACCTTCTCGATCGAGGCGGCCACCTCCGCCCCCAGGAAGTCGTAGCCTGCGGGGTTGAAGTGCACGTCATTCGGATTCTGCAGCGTCGAAAGCTTCGGCGTGATCGCAGAAAAAAGATCGTCCACGGCTATCCCGTGCCTGGCCATGAGCGCAGCGGCGGCGCGATTCCTTTCCACGATGGATTCATTCGACTGCCTCTTCGCGGGATCGTCGGGAATCGGCGTCGTGCTCGCCCACACCAACTTTGCCCCCGTCGCCTTCATCCGCCCAACCAACTGCTCCAGACGCTGGGTGTACTCCTCAACCGGAGTGGCCCGGTCATGAATCCCAAAGTTGAAGTGAATCACATCCCATTTTCCGTCACCCAGCCACACATCGATTTTCTTCAGCCCGTTCGCGGTCGGACCGCAGTTCTCCGGGGCCCGGTGCACATTGACCTTGCCGACGAGGAGCGAGCGAACGGACTGCGTGTACCCCCGCGAAACCGAGTCCCCAATTAGCAGAACGCGCGGAAGCTTCGGATTGTCCCGCACAAAATCCCACGCATTCGAACGGCCAGCCACCTTGTCTGCCTTGTGCAGAGGCAAATAGAAATTCCCAAGGCACTTTTGGAGTGTCTGCTCCCATGCCTGCTCATCCGCGGGAAGCTTCGAGACCACCGCCTCATAGCGCGCATCCAAGGCTGCCGCAGCAGCCGCCTTCTTCTCCGCCGCAATCCGCTGCGCCTCGGCCTCCGCCGCGTTGGTTGGCTCCCCTTTGGGCGGCTCAGCCGCAGAGATTGCAAACACTCGGAACCCGAGGGTCAGGGCCGAAACAAGAGGCAGGAGAAAGGCGTGGCGCTTCATAGTCCAAAGGTGGAACCCGAGTGGACCGAACCCCCGCCTCGCTGTCCACCCCGCACTTTCCGCGGGGCCCCTCCAATCCCAAGCCCCGGGTGCAGACGGAGCTTCCCCTCTCCCCTGCTTCCCTCGCAACCGCCCTCGCGTCATGGTGGAACCCGCCCCTTCCATTCCGATCCGCCTGACACCCAACCCATGGACCCCCTCGCGTCACTCACGACGTCCCTCGGCGAGGATACCCTTCGCCGCATGGTGCACGCTTTTTATCAGCACGTCCGCAGCGATGATCTTATCGGCCCGATGTATCCCCAAGACGACTGGCAGGGAGCCGAATCTCGCCTCGCGGACTTTCTCATCTACCGCTTTGGAGGCTCTCCAGCCTACCTCGAAAAACGCGGCCACCCCAGGCTCAGGGCACGCCATTTCCCATTCCCCATCGGCACTCAGGCCAGAGACCGCTGGCTCGAATGCATGGGCAAAGCCATGCGCGAAGTGGCTGTCCCCCAGGCAGAATCCACTCTACTCTCCGCCTTCTTCGCCCAAGTCGCAGACGCCATGCGTAACCAGCCCGATTGATCCCCATCGCACTGGACCAGAATGCGTTTGGGACCGGCCCGCCCCCCGGTTTATCCCGAGGGATTCGCACGAACCCGCGCCGCGGCGGCTCGAATGCCCTCGCGCTCCTCGGGTCCCAGTCGCGCGAGATTGCGAACCTGCATCGCCATCCGCGGATTCGTTCGCAGGCGAGCCTCGTGGCGCATCAAAAAATCCCAGTACAAGGTCGTGATCGGGCAAGCCCCCGGCCCCGTGCTTTTGGCGGGATCAAAGCAGCAACCCGAGCAGTAATTGCTCATCCGTTGCAGATACTTTCCCGAGGCAATGTAGGGTTTGCTCGCCATCCGCCCGCCGTCCGCGTGTTGCGACATCCCCAGCGTATTGGGCAATTCCACCCACTCCACGGCGTCCACATAGACGGCCAGATACCAGCCATGGACCTCCCGGGGACGCACCCCGAGCAGTAGCGCGAAAAGCCCCGTAACCATCAACCGCTGGATATGATGCGCGTATCCCAGTCTCAAGGTCTGGGCCAACGCGTCCTTCAGACACGCCATCCGGGTGTCGCCCGTCCAGTAAAAGGCGGGCAGCGGCTCCTCGGCCCCCAGCGCATTTCCGTCGAGATAGCCCGGCATTTCGCTCCAGTAAATTCCCCGCACATACTCCCTCCATCCCAAGATCTGGCGGATGAAGCCCTCGACTCCCGCCAGCGGCGCCCTCCCCTTCCTCCAAGCATCTTCCGCCGCCGCCAGCACCCGACGCGGATCGAGCAACTTCAGATTCAAAGCGACGCTCAGGCGCGAGTGGAACAACCACGGCTCGGAGGTCCACATCGCATCTTGCCAGTCTCCAAACTCGCTCAAACGCCGGTTGATGAAATCCTCGAGCGCCTCCACCGCCTGACCAGGCGTGACCGGCCAGTCAAACGCCCCCAAATCTCCCGGGTGCCCGGCGAACCGAACCTCCACCATCGCAATCACCCCCCGCGTGACGGCATCCGGCTCGAACCGGCGCGGCGGCAGGTGCAGCGGCGGACCTTCCCCGCCGAAACTCTTGCGGTTCTCCGCATCGAAATTCCATGCCCCGCCGGCCGGCTTTCCGTCCTGCATCAGCACCCCGTAGCGCTGGCGCATCTCTCGATAAAAGTATTCCATTCGCAGCTGCTTCCGCCCCTTCCGGTGCGCTGCGAACTCCGCCCGGCTGCACAAAAAATGCCGGTCCTCACGAACCTCCAGGGGCACGCGCGCCGTCGCGGCGGCCTCCCGGATTTCCTCCGAAACGCTCCACTCGCCCGCCTCCACCACAATCCACTTTCCGGCGGAATGCCTCTCCGCAAACTCGGCCAACGCTCCCGAAAACGTCTCCGCCAGACTCTGCGACTCGCTCCCCTCGGGCTCCTGCCACACCGCCCCCTCCCGCTGCAGCTCCCGGTAAAAAACCTTCCATCCCTTCGCCCTCGCCCCGTCGCGGTAGTGTCGCATCGCCGACAAAAAGACCGCAGTCCGCGGCTTGCTGCTCCACACTTTGAGGCTCTCCTGCGCGACCTCCGCCATCCACAGGGCATCCTGATCCGGATCCATGCCATCCAGCGCGGCGGAATCCTCGTTCAACTGGTCACCAAGAATCAGGATCAGATTTCGAATGCGCACGCCCAAGGCCATCGCAGAAATCTTGCAGCCCGGAAACATCCCTCTGCACGGGTCGCCACACGCCCTTGCCCTCCGCGGTACCATTCACCCGTGAATTGGCTTCTCCTGCGCCGCAGATTCCTGCGCGAGATCGGCTCGAGCGAACAGATGCTGCTTCTGTTCGACCTCCTCCCGGAGGTGTCCGTTTTTCTCAAAAATTCCGAGGGCCGCTTCATGGCGCTGAACCGGCTCGCATGCGAGTTCTGCGGCATCCGTTCGGAGCGTGAAGCCGTCGGGAAGAGCGACTGGGATCTCTTTCCCCACGCGCGGGTGCCAGTTTACCTGCGGGATGACGAACAGGTTCTGACCACCGGAGAGCCCATTCACAACCGGCTCGAACCTTTCCCAAACCTGCGGGGATCGCCGGCACTCATCGTGACCAACAAAGTTCCCCTCCGCAATCGGTCGGGCATCGTGGTGGGCGTGGCGGGATTCTCTCGCAGGGTGCCGGACCTGCGCTTTGACACCGAGGGCCTCGAACGGCTCGCGCGCTCCGTCGAGCGTCTCCACCGCGACTACGCACAGCCGCTCACCACCGCCGTACTGGCGAAACTCGCGGGCCTCTCGGTGAGTCAATTTGAGAGGACCTTTCGCCGAATTCTGGGTTCGACCCCGCACCAGTACCTCCTCCGTGTCCGGATCGATCGGGCGTGCGAGCTCCTCACGCAGCCCGGCGCCACCGTCGCTTCCGTGGCCTTGGACTGTGGGTTTTACGACCAGCCCCACTTCACCCGGGCCTTCACCGAACTCTTGGGCGAGACCCCCTCCCAGTATCGCGCCTCAAAAGGCGCCGCACGTTCCGTCTCGGCGCGCACGCGTCACGCTCCACGCCCCAGCACCGAGTGACGCTCCCAGTGCTCCCCGCACCCCACCGTCAGCCCGCGGCGTTGCCGTCCTAGGCGAGAAGCGCCTCCACAACCTTGGCATGGCTCACCCCGGTCAGCCGCACGTCCAGCCCCTGGAACTTCGTACTCAGCCGCAGATGATCAATCCCCATCAGATGCAGGAGCGTCGCCTGAAGATCGTGAACCGACACCACATTCTCCACCGCCCGGTACCCCAGCTCATCCGTCGCACCGTAGGTTAGCCCCCCACGGACCCCTCCGCCCGCAAGGAAGAGACTGAACGCCAGAATGTGGTGGTCCCGGCCGGTGCCCTGACCCATCGGGGTGCGCCCAAACTCGCCGCCCCACACCACAAGGGTATCCTCCAAGAGCCCGCGCCGCTGGAGGTCCCGCAGCAGGGCCGCCGTCGCGCGATCGGTTTCCGCGGCCGCAGTCTTCATTCCCTCCTCCAATCCTCCATGGTGATCCCAGCCCCGGTGGTAGAGCTGGATCATGCGGACGCCACGCTCCGCAAGGCGACGCGCGAGGAGACAGTTGCTTGCAAAACTGCCCTCTCCGGCCTCCTTGATCCCGTACTCCTCCAAGGTCTTCTGCGATTCGCCACTCAGGTCCGCAAGCTCGGGAACGGAAGACTGCATCCGAAACGCCATCTCATACTGGGCAATGCGCACCTGCGCCTCGACATCCTGCATCCGATCCGCCGCAAGCCGATTCCAGCGTCCCACCTCATCCACAATCTGCCGCTGCATCGACTGGCAAATCCCCTCGGGATTTCCAAGGTAATGCACCGCCTGGCCCTTCGACTGGAACGGGATTCCCTGGAAACGGCCCGGCAACACCCCACTGCTCCACTGGCGGGCGGAGATCGGCTGGACGCCCGTCTTCCCCGTCGAAGTCAGCACCACAAATCCCGGAAGATCCGCCGTCTCAGCACCCAGACCGTACAGGAGCCAGCTTCCAAGACTCGGCCGCCCCTTGATGATGCTCCCCGTGTTCATGAAAGCATGAGCCGTGTCGTGATTGATCTGCTCGGTCTGCATCGAGCGGATGATCGCGATTTCGTCGGCTACCGACCCGATGCCGGGGAAGAGCGTGCTGATTTCCTGCCCGCTTTTCCCGCATCGCTCGAACCCGCAGAAGGCTCCCCGCGCACGCAGCACCGAACCCTGCAGCTGGGCCAGTTGCTGCCCTTTGGTGAAGGAATCCGGAAACGCGTCTCCATCGATCCGCTTTAGCTCCGGCTTCCAGTCGAAGGTCTCCAGATGCGAGGGCCCTCCCGCCATGCACAGGAAAATAATCCGCTTCGCCCTCGGCGCCACGTGGGGCCTGGCAAGAACCCCACTCCAGCGGGCGCCTCCGGCCTCCTCGGCACTGGCGCGCTCCGCGCCAAACAAGGAGGCCAGCGCAAGGCCCCCGAAGCCCAGTGCGGACTCGGTTAAAAAGGCGCGCCGGGTACGGGAGTCGGGGTCGGTTCGTCGAGGGGAGGGGAGGTGCATCGTTCAATAACGGGTGATGGTTTCGTGAAGGTTCAGGAGGACGCGCGCCACGCTGGTCCATGCCGCCACCTCAGGCTCAGGAGCCATCACGCCGGACGCCGCCGCAGACGGCGCCGAGCCCGTGCGCAAAAGGGCACCCGCCCCATCGGCGTCGCCAGCGAACCGCTCCCGGTGATCATGCAGGAGCTTCCGCAGCCCGGAGCGCTCGGCTCCCTGCGAACCCCGGCACAATGTCCGTCGGATCATCCACTCCAGTCGCGTGTCGTCCGTCGCTGTGGGGCAGGCGGCGAGGCATTTCCCGGCAAGCACGCGGGCAGCTTCCACAAAAGTCGGATCGTTGAGCAGGGTCAGGGCCTGCTGGGGAGTGTTGGCCTGCGTGCGCATACACGCGCTCTCATCCCGGTTGGGGGCGTCAAACGCAGCCAGCATCGGATGCAGAAATGTGCGTTGCCAGTGCACATACAACCCGCGCCGCCACTGACGCTCGTCCTCGACCGGATGAAAGACGCGCTTTGGAAATTCCATGTCCCGGTAAAGGTCCTTCGGAAAATAGATGTGCACACTGGGACCGCCCACCTCCGAGTCCAGGAGGCCGGCGATGGCCAGGGCGTTGTCCCGCACAAACTCCGCCTCGAGACGCCGCGGATTCTGACACGCCAGAAGCCGGTTCGAGGGATCGATCCCAGCCAGCTCGGGGCGCTGGCGCGCGCTGCGCTGGTAGGTCTTCGAGTTCACAATCAGACGCACCATGTGGCGGAAGTCCCAGCCGCTCTCGCGGAACTCGGCGGCCAGCCAGTCTAGGAGCTCAGGGTGCGACGGCGGCTCGCCCTGGGTCCCAAGATCGTCCAGCGTCGCACTGAGCCCAGTCCCGAAGAACGCCTTCCAGAGGCGGTTCATCAACGCCCGGGGCGGCACCGGATTCTCTGCGGAAACGAGCCACCGGGCCAAATCCAGCCGGTTCTGGCGGCGCGGCTCCCCAGCTAAAGAAGCCGGCAGGAACCCGGGAGTCGCCGGCTCCACGAGGGGGCCGGATTCATCCTGCCAGTTTCCCCGCGGCAGAACCCGAACGGTCGCGGGCTCCACCGCCTGCGAGACGAGCGAGAATGCCCGCCCGTTCCGGCACTCAAGCATGGCCTGCTCTGCGCGGACAAACGACTCGCGCACTTTTTCCTCCGCCGGATTCGAGGCAAACCAGAGAACCGGCGCGTCCAGACCCGCAGCGTCGAAGGCTTCCCCTCCATCCTGCAGGGTCGCAAGCGGGGACACCGAGATTCGCACGCATCCCGCGTTCCACTTGCCGTCCGCGAAGGTGCACACCAACTCGTCCCCGTCCTCCAAAGCCACCGGGTTGCGCAGCAGCCACACCGCCGCCTGTGCCTGCAGGCCCATGGGAGGCGCCGCCGCGGGCTTCCAACCCTTCAAAACGCCCGGTTCATGGTCCCCCTGAAAATACGTCGGATCCTTCGTGCGGGCATCCCCGTGGCGGAAAGGAAGGGCCTCGCGTGCATTCGCCCCCTTTCGACGCACGTGCAGCGCCGGAAGCACCACCAGCTTTTCCAGCTCTCCGGTTCGCACCAAACGCCCCCCGTGCGCAGCGTGGGGGAGCAGTTCCACCCGGAGCGCCGCCACAGTCCCGCGAACCTCGCGCAGGTGCACCGCGAGGGATCCCTGGGCGGCCTTTTCCAAGAAAAGACTTCCATCAGGCTCGCGCCGCACCAAGGGCGCAGCGTCCTTGCCCTGCGGGACCGCACCCAGCCGGGCCTCGGCCTCCGGGGTCATCCATCCGCTCGGATGGGTGTCCAAAAAACTGCGCATCGCGGTCTTCCAGGACAACCGCTCCGCCGACGCAACCTTCTCCCACGCGTTCCTCGCAATCGACTCCCGCTCCGCCTCGAACCTCCGCCGCCGTCGCTCCCGATACGCGCTTTGCACCTCGATCTCAGGTGGAAAAGGGTGGTGGTCCGTCCAACCCTTGAGATCGGGATTGGGCAGAAAAACGCCGTGGTAAAGGGCGTACTGCTTCAGATCCGCAAAGTAAGCGCCGAGCGCGTAAAAGTCGCGCTGCGTGATCGGATCAAACTTGTGGTCGTGACACTCCGCGCAGCCGATCGTGGCTCCGAGCCAGGCACTTCCGACCGCCCTCACGCGGTCGGCCATGTACTTGGCAAAGTATTCCTTCGGTTGGATTCCCCCCTCCCGGGTCATCATGCTCAGTCGGTTGAATCCCGAGGCCACCCGCTGTTCCGGAGTCGCATTCGGAAGAAGATCGCCCGCAATTTGTTCGACGGTGAACTCGTCGAACCGTTTGTTCCGGTTGAACGCCTCAATCACATAGTCGCGGTACGGAAAAACGCGCTGCGTCTGGTCGCCGTGATATCCCACCGTGTCTGCAAAACGCACGGCGTCCAGCCACCACACGGCCCATCGCTCGCCGTAGCGCGGAGAATGCAGGAGCTGCTCGATCCACTCCCGGAGCCCCCCCGCAGAATCCGGCCCCGGGCTTTCCCCGGACTGGCCTTGCACTGCGACCGGGGGCAGCCCCACGAGGTCGAGCGCGATCCGCCGACGCAGGGTTTCCGGATCCGCCGTCGGAGAGACTTCTATTCCCTCCGCACGCAGCCGCTGCTCGACAAACCAGTCGATGGCGGCGGAGCCCTCGGCCCCCGCAGCCGGCCTTGCAAGGGGCGCGTAGGCCCAGTGCGGCTCGTAGGGCGCTCCTTCGATCACCCACCGCTTGAGGAGATCCCTCTGGGCCGTGCTCAGCGTCTTGTGCGCTTTGGGCGGCGGCATGAGGTCGTCCGGTTCCGTGCTGTAAATCCGTGCGATCAGCTCGCTCTCCTCCGGTTTCCCCGGCACGATCGGAATGGCTCCGCTTCGCGCGGGACGCAGGGCATCCTCGCGCCGGTCGAGACGGAGGCCGGAATCCCGTTTGTTGCGATCAAAACCGTGGCAGGCGAAGCAGTGCTCGGAAAGGATGGGGCGAATGTCGCGATTGAAACGAAGCCCCTGCGCAAGGACCGGCAAAGGGGTGAGGACGGCAAGGAGCAGCGCATGAAAGAGAGCACGCGAAAGCATGGAGCGAGAGTGCCTTCCCCTCCGGCCTCACGCCTTGGATCGACGCCGCTTTTTCATGTAAAAAAACCGCATCGCTCCCGCCCGCACCAATTGGCCGCCCCCCGCAATCGCGACTCCATGCCCA
Source organism: Verrucomicrobiota bacterium (assembly GCA_041159065.1). Classification (GTDB taxonomy): domain Bacteria; phylum Verrucomicrobiota; class Verrucomicrobiia; order Chthoniobacterales; family Chthoniobacteraceae; genus Chth-196. Next base: position 18,405 of record JBEBAG010000167.1, on the reverse strand, counting down.
TGGAAATGCGCAATGGCTCCCCCGCCCAAAAGCAGGCAGTCTCAGCCCATGAGCCCGCGGCCGACGCAACTCCTGAAATCTCACTACCAGCAACTCCGCACCCTCTCCTGCGAGCAACTCTGGAAAACCGAGGTCCCACGCTTCAACGCCGCCCCTCAAAACCAACGCGCCCCGCTCGTCTCCATCGTGCGCGCCGTGGGCGTCGTTTTTTCCGAGTCCGGCTCCCCGGAGCAAAAGGCGCAGGCACGCGACTGGATGCGCGAGCTTCTCTCGGATCCGGAGGAAAAAGTCCGCCGCTATGCGATTCTCGCCCTCCCCAAGCTGGAGGCGTCGCGGACCGAGGAGCACTCCCTCCTGCATCTGCTCAAGGAGTCCGGATCCGCCCGCGAGCGACGCGTGCTCACCACGGCGCTGGAGCGGGTCGGGGGGAAGGCCACCCTCCAGGCTCGACGGGATGAGACATTGAATTCCGGCACCCTCCTGCGTCTGAAAGCCAACATCGCGCGTGGCGAGACGCCGAGCAGCCTGCGTTTTGAAAAGACCGTGGCCCTGCCCCACGACACCCTCCTGCGCCTGCGCTGCCGCAAGGGAATCCAGGAAATCCTCCGCGAGGAGGTCCAGCAATCACCGGGGTTGCGCTCGAAGTTCCGCGTCAGCGCCGTGCTTCCGGAGCAGGTGTGCGTGGTTTCCAAGGCTCCTTTCTCCCTCGAGCAGCTCTACTCGCTGCGGACGTTCAGCTCCGTCGGAGTGGTCCTGGGTGAGGTGCCTGGCTCCGCCGACCAGCCTCCCGTGGAACCCCTCGCCGCCCTCATCGCGGCACCGCTTTGCGAACAAATTCTGCGCTCGCTCACCAGCGGCCCCCTCCGCTACCGCTTCGAACTCGGATTCAAAACGTCCCGGGGCCGATTCGTCAAACCCCTCGCGGAAAGGGTTTTTGAGCTGAATCCCCGCCTTCTGAACGACCCGCGAAACGCCCCCTGGGAAATTCAGATCCTGCGGACTACGGCGGGTTTCTCCGTCGAACTCTCCCCCAGGCTCCGCCCCGATCCCCGGTTCGCCTACCGCCAGGGCGACGTCCCCGCCGCTTCCCATCCGCCCCTCGCAGCCACCCTGGCCCGTATCGCCGGCGTGAGCGAGAACGAGACCGTGTGGGATCCCTTCTGCGGCTCGGGACTCGAACTCATCGAGCGCTGCCTTCTGGGAGGAGTCTCCCGCGTTTTCGGAACCGACCTCGCCCCCGAGGCCATCGAAACCGCGCGAGCCAACCTGCGCGCAGCGCTCCCGTCGCCTCCGGAAACCTCCCTGCTCTGCATCGACTTCCGCAAGCACACCAAGATTCCCACCCTGCGCAACGTCTCGCTCATCCTGACCAATCCGCCCCTCGGAAAACGCGTCCCCATCCCCAATCTTTCGAAGCTCATCGAAGACCTTTTCGAGGCCGCCGCCGCCACGCTCCGGCCCGGAGGCCGTCTGGTGTTGGTCAACCCACTGCCCCTCAAGCCCAAGGGAGACGCGCTCCGCCTCGTCCAGCGCCAGAAGGTCGATCTAGGCTGCTTTTTCTGCTGCATCGAGAAGTACGAGAGGGTGGCGACGCCCCCGAATCCGGCTCCCCGCGACGTCAAGGCTTCCCCCAAAGGATCCCCGAGAGCCCTCCCAAATCACCCCGCTCAGCCCCGCGCCGAGGACGCTCCCCGTCGTCCGGTGCGTGGAGCGCGCTCCGGTCCCAAACCCCCGTCTTTTCGAAAGCGCTCGCCGTAAGCGCTCGTCCCCGAGATGTCCCCTTGCCCCCTTCCCATGCGCCTTCGCCAAAGTACGCCCCAGGATGAGGCTGAGATTGCGACGCTCATCCACGCCGCACTCAGCACCTACTACCAGACGCACCTCAACGATCCCAAATTCGGGTCGGATCCCGCGCCCTTCGCCCTGTTTCCCCAACTCTACCACGCCCTCGACCCGGACTGCTGCATGGTGGCCGAGGACGAGGCGTCCGGCGCGCTTGCGGGATGCGCCTTCTATCATCCCAGAAAAACCCACTTCGGAATCGGGATTGTTGCCGCGCACCCGCGCTTCGCGGGAAAGGGCGTGGCGCGCCTCCTCATGGAAGCGGTGCTCTCCCTGGCCGATGCCGCCGCTCTCCCGGCGCGCCTCGTGAGCAGCGCGATGAATCTCGCGTCCTTTTCCCTCTATACCCGGCTGGGGTTTGTGCCCTACCGCACTTTTCAGGACATCACCCTGCGCGTGCCGGAAACCGGGCTCCCGCACCCCGAACCGCTTCCGGAATGGCACGTGCGACCCGCCCGCGCCTCCGATCTGCCCGCCATCGTCGCGCTGGAGGAACGGCTCCACGGCGTTTCCCGGCTCCACGATTATGCGCACTTCCTGCGGAATACCGACGGTTGCTGGCTTCTGGACGTGGCGGAAAAGGAGGGCACGCTCGTCGGCTTTCTTGGAGGGGTGAACCATCCGGGTATCCGGATGCTGGGTCCCGGAGCCTCCGAGACCCAGGCGCCCATGGCTGCCCTCATCCACGCGGCCTTGAATCAGCATTTTCGTGGACAGGAGGTGCTCTGGTTGGTGCCGGTGGACGCGGAAGTTTTGGTGCGCCAGGCCTACGCGTGGGGGGGACGCAATGTGGAGCTGCACCTGGCCTCCATGCGGGGCAGCCTTCCAAACGGGACTGGGAGCGGAGGCATCTCCCTCCCGACCTTCATGCCGGAGAGCGGTTAGGGCCAGAGACCGCAGGGGGGACACCCGCAGCACACCGCGCAACTTTTGGCTCGGGCGAGTGTTCTTGTGGCGTACCGCCATGAATCCGCTGCCCATTTCTCGCCCCCGGTCTCGGACCTTTTCTCTTGGAGCACTGTGCTGGAGCCTTGGAACCCTAGGATCGGTTCTCCCTCTCCCGCAGCAACTCTGGGCCCAGCTCCCCCCAGCGCCCTCTGCGGCGGCGAGAGAGGCAGCCACCCTGCTCGAGACCTCTGGAATCCAAGGGGGGATTATTCTCCAACTAGGGCTTGCTAACCCGGAACTGCCCGCGGCCCTGCGGGTGCAGCCCTCCTTCCAAGTCCAGAGCTTGGACCCCGATGCCTCCCGCGTGGAGGCAGCCCGCCAAGCCATCCGTGCTGCGGGCTCCTACGGTTCTGTCAGCGCGGCACAACTGCTTGGCAACCAACTTCCCTACATCGACAACCTCGTCAACCTTGTCATCGTGGAGGACCTCGGACAGGTGCCCGTCGAGGAGGTGCTCCGGATTCTCACCCCCAACGGGGTGATGTTGCGCAAAAAGGACGGAATCTGGACCAAGACCCTCAAGCCGAGGCCCGCATCCCTCGATGACTGGACGCACTACTACTACAGCGCCAAGGGTAACGCTGTTTCGCACGACGAACAGGTTGGGCCGCCAGAGCGCATGCAGTGGGTGGGCAACCCGCGCTGGTCCCGGCACCACGACCGCATGTCGAGTGTGTCAGCCCAAGTGTCCTCAAATGGCCGTCTTTTCTACATCATGGACGAGGGTTCGCGTGTCTCCATCCTGCTGCCCTCCCAATGGTCGCTCATCGCGCGGGATGCATTCAACGGGACTATCTTGTGGAAAAAACCCATCGAAAAATGGTCCAACCACCTCTGGCCCCTCAAATCAGGCCCCACCCAGCTCACACGCCGCTTGGTGGGAGACGGAGACCGCATCTTTGTGGCCAGCGAACTCGAGGGCCCCGTGGCTTGTCTGGACGGCGCCACGGGCCGCGTTCTCCGGGAATTCGCGGAAACCAAGGGTGCCGAGGAGATTCTGCACGTAAACGGCGTGCTCTACCTGCTGGTGAACCGGACTGGCTGGGGGCTGACGGATTACGCCCCGAAGCTGGAGAACGACCAGAAGCGGGCGCAAGATGAGTACCAGTGGGACCGCAAGCCGCGGATACTGATGGCGGTGGACGCCAACACCGGCAAAGTGCTTTGGGAGAAGGAGGCGCTCTGCGCCCCGATTACGTTGGGGACAGACGGCAAAGCCCTTGTGTACTACAACGGGAGCCAAGTGGTTTGCCTGGACGCGTCCACCGGCGCCCCCCGCTGGGAAAGCGCCCCTCAAAAGTCGCGCCAGCTCGAATACAGTTTTGGGCCGCGGATCGTCCTCTACGACGACATCGTCATGTACACTGGCGGCGGAGGCGTCGAAAGCGCCCTTGATGTCACCACTGGCAAGCCGCTCTGGTCAGGAGCCCGCGAGAACTCCGCCTACCGCTCGCCCGAGGACATGATCGTGGCGGGAGGGCTGGTTTGGAGCGCTGGAACCACCAATGGACATCAAACCGGCGAGTTCACCGGGCGCAACCCCAAGACGGGCGAGGTGGTGAAGAAGTTCGCACCCGACGTTCCTCCAGGTACTTACTGGTTTCATCATCGCTGTTACATCGCGAAGGCAACCGAGAAATTCATCATCCCATCCCGCACCGGCATTGAGTACGTGGACATGGACAAGCAGCACTGGAACCTCAACCACTGGGTTCGCGGAGCCTGCCTCTACGGGGTGCTCCCCGCCAACGGGCTCACCTACGCAGGGCCCCACAACTGCGCCTGCTATCCCGAGGCAAAGCTCGATGGCATGAACGCCCTCAGCGCCGCACTCGCCACACCCCACCCCGATCCGCTCCCCGACGCCCAAAGACTCGTGTACGGTCCCGCCTGGAACCAGCCGCTGGACGAGTCCGATCCGGATCCCAAGGACTGGCCCACCTTCCGCCACGACAACGCCCGCAGCGGTTTCAGCGACCAACCGCTTTTGGCCAACCTCAATCCGTCTTGGGAAATCAGCCTCCCCGGACGCCTCTCCGCTATCACCATCGCCGCCGGAAAGCTGTTCGTTTCGCAGATCGACGCTCACACCCTCCACGCCCTGGATCACGCCACTGGCAAATCACTTTGGCAGTTCACCGCCAACGCCCGCATCGATTCGCCACCCACCTTCTGGAAGGGCCGCGTCTTCTTCGGAGGCACCGATGGCTGGATCTACTCCCTGCGCGCCTCCGACGGAGCGCTGCTCTGGAAATTCCTCGCCGCACCCTCCGAACGAAAGCACGGCGCCTGGGAACAGATCGAATCCGTATGGCCCGTCCACGGAAGCGTTCTGGTCGAAGACGCCACCGTCAACGCAGTCGCAGGACGCTCCGTGTTTCTCGACGGGGGACTCCGGTTCCTGCGCTTGGATGCGCGGACGGGAAAGAAGCTGGCGGAACAGGTCTACGACAAGAAAGACCCTGAAACGGGCGGCGATTTTCAAGACCGTCACAAGACGCTCCAGATGCCCGTGGGATTGAACGACATCCTCTCCAGCGACGGCGCCACCCTGTACCTGCGCTCGCAAAAAATCGGAGCCGATGGAATCCGCCGAGAGATTGGACCTGTCAGCGGCAACGCCACGGAGCAGGGCGGCGCTCAAAAAGGGGATGGACGCCATCTTTTTGCGCCCATGGGCTTTCTGGATGATTCCTGGTTCCACCGGAGCTACTGGGTGTACGGCAAGAGCTTCGCCGGCGGGCACAACGGCTATTACCAAGCTGGGAAGTACACCCCCGAGGGGCGCCTCTTGGTTCACGATGAACAGAACGTGTACGGATTCGGACGGGACGCTAAGTATTTGAAATGGACGACCTCGATGGAGCATCAGCTCTTTTGTTCCACCAAAGAGGCCCCGGACGTGGAATTGGAATCGGACAAAGGCGCCGGCAAGGGTGGAAAAAAGAAGGGGGCAGCCGCCACGAGCCATCCCGCTCCAGCCCCCGAGCCCGCGGAGCGCCCCCACGTTCTGTTCCCCTCGGAAAAACTGCCGGTTTCAAAGACCGCTCTCACCGTGGAGATGTGGGTGCTGCTGGATGGAAACGATGGCGTGCTGGCGCAGCACGGGGGGGCGCGGATGGGTTACTGCCTGGCCATCCAGGAAAGGCGTCCAGGATTCACGGTGCGCAGTGAAACCTCGGAGGTGGTCTCCGCCCAGGCGCTGCGCCCGCTCGACGAGGGCTGGCATCATCTCGTCGGGGTTCTCGCCGACAACCACATGCTGCGTCTTTTTGTCGACGGACAACTGGCGGCCGAGACTCAGGCGAAGGGACTGATCACCAAACAGCCTGCGCTGGGACTCCAACTCGGTGCTCCGCACGAGTCGCGTGTTTCTGAATTCGGGAAGAACGCCCCCTACTTCGGAATGATCGACCAGTTTGCGCTTTATCAGCGCGCCCTGCGGGAGGAGGAAATCCTCGAGCACGCCAACAGCGCTGTCGCCTACAAGAACGCCGAAGGCCTGCTGCTCGCGGTCAGCTTCGACCGGGGAAACGCCCGCGACGAATCCGGACACAGCGTTGACGGGGTGCTCAAGGGCGTGGATTTCGGCAAGGGCAAGGTCGCCACCGGCCTGTGGTTCCGCAAACTCGGCGCCAAAGATTCCGCCCTTGCCGCCTCCAGTTCCACAGGCGAGCCCAGAGGCGCTGCAACCCCCCTCCGGAAAACCGGCTCGGCCGTCCAGCGCACCTGGGAAAACCCCGTGGGAATGTTTCCCCGGGCCATGGCCTTGGGGGGAAAAAACATCCTCCTCGCAGGCCCCAAGGACAGCATCAACGAGGAGTACGCCCTCGAGCAGCTTTCCAAAAAAGACCCCGCCATCCTTGAGCAACTCCGCGAACAGGACGCCGCACTCCGCGGCAAACGCGGCGCCAGGCTCCTGAGCGTTTCCACCGAAAACGGCAAGGTCTCGCAGGAAATCCAGCTCTCCAGCCCGCCCGTCTGGGATGGAATGTCCGTCGCACGTGGCAGGCTTTTTGTCGCAACGGAGGAAGGGAAAATCGTGTGCTACGGGAGCGAGGAGGAGACTCCGCTCAAAAAGCCCCGCCAGTAGCGCGCCCGCTTCTTCCCGCGCCTCCCCATGAAGACGTCCCCTCTGCTCGCCGCGGTCTTGTGCCTCCTCGTGCAGGGAGCGCAGGCCTGCAGTCTTCCGGTCTTCCGGTTCGCCCTCGACCGCTGGGCGCCCGATCCCTTCCACCTCCAAGTCAGTGCGGAGGATGCCACCCGACCGGAGATCGCCAAGTTCACCCGCAACTTCTCCGCAGCCTCCGCCCTCAATCTCGAAATCCATTCCATCCCCGAGGCCCCCTCCCGCCTGCTGCGCCCAGACTCCGCTCCCAACACCCCCCACCCCCTCTGGAGTGGATCGCTCACCCCGGAATTCCTCGATTCCCTCTCCCAATCAACCGCGCGGGACGAAATCGTACGCAGGCTCCTGCGAGGCGATTCCGCCGTATTTGTGTTCGTCGAATCCGAGGATGGTCTCGCCGACAACGCCGCCGCCGCCGCTTTGGAAAAACGGCTCCGATTCCTCCAGCAGGTCGTCGCGCTCCCGGAAATCGACCCCTCCGACCCCAGCAGCAAACCCGGCCCCGGCCCCGCTCTCCAAGTTCAGTTCTCCGTCCTTCGCGTGCCCGGACGCCACACCGTCACCAAATCGGGTTCCAGCTCGGACAACCTCCTCCTCTCCATGCTCGCCGGCCCCAAGTCCGGACTCGAGGAATCCACCGAACCCTGGGTGGCCGCCATCTTTGGCCGGGGACGTGTCTTGGGCGCCTGGCCCTCCGCCTCCTTTTCGGATGAGCAAATCGAGGAGGTCGCTCTCTTTCTTGCCGGCGCCTGTTCCTGCCAGGTCAAAAGACAGAACCCGGGCTGGGATCTGCTGTTGCACATCGACTGGGAAGAGGCCTTGCACGCCCAAGGCCACCATCCTCTCCCCTCGTCCTCCACCGCCCTCCAGAAAAACGCCTCCACCCCCGCCTCCCCCGCAAGCCCACAGCCGGAGACCGTTCAAATTCGGCCCCGGGCGTCGCCCCCTGCCTCCGCAAACGCTTCCGCCCCAAACCGGACGGACTCCCTTCGTTTTTGGGCAATTCTGGGAGGGTTTCTGGGCATTGCCGCCGCCATGCTGATGCGAAAGATCCGCTCCCGCCCATGAAGCGCTTTTCCTGGCTTTGCCTTTCTCTGCTCGCCCTGCTGACGCTCCAGGGATGTTCCAAGCCCACCACCGCACAGAACCAACCGCCCCTCACCATCTTTTGCGCGGCTGGTCTCCGAAAACCCCTAGAATCTGTCGCGGCTGCCTTTCACTCCGAGTACGGCGTTGAGGTGCAATTCCAGTTCGGAGGAAGCGGGACCCTCCTGAGCCAAATCAAGGTCTCCGGGTCTGGAGATCTCTTCGTGTCAGCCGACGAAGCCTCCGTCCAAATCGCCCGGCAATCCAGCCACATTCACGAGGTGATTCCCTTCGCAACCCAGACCCCCGTCATCGGAGTCCGCGCCGGCAACCCAAAGTCCGTGCGAACCTTCGAGGATCTTTTTCAAAAAAATCTGCGCGTCGCCCTTGCCAACCCCGAAGCCACCAGCATTGGCAAAACGGTCCGGACCGCCGCCGCCAGCCGATGGGAAACCCTCGCCGGCCAAGTTGCCGTAATGAAACCCACCGTGACGGAGGTCGCCGCGGACCTTTCCCTCGGAGCGGTGGATGCCGCCGTTCTCTGGGACTCGCTCGTCCCACAATTTCAGGGAATCGAAAGCGTTCATGTGCCGCAACTGGATGCCCACCCCGAGCGCGCCAGCGCCGCCGTCCTCACCGCCTCGAAGCACCCTGCTACTGCATTGAAATTTGCACGTTTTTTGGCAGCGCCTGAAAAAGGAGGCGCTCTCATGGCCGCGGCAGGATATGTCCCCGTTCCCGGGGATCGTTGGTCCCCGAAGCCCACCCTCACGCTGTACAGCGGAGGGGTGAATCGCCCGGCCGTAGAATCCTTGCTCCAGCGTTTCGCAACGCGCGAAGACATCGACATCACCACCGTTTTCAACGGGTGCGGCGTTTTGTGCGCCACCATGAAAACCATGGGCTCCACCGCAAACCCGCAGTATCCAGACGCCTACTACGCCTGCGACCTCTGCTTCATCCCACCCGTCGCCGAACAGTTCCCCGAGGCCGTGCTGCTCACCGAAACCGAGATCGGGATCGCCGTCCGGCAGGGCAATCCCCAAAATATCCGCACACTCGCCGACCTCGCACAACCCGGTCTGCGGGTCGGCCTGTGCAACGCGGAGCAAAGCACGCTCGGATATATGACCCGCGGCATGCTCCAATCCACCGGTCTCTTCGAGAGCGTCCGCAAAAACGTCGTGGTCGAGGTGCCCACGGCGGACTTTTTGGTGAATCAAATGCGAGCCGGCGCCCTCGACGCGGTGATTGTCTACAAGGTCAACACCGCGTCGGAAAATGCGCCGCTCGAGTTTCATCCCATCACGCATCCAGGCGCAAAAGCCGTTCAACCCTTCGCCGTGCGCAAGGATTCTCCCCACCGCCAACTGGCGCTCCGACTTCTCGATTATCTTCGCGCCCACCGGACGGACTTTGAAAAAGCGGGCTTCCTGTGGCGCGGAAACACCGTTCCGATTCAGAGCAAGTCGATTGAGATTCCCGAATGGCTGAGGGAAAAGTAATCCCCGCTCTTCGCCTCTTCATGAATCTTCCTCGGGTATCTTGGTTCTGGATCTTTTTGGGAGCGCTCACCGGAGCCTACGTCCTCTTCCTCCTTTCCACGCTCGGCGCCACGGCCCTCTACACCACCCCGGACCACATGGTTCGTGCTCTGCGCTCCCGCGAAATACAGCACTCCATCCAACTGAGCTTGCTCACCTGCTCCCTTACCGCCGTCCTCTCCCTCCTCATCGCTGTCCCCTCGGGCTACCTCCTTTCCCGATCCCGGTTTCCCGGAAAATCATGGGTGGAGGCGGTTCTGGACATCCCCATCGTCCTCCCCCCCATGGTCATTGGACTTTGCCTCCTTATCTTTTTCCAAACCCCGGCAGGCCGAATCATCGAGCGCGCCATTCCCTTCACCTACACCGTTGCCGGAGTCGTCCTCGCCCAACTCGTCATCGGTGCCGCCTTCGCGATTCGCACCATGCGGGGCACGTTTGACGACCTTCCCGAACGCCCAGAACTGGTCGCGATGACGCTCGGCTGCTCGCGCGCTCAAGCTTTTCTGCTCGTCACCCTCCCCTCGGCAAGGCGCGGCATGTTCGCCGCCGCCAGCGTCGCTTGGGCCCGCAGCCTCGGCGAATTCGGCCCCATCTTGGTATTTGCAGGCGCCACCCGGATGAAAACCGAAGTGCTCCCCACCACCGTCTGGCTCGAACTCAGCGTCGGCAACCTCGAGGCCGCCGTCTCCGTCAGCATCCTCATGGTGGTTTTCGCCGTCCTCGTGCTCGTTGCCATCCGCCACGCCGGAGAACGCGTCTAAGCCATGATCCGCTTTGAAAACATCTCCTGGTGCGCCCCCGGTTTTGCCCTCGAAAACATCTCCTTTCTCCTGCCCAACGCTTCTTATGGAGTCCTCATGGGCCGCACCGGCTCGGGCAAAACCAGCCTCGTCGAAATGCTCTGCGGACTGCGCCGCCCCCATGCCGGCCGCCTCTTCATCGCCAACCGCGACATCACCCACCTTCCCCCAGGCGAGCGCGGCATCGGCTACGTTCCCCAAGACGCCGCACTTTTCCCCACCCTGTCCGTCCGCGACAACATCGGCTTCGCCCTCCGCATCCGCAAACGTCCAAAGCGCGAAATCTCCGACACCGTCGAATCCCTCGCCCAACAGCTTTCCATTCCCCACCTGCTTACACGCCGCCCCCTGCAGCTTTCCGGCGGCGAACGCCAGCGCGTCGCCCTAGCCCGCGCCCTCGCCGCCAAACCAGACGCCCTCGTCCTCGACGAACCCCTCTCGGCGGTCGACGAGGAAATGCGGGCGGAACTCTTAATGCTGCTCAAGCACACCCAGCGCACGCTCTCCATTACGGCCCTGCATATCACCCACCACCGCGAGGAAGCCCTCCATCTGGCCGACTCCCTCTTCCGCCTCGAGCACGGCGCCGTCCGTGAAACCCCGCTCCCGACGCCCCCCCATGGATCTCTCTGACGAAGAATCCGCCATCTACGCATGGCAAATGGACATTCCCGGCTTCGGAGCGGCCGCTCAAAGGAAACTCAAGTCCGCCTCGGTCCTCATTTCCCGCGTGGGCGGGGTCGGCGGCGCCGTCGCACTGCAACTCGCGGCAGCCGGCATAGGACGGCTCGTTCTCGCCTCCGGAGGAGTCCTCAAGCCCAGCGACCTCAACCGCCAGATCCTCCAAACCCACGCGCACCTCGGCAAAACCCGCATCGAGAACGTCCAACGCCGCCTTCTCGAGCTCAACCCGCGTCTGCAAATTGTAGCGGTTCCCGAGAATGTGTCTCCCTCCAACGCCGCCGCGCTCGTTGCCCAAGCCGACCTCGTCGTGGATGCCGCCCCCCTCTTCGAAGAACGCTACGCCCTCAACCAGGCCGCCGTTTCCGCCGGAAAACCCATGGTCGAGGCAGCCATGTACGCTCTCGAAGCCCACCTCACCTCCATCCTCCCCAGCCGCACCCCATGCCTTGCCTGCATCACTCCGGAGAAACCCGCCTCTTGGAAACGCCGCTTCCCCGTGCTCGGCGCCGTCTCCGCCACCGTGGGCTCGCTCGCCGCCATCGAGGCAGTCAAAATCCTTACCGGCCTCGGACGCCCCCTCGCCGGGGTGCTGCTCTCCATGGACCTAGGCACTATGGAATTCCGCCGACTCCGTATCCCGAGGCTCCCAGACTGCCCCGTCTGCGCCACCGCCAGTCCGACAACCGGACCTCAACTCCTCTAGCCATCCTCCCGTTCGCTTCCCGCCGCGGCCGTGGCAAATTCGTCTCCCCGCCAAAACGGAGGAGGGCGGCTATTGCTTTTGACCCCCGATTGGAGGCCCCCTTTAATCGCCAAAATTTTGACCCCACGCCCCACCATGTCCGCAGCGCCTTCCATCATCTACACCATCACTGACGAGGCTCCCGCGCTCGCCACCCACTCGCTCCTCCCCATCGTTCAGGCCTTCACCCGTCAGGCCGGAATTCAGGTGGAAACCCGTGACATCTCCCTCGCCGGACGCATCCTCGCCCACTTCGCCGACCTCCTTCCTGCCTCCCAGAAAACCAGCGACGCACTCGCCGAACTCGGCGCGCTCACCCTCAAGCCGGAGGCCAATATCATCAAGCTTCCCAACATCAGCGCCTCCATCCCCCAGCTCAAGGCGGCCATCGCAGAACTCCAATCCCAAGGATTCTCCCTTCCTGAATTTCCCGAAAACCCCGCCTCCGACGCCGAAAAGGACGCCCGCGCGCGCTACGCCAAGGTGCTCGGCTCCGCCGTCAACCCCGTGCTTCGCGAAGGCAACTCCGACCGGCGCGCACCCAAGGCGGTGAAGGATTACGCCAAAAAACACCCCCACTCGATGGGGGCATGGCTCCCCTCTTCCAAAACCCATGTCGCCGCCATGAACCAGGGCGACTTCTTTGGAAATGAGCAGTCCCTCACCGTGTCCGCCGCCACCCAGGTCCGGATTGAGCTCGTGAAAGCCGACGGATCCATTCTCGTGCTCAAGGAGAAGACGCCCCTCAAGGCCGGTGAAATCCTCGACGCCACCGTCATGCGCAAAGCGGCGCTCGTCGCCTTCTACGAGGCCGCCGTCGCTCGCGCCAAGACCGAGGGCATCCTGCTCTCCCTCCACCTCAAGGCCACCATGATGAAGGTGTCCGACCCGATCCTTTTCGGGCACGCGGTGAAGGTCTTCTTCAAGGATCTCCTCGCCAAGCACGCCGAGACCTTCACCTCACTCGGAGTGAACCTGAACAACGGCCTCGGCGATCTCCTCGCCAAGATTCAGTCCCTCCCCGCCGAGACCAAGGCCGCCATCGAATCCGACATCCAGGCGGCCCTCGCCCAGGGCCCGGCACTCGCCTACGTCAACTCCGACAAAGGCATCACCAACCTCCACGTCCCCAGCGACGTCATCGTCGACGCCTCCATGCCCGCCATGATTCGCGCCGGCGGCAAAATGTACGATGCCCGCGGAGGCCTCCAAGACACCCTCGCCCTCATCCCCGACCGCTCCTACGCGGGCGTCTACGAAACCACCCTCAACTTCTGCCGCCAGCATGGCGCCCTCGACCCCAAAACCATGGGGAGCGTCCCCAACGTCGGGCTCATGGCCCAGGCCGCCGAGGAGTACGGTTCCCACAATAAAACCTTCGAAATCCCCGCCGCGGGCACCGTCCGCGTCGTGGACGATTCCGGCGCCGTGCTGCTCTCCCACGAGGTCGCCCCCGGTGACATCTGGCGCGGCTGCCAGACCAAGGACGCCCCTGTCCAGGACTGGGTCAAACTCGCCGTCACTCGGGCCCGCCTTTCCCACACCCCGGCCGTCTTCTGGCTCGACGAAAACCGGCCCCACGACGCGCAGGTCCTTGCCAAGGTGAAGCACTGCCTGACCCAGCACGATTTGACCGGCCTCGACATCCGCATCCTCCCTCCCGCCGAAGCCTGCCAGTTCACCCTCGAAAGGATTGTCCAAGGCCTCGACACGATCAGCGTCACCGGCAACGTGCTGCGCGATTATCTCACCGACCTCTTCCCCATCCTCGAAGTGGGCACCTCGGCCAAAATGCTTTCCATCGTGCCCTTGATGAACGGCGGCGGACTGTTTGAAACCGGCGCCGGCGGTTCGGCGCCCAAACACGTCCAGCAGTTCACCGAAGAAAACTTCCTTCGCTGGGACAGCCTCGGCGAATTCTTCGCGCTCGCGGCCTCTTTCGAGCACCTCGCCATCTCGCAAAACCATCCCAAGGCCAAGGTGCTCGCCGAGACCCTCGACGAGGCCAACGGCAAGTTCCTCGAGAACGACAAGTCTCCCGCCCGCAAGGTGGGCGCAGGCATCGACAACCGCGGCAGCCACTTCTACCTCGCGCTCTACTGGGCGCAGGCGCTCGCCGCACAGTCCCAGGATCGGGAACTCCAAGCCGTGTTCGCCCCCATCGCGCAGCAACTCACGACGAGCGAGTCCCAAATTGTCTCGGAGCTCGTCTCGGTTCAGGGCAAACCCGCTGACCTCGGTGGTTACTACCGCCCCGATCACGCCAAGACCTCCGCCGCAATGCGACCCAGCGCAACCTTCAACGCCATCCTCGCCGAGCTCGCCTGACCTCCCCCCCATCCCTTCGCCAAAACCGGCGCGGCATTCCTGGAATACCGCGCCGGTTTTTTTGTCGCCAGACCCCGCGTCGGCGCTCCGTCACTCCGCCCGGCTACCGCCTCCCAACCCACCGCACTGCATTGCACAATATCTTCTGGTACGCCGTGTTGGCATGCGCGTCCTGGCCGTGCCCAAGCCCCATGCACACAATCCGGGCCTTCGGATCCCCCACCACCCACACCGACGGATAAGCCTTCTGCGTCGCAAGCTCCACCGAGGTCATCGCCAACACCTCCACCGAGGCTCCAGGCTCCAACTCCACGCGGTAATGCTCGTCCCGAATCGTGAACTCCATCGGGACCCCCTCCAAAACCGGATGGGCCGGCGTCTGCGCGACCACCTGAAAATCCGCGTAGCGTCCATGCCCCTTCGCTCCGCCCCCCACAAAACGGCGCTGATACTCCCTGGCCCCCCTCCAGTTGTACCACGTCCCTGCGTGCACGATCACCACGCCCCGGCCCGAATCGGCAAACCGCTGCAACGCCTCCTGAAACTCGGGCCTGCCAAAGCTCGCATGGTTCGCGCTCAACACCAACACGTCCGCGCGCGCCATCAACGCCACCGCCTCCGGCGCGTTGGCCGTGTAGGCCGTGACGCATTTCCCCGAAGCTCGCAGGGTGGCGCCATCCGCCTGATGGAAAAACCGCTCAAAATCATGCGAACTCCCCCCGCCTGCCAGCAACACGCGCAACACCCCGGGCTCCGCTTTCTCCGGAAGGCTCTCGCCCGAGGGAGGAAGCAGATCCTCCGCGGGGACCGGATCGGGGCGGGCCGCCGAGACGGGCTTCTCCTTGGGCACGTCCGTGTCCGCAGTGATCGCCAGCGTCGTCGGCGCGAGCCCGTTTTGGAAGCTCTCCAGCACGATCTGCCGGATGACCGACCGCTCTCGCACCGGCACCGTGAAGGTGCGGAGGTCACCCTTCTTGAGCAGCCCGGGCACCCGCTTCGAGCGGGGCACGTCCGCAGCACTGGCAAAGGCCCCGAACACCTCGCCAAAAACCAATTCCTCCACCTGCTTTTTGCCATCTCCGTAATCCACGGTCACTCGCATCGCGGGGCGGGACGTCTCTCCCCCGCTCACCACGCCAGCGATGCCCCCCAGAAAATGGAGCGTTCCCGCAGCGAAACCCACCGGCACCTTTACCTCCTGAGGCAGGGTGGCTGCGTAGGCTGACGAAGCGTCCGCCTTCAACACGATCACATTCCCCCCACTCGCGGTCGTCGCCGGATCGGGCAGCACAAAGGGAATTCCTTCCACGCGCGCCACGCCGTACTTCGCCGGCTGCACCATTTCGTCCTTCTGCTCGCGGGCGTGATACAGGCCCCCCCGGCTATCCGTCGTGAATGCCGTTGCCAAATTGAGCGAGCGGTATCTCGCGGAACCCTCGCGCAGATACGCCAGGAGATCCGCCAGCCCCTCCGCCCCAAGCGCTTCAAACCCTTCGGGCATCAGCGACAACCCCGTGTCCTTGCGCGTTTGGATGTCCTCCGTCCGGATGTCCATCGTGGCGCCGCCGGGCAGCCGAAGCGACAGCCCCCGCTCGTTTTCCCTCGCAAGGATCCCGATCGCAAAAGTGCCGTTCTTGAGCCCGATGCTCCAAGTGCGGTGCTCGTTGTCTACGACCCGGCTGGGATCGAGAATGTGCACCAACAGCTCGTGCGTTCCGTGCACGCCCATCCCATCCAAGACCGGCCCCACCTCGTTCCCCGCTCCGTTCAAGCGATGGCAGGCGCTGCACGCGGCTTGGAACGCCGATTTTCCACGAACGGCATCCCCCGTTCTCCCCTCCACCAACGGGAGCATCCGCGCGATCACCTCCTCCTTCGCCACACTCGACCCCAATCCGACCCGAGCGAACAAGGCGACTGCTTTCCGCGCAACCTCCGCGTCCGGATGGAATCGCAGTCGGCTCATGCGCGCAGGACTGAAGAGCGCCTTCTCCAACTCGCCCGAATGGAGCCCCTCCAGCACCGCATGCGCCCAGTTCGCGCGCGCCGTCAGCGCCTCGAATAGGGCGTCCTGCGAGGCGCCGGAAAGTTTCGCGAGCGTGTGCGCCAGCGTTTTGCCCAGGGGCGCGTTTCCGTTCTCCGCCAACGCCGCAATCAACTCCATCCGCAGGGACTCACTCTGCGTTTCGGAAAGCAGCGCCACCATCGCGGGTAGAATCCGGGAGTCCCTCGCCTCCGCACGCACCAATCCACGAACCATCGCCGCACGCGCCTCGCCATCCCCCCCTTCCTTGCGCACCTCCCCCAGCAACCGTTCCACCGCAGCCCGGAACTTTTCCGCAAGCCGGCCATCCCGATCCCACTTCGCCGCAAAGGGGATCGCTCCAGCACACACCACCGGATCCTCGGCGCCGAGGAGCCTTGCAAGCGCCTCCATCACCGCTCCACCCGCCGGCCCATGGTCCGCAATGCGCCGCCCCGCCACCTCCAAAATCCCGGGCACCAAAATGCGCGCCTCCGGCGTAGCCGCAGCCACGGCCTCCAAAACCCGCGCCATGGAGGCGCCGCCTCGCTCTGAGACGAGCCGCGCCAGCTCCCTGGCCATGGCCTGCAGGGCCGGCACGGGCCGCTTGCCGCTCGCGAGCGCCGTGATCAAGAACTCCTCCGGATTGGACGCCGCCGCCGCCGTGGCCGCGCTCAGCGACCAGTTATCCTGCAGTTGCGGCAAAACCTCCACCAGCGCCGCACTCGCCTTCGCACTCAGCCGACCACTGGAAAGCACACGCAGCGCCATCAACCGCACGCGCGGATCGGAGTCCTTCAACGCCGCTTCAGGATCCACCCGGCTTCCCTCGCCCTGCGCCTCCGCTACCCACAAAGCCGCTTTCCGCAGGCCGACATCCTCCGATTGCATCGCCGACTGCAGTAGCGCCGTGTCCAAGCGCCCCAACCGCTGCAGGCTCCACAACGCCAAGATCCGCGCGGGCATCGAAGCAGAGCGGCGCGTCGTCTCCTCCAAAAGTGGCACCGTCTGGGCGGCATCCGCCCGGTCCAACAGCAGACGCTGCGCGTGCATCCGTGTGGCCTTGTTGGGATGCACGAAGGCCTTCACCAACGCGGGCGCATCCAGAACGGTCAGATCCGGCACCTCCAGCGCCTTCCCCTCCCGATGCTGGATCCGGTAGATGCGGCCGTAGTAATGCTCGCGATCGGGTCGGATGCTGGCATGCGCCGCACCGTGGGCGGGTCCCCGGGTATCGCTGTGGGCTACGATCGGGTTGTAGAAATCCAGAATGTACATGGCGCCATCGGGCCCGAACTGGACGTCCACGGGAAAAAACCAGAAGTCCTTGGCCCGGAGAAATTCGCGCTCCGGGTGGGGCATTTCGCTGACCAGACGAGGACCGCCAGACCGGATCCGCTCCGCGTGGATGACGTCCAGAATGGGCTCGGTGCAGAAGACGGTTTGGTCCCATTCCGAAGGCCAGGCCCCCGCCTCATAAAGGGTGCTCGCACATGCCGCGCTGTAGCCTCCCACCACATCAATCTGCATGTACGGGACCCGGCTGGGCAGGTCCTCCCGGACCACTTTACGCCCCTTCATCGTACTCTCGAGCCCCCCCGCCACACCCACCTTGGCTTTTGCCAACACCCACTCCGGCAACACCAAATGCTGGATTGGGTTCCCCGAGGTCGCCTGTCCCGAGAAAATCTCCCCGTCGCTACTGATATCCAGTCCAAAGCCATTGCCGCCCTTGGAGCCGACCTGCTCGATCGCACTCCCATCCGGACGGAAACGGAACACTCCCGAAGTAATCCTTGCCTTCACTTCCGGCTTCGCGATCCCCTCCGCGGCCGCGCTACCTCCAATGTTGGCATACACCCATCCATCCGCCGCGAGCAGCAAGTGATTGGCTACAAAGTGCGTGTCGTGCGGAGTGAAGCCGGTGAACAGTCGCTCCACGCGCTGCTCCCGGCCCTCCCCGTGGATGTACACGATGTCCGGCTGATGCACCGCGATGATTCCGTCCTTGTACAGGCAGAATCCGGTCACCAGCTCTAACCCCTCGTGGAAGACCGTCTTCCGCGTGAACTTTCCGTCTGCGTCCGGGTCGCTCAGGATGCTGATCCGATCGGTCGCGGGACGCTCATAGTCACCGGGTTTGAGCGCGCTGGTCTCCTTCCACGGCTCGGCCTTGAGAGGCCGCCTGCCGTTCGGATATTCCGGCGTCTCGGCAACCCACAGCCTCCCCCGGGCATCGAACTGCATCGCGATGGGCTTGCTCACAAGCGGCTCGC
>JBEBAG010000166.1:0-7254 GCA_041159065.1 Verrucomicrobiota bacterium | reverse complement strand
CCGTTTTTGGTGAAGGTCAGGTCACTGGCGATGTGCACGGCGGAATGGATGACGTGTCCCCGGGGGTTGACGAGGAGCACCAAGTCTCCCGGGATGCCGGGCTTGGCGATCTGGTAGTAGTTTTCCACGACGGCACGGGAGGCCTCGTTGGGGTTGCTGTAGCGGGGGTCGGGCTTCGGGTTGAAAAAGTTGAGTGCGGTCCAGTGGCAGTCTGGCTGGCGTTCGTTGGGGTCGGTGGAGGGCGTGGGGAAGGTGTAAAGGCGTTCCCTGGCGAGGGGAGGGAGGAGATACAGGAGACTGACATGGCCCCCGTCGGGAAGGCGTTGTTCGGCTTCGAGGAGGGGGCGCAGATCGCGGATGCGGACGCCGGCGACGGTGGGGCACCAGTAGCCGATGAGTTTATCGATATCGGCGGTGGGCTTGATCAGGAGGCGGGCCAGGACGGCGTTTTGTCCGGTGAGACTTTGAAAGAAGTCGAGGCGCTGTTCCTTGGTTTGGATGCGGGCGAAGATGAGCTCGGGGTCGCTGAAGAATGCGTAGCCATTGCGGTAGTAGAGGAGCTTTTCGACGAGGCGGATGGTTTCCGGGGTGGCCCCCTTATCGCCGATAAACAGGCGATGGGCGTCGCCCTTGGGAACGAAAAAGGGCGCGGCGTGGTAGCGATTGGCGGGGATGGCGCCGAGGTGTTGGTAGAGGCTGGAGCGTGCTTGGGGAGAGAGCGAGAGGACCAGTTCCGCAGAAGGGGAAACGGTGATGCCCTGTTCGTGGGTGGACACGGACGCGGGCTGAAGGGCGGAATCCGCCTGGGCATTGCTGAGGCCCGATTGGATGAGAATGGCGCGGACTTGTTCCTCCGGAACATTCCCGAAGTGCCACTGGGGAAGCTCCCTGGCGGTCTCCTCGAAGGCCGCGTATTCCTTCGGCTGTTCGATGCGGATATCGTAGGTGAGGAGGTCGCCCCAGGCGCCCGACTCCACAGTTGGCGCGACTCCGCGAAGTTTTGCGGTTTTGCGGTTTTCCATCCACTGCCCCCAGTGGAGCGCTCCATAAGCGAGCAGCACGGAGTACATGGCGAAGGCGCACCAAGCCAAAATGCGCCGGCCCCAGCGGGGGAGGGCTGGCGACGGGCTGGTGGGGTTTTGGGGCTCTGGACTCGGAGTTTCCACGATGCGTGTTTCCTTGCGGAAACCCCTAGTCTAGCGGGATTGCGGGCGGTTGGATAACAAAATGCCGAAGGGCGGCCCGGATGAATCCGGGCCGCCCCTCTTGCCGCGGGTGCGGAGTGGTTCGAAGCGGAGCTTCGCCGCTTCGGACTAGCCGAAGATCTGCGCGTTGAAGAGGTTCTCGAGCATTTCCTGCCTGCCACTGGGCAGGGTGGGCGGCTGGATCTGGCGCGCGTACTGGTCCAGTTCTTCGAGGGACGTCGTGCGGGCCTCGATTTTAGCGCCGATTCCCGAGTCGAAGCTGGCGTAGCGATCGGCGACGAACTTGGCGATGCGGCCGCTCTCCTGGATGCGGTGGGCGGCCTTCAGCCCGAAGGCGAAGGCGTCCATGCCCCCAATGTGGGCGTGGAAGAGGTCGGAAGGTTCGTGGGATTCGCGCCGGCGTTTGGCGTCGAAGTTGAGCCCGCCAGTCGTCAGCCCCCCCATCTTGAGCACGCGGAGCATGATCTGGGTGGTGAGGTAGAGGTCGGAGGGGAACTGGTCGGTGTCCCAGCCGAGGAGGGTGTCACCGCGGTTGGCGTCGATGGAACCCAGGGCGTTGGCGGCGATGGCGACCTCCATCTCGTGCTCCATGGTGTGACCGGCGAGGGTCGCGTGGTTGGTTTCGAGGTTGAGCTTGAAGTGGTCGAGCAGTCCGTACTCGCGCAGGAAGTTGAGGCAAGCGGCGGAGTCGGAGTCGTATTGGTGGGTGGAGGGTTCACGGGGCTTGGGCTCGATGTAGAACTGGCCGGTGAAACCGATTTTCTTGGCGTGATCGACGGCGAGATGGAGGAGGGTGGCGAGGTGGTCGAGTTCCCGCTTCATGTGGGTGTTCAGCAGGGTGGCGTAGCCCTCGCGGCCGCCCCAGAACACGTAGCCTGCCCCGCCGAGGCGATGGGTGGCTTCCAAAGCGTGTTTCACCTGGGAGGCTGCGTAGGCAAACACGTCGGCCGAAGGCGAGGTCCCGGCGCCCTGGGCGTAGCGGGGATGGGCAAAGAGGCACGCCGTTCCCCAGAGGAGCTTCTTCCCAGTCTGCTTTTGCTGCGCCTCCAAGGCGTCGACGACCTTCTCGAGGTTTTTGTGGGTTTCGGAAAGCGTGGCGCCTTCGGGAGCGATATCCCGGTCGTGGAAGCAGTAGAAGGGGATGGTGCTTTTTTGAAGAAACTCGAAGAAGACCGGAACCCGATTGAGCGCATTGGCGAGGGAATCGGAGCCATCGTCCCAGGGCATGAGGGCGGTGGGGGCGCCGAAGGGATCGGAGAGTCCGTTGCGCATGACATGCCAGTAGGCGGCGGCAAAGCGGAGGTGCTCGGCCATGGTTTTGGATCCCACCTTTTCCGAGGCGTTGTAGTGGCGGAAGGCGAGGGGGTTGTCGCTGGAGGGGCCTTCGTACTGGATGACGGGGATTTCGGGGAAGTAGCTCATGAGATTGGGGTTCGGTTTGAGGGGAAGGAAGGGGCCCGGAGGAGCCGCTGGCTTCGGGTTGAGAGCATAAGGCGGGGCGCGGGGCTTGCAGCCTCCGCATCGGTTTGACAGTAATACCAGCCATGCAACGTCCCTCAATGGCCCGGGTGGCAGCGGAGGCGGGAGTTTCCAAGAACACCGTCAGCTTGGCCTTGCGCGGGAGCCCGCGGATCTCGACCGAAACCCGGCGGCGCGTGGAACAAGCGGCCGCGGCGGTGGGGTACCGGCGCAATGCGGCAGTGGGATGTTTGATGGCGGAATTGCGCAGAGCGGGTTCGGCGCGTTTTGCCGCCACGCTGGCCCTCCTGAACGCGAACGAGGACCGGAACGCCTTTTCCCAACACCCGACCCTTCCCGTCTATGTGGCCGGTGCGCGCCGGCGGGCGGCGGCTCTGGGGTATGGGTTGGACGAGTTCTGGTTGCATGATCCAGACATCAGCGGCCGTCGGCTGGCTTCGATCCTGAGGGCGCGCGGGATTCGGGGGGCGCTGGTGGTGGGGCTTTTACGCACCAATCAGTTGCCTCCAAGGATGCGGGAGCTCTGGAGCGAGATTCCCGCCGTGGCGACGGGGGTGCGTCCCCGGGGACCGGCGCTTTCCTTTGCCGGAGCCGACCAGTACAGCCTAGCGCTGATGGCCTACGAGCAGGCGTGGGGGCTGGGCTATCGGCGACCCGGTTTGGTGCTGGATCCGGTGATCGACGCGCTGGTGGATGGTCGCTTTTCCGCCGGCTACCTTATCGGGCAACAGCGAATGCGCGGGGCGGAAGGGGCGATGGAGCCCTTCACGGAGATCACCGAGGCGCGTCGGGACTTGGCTTGTTTTCGCGCATGGCTGGAGCGGTGGAAGCCGGACGTGATTTTCACGCTCTATCACGAGGTGGAGCGCTGGCTCGAGGCACTCGGATGGCAGGTGCCAAGGCGGGTGGGGCTCATTCAGTACGAGTGGCGTCCCCAGCGTGCGTATTGGGCGGGAATGGATCAGCGCAACGACCTCGTCGGGGAGGCGGCCGTCGATCTCTTGGTGTCCATGATCCACAATGGACAACAGGGGGTGCCGGAGCGGGCGATAGCCACCCAAGTGACCAGCCAGTGGGTCATGGGAAAAACGGTCCGGACGGTGCGGCGCAAGTCCCTGCCGGCCAGAGGGGAAAATCTTTCTCCCGATTCGGGGCTATAGCGAAGGCCTGGACTTGCCGAAAAAAAGGTATGCCTTCGAATCGTATCGCCGCGATTGCCGCTTCGGGTGTGAATGCCGCCACGGTCCGTGCCGAGGCCGCTGCGAGCAACCTCGCCAACCTCCAGACGCCGGGGGCACCCCGGTTGGAAGTCGTTCAGCAGGAGGTTCCGGGCGGAGGGGTGGAGGCCAGGGCGCGGATGTCCGCTGAACGACCCGAGGTCATCCAAGGGGTCGTCGATCAACGCGTGGCCCTCTACACGTTGAAAGCCAACATGGTCACCCTGAAGATCGTGGATGAAATGTTGGGGCAGGCGCTCAACGCCAAGGCCTAGCCGCGCCCGGGGCGCCGTCCCGAGGAAACGTCGGGTGAACGTCGGGTGAACGTCGGGTGAACGTCGGGTGAACGTCGGCCGCCCGGGGCCGGAGCGGGGCTCCGCCTCGGGGGAGAGCCACAGTCGGGCGGGTTTCGCGGGGTTAGGCTTCCTGATTTTGAGCGGCGTCGGGGTCCACCCACTTCCCGTGCTCGCGAATGAGGTCCTGAAGACGGTCCACGGCCTCGGATTCGGGGATATTGAATTTGACCGGGGTTTTGCCGACGTAGAGGTTGACCTTTCCCGGAGCGCCTCCGACGTATCCGAAGTCGGCGTCCGCCATCTCCCCGGGTCCGTTGACGATGCACCCCATGATGGCGATTTTGACGCCCTTGAGGTGGGCGGTTGCGGCTTTGATGCGGGCGGTGGTTTCCTGAAGATTGAACAGGGTGCGTCCGCAGCTGGGGCACGCCACGTAGTCGGTCTTGAAGATGCGGACTCCGGCGGCCTGCAGGATGTTGTAGCCGAGGCGGATGGCCGCTTCTGCCTGGGGTTCGTTCCGAATGAGGATGGCGTCCCCGATGCCGTCGCACAGGAGGCTTCCGAGGTCGACGCTGCTCAGGAGGAGGTTGTCGAGGGCCGCCTCGTGCTGGAATTCGGGGTCGAGGGGGTCGTCGAGCGAATCCTTGAGCAGAATGGGGTGTCTGGGTTCGACTCGTGCGGCGAGGAGGCGAAAGGCTTTGATGGTGGGGATACCCAGCCCATCGGGGAGGGAGAGGAGCAGGGGAACGGGGGATTCCCGCAGGGCCTGCAGGGCGGATTCGTCGCGGGGATCGACTTCGCGCAGGGGCAGGTCTTCGAGAAGCAGCTCCGGTTGGTATTCTCCCAGAGAGGCGCGCCGGGGGAGGAGTTTCTGAATGTGGGCGCGTGAGAGGGCGACGCGCACCGGGTTGGAACCCCCGATTTCAAATCCCTGCACCGAAACGGGTTGAGTCTGTCGGCGCGAAAAACAGATGGGGTTGTAGCTTGGCGATGGCAGTGCCGTCTCCGGCAGCGGAGCGGTCTCGTTGTGCGCGGCGGCCTGAATGATGAGTTCGCGAGCCACGGGGATCTCTCGGACCGAATCCTCGGTGAGCGAGACGCGGATGGTGTCGCCAATGCCATCGGCGAGAAGGCTGCCGATGCCGATGGCGCTTTTGATGCGGCCGTCCTCCCCGTCGCCGGCCTCGGTGACGCCGAGGTGGATGGGGTAGTTCCAGTCTGGTCCGAGGGTATTGAGGCGGTCGACCAAAAGCCGGTAAGCGGCGATCATCACCTTCGGATTGCTCGATTTCATCGAGAACACGAAGGAGTGGTAGTTGCAGTCCCGTGCGATTTGGGCGAACTCGAGGGCGCTCTCCACCATGCCCTCGGGCGAGTCCCCGAAGCGGTTCATGATCCGGTCGGAAAGGGAACCATGGTTGGTTCCGATCCGCATCGCGACCCCCCGGTTGCGCGCAAGTTCCACCAAGGGCACGAACTTTTCCCGAATCCGCTCCAGTTCCTGCGCGTACTCCGAATCGGTATAGTCGCGCACCTCGAATCTCTTTTTGTCGGCGTAGTTGCCCGGGTTGATCCGGATTTTTTCCACCCACTTGGCGGCCTCCATGGCGGCCTCTGGTTTGAAGTGGATGTCCGCCACGAGGGGCACGTCGCATCCCAGGGCGCGCAGTCCTGCCGCGATGTGCTTGAGGTTGGCGGCATCTTTCACTGTGGGCGCGGTGATCCGCACGATCTCGCAGCCGGTCTCCACCAACTGCAGGGTTTGATGGATGCAGGCCGCTGTGTCCATCGTGTCGCAGGTGAGCATGCTCTGCACCCGGATCGGATGGGTCCCCCCGAGCCCGAGATTTCCCACGAGGACTTCTCGGGCATGGCGGCGTTGCGCGTGAAAAACGGATTCACAGTATGGCATGGACGGGTCGGGTTGGGGTGGAGAGTCAGGGCCGGCTGCCGGGTTTACTTGGAAGGGGCGGAAGGGGCTCCGGGCACCGAGGAAGCCGGTTTGGACGTGCCACCGGATTTTTTCCGGGAGAAAGAGTCGCTGATGTCGAAAAAGCTCACGTAGGCCAGAAACGCCATGACTGCGAACGCGCAGGCCGTCTGGATCCACTCGAGTGCCCGGCCATTGACGGGCTTGCGTCGGATGGATTCGAGGATGGCGAGGGTGATGTGCCCGCCGTCGAGCACGGGAAAGGGGAGCATGTTGAAGAGGGCCAGATTCACATTGAAGAAGACGGAAAAGGCGATGGCCATGCGCCAGCCTTCCTCGCTCTCAAACAGCCCGTAATAGGTCTTCAGAATCCCGACCGGACCGCTGAAATGCTGCGCTTTCACATCGCTCTTGGGAGAAAAGAGCGCGTCGAGCATGTTCCGGATGGTCAGCACAGCGTCCGCCACCTGGGCGATGGGCGAGGGGTAAATCAGCTTCATTTCCCCCCAGAAAATCCCGGTCTCCGGAGCCTCGGCCCCCCGCGCCGGAGCGGAGGGAGTCAGGGAGAGGATCTGGCGTTGCCCGTGGCGGTCTACGGTGATGGTAACGGGTTGCCCGGATTCCTTCCCCAAGGCCTTGTAGAAGTCGGGCATTTCCGCGACGTCCACGCCGCGCACCTGCACGATCAAGTCACCGGGCAGAAGCCCGGCCTGCTCCGCCGGGGAGTGGCTTTCCACCCCTCCAACGTAGGCTCGCATCTGTTGGCGAATGAGAACTTTGCGAGTGGCGTTGCGCTGCCACTTGGCCGTCTCTGCTTTTTCCCAGGAGGATTCCAGCGTGAGAATCTGGCCCTCCCGCTCGATCTTGAAGGGGATCTTCTCCCCTTCCGAGCGGATGACGCGCCACATGACCGAGTTCAGGGGCCCCACGAAGCGGTCCACGGGCTGTCCATCGACCTCCAGGATTCGGTCGCCCGGACGGAGGCCGGCCCGGTCGGCTGGGCCTCCGGGTTGGACGAAACCGAGGGTCGTCGTTTTTTCGTATTCATGCAGAGGCTTGCCCACCGTCCACACCACGCAGGCCATCGCCAAGGCGAGCAGGAAGGAGAAAACGGGGCCGGCGAGGGC
>JBEBAG010000165.1:0-7976 GCA_041159065.1 Verrucomicrobiota bacterium | reverse complement strand
CGGGAATCTTGTCCGCCGCAAGCTGGTTCATCACAAACTGGTCGTACGGCATATCCGAATTGAACGCCTTGATGACCCAATCCCGGTACGTGTAGGCGAAAGGGTAACGGTAATCCTCCAGCGAATTCTCTGGGATGAACCCCTTCGTGTCCGAGTAGCGCGCCGTATCCAGCCAGTGCCGGGCCCACCGCTCCCCGTACCTCGGGGAGGAAAGCAGCTGGTCGAGCACCTTTTCAAACGCGTTTGGAGATGAATCAGAGACGAACGCCTGAATCTCGCGAGGCGAAGGCGGCAGCCCGATCAAATCAAAATAGGCCCTCCGCAGCAGCGTCTCCTTCGAGGCGGGTGGAGCCGGCACCATCTCCTTGGCCTCCAATCCCGCGAGAATAAACTTGTCCACCGAGTTCTTGCACCACGCCGCATTCTTCACCGTCGGCGGCGCCGGACGGGACACGGGCTGGAAAGCCCAGTGCTGCTTGCTCGAGTCCCCCTTGCCCGCCTCCCCCTCCCGCGGATCCGGCGCGCCCATCAACACCCACTCCTTCAAGGTGTCGATCTGTTCGGTGGAGAGCTTTTCCCCCTTCGGAGGCATCTGCAGGTCCGGATCATCATACACCACCGCCTTGATCAAAAGACTCTGCCGCAAATCCCCAGGCTTCACCGCCGGACCGGTCTCGCCCCCCTTGAGCGTGGCCGCCCGATTATCCAGGCCCAGCCCGCCCTTCATCTTCCCCTCGGCCACCGAGTGACACTTGATGCAGTGCTTCGCCAAAATCGGACGCACCTTGCTCTCAAAAAACTGCTCCTGCTCCGGAGTGATCCCCGAGCCCGCCGCTCCCAGCACCGACCCGTTCCATGCCAGCAGCCACACCGGCACCAACCACCACGCACGACGCAATGATTCCATAAAATAATTTCGAGTTCCCTTGGAGGCTTTCATTCAGGCAATCAACGGCTTGGCCACCTCGCCAAAGTTGTCCGTCAGCCGGAAGCTGCGCCCGTTGTAGTCGTACGTGAGTTTGGTGTGGTCGAATCCAAGCAGATGCAGCCACGTCGCATGCAGATCATGGATGTGCATCCGGTTCTCCACCGCACGCCCCCCAAACTCGTCCGTCGCACCGTACACCGTCCCCGCCTTCACCCCCGCTCCCGCCATCCATGCGCACAGCGCACGCCCATTGTGATCGCGTCCCGGCGTGTTCCCCCCCTGCCCGTCCCGGGTGACCGTGCGCCCAAACTCGCCCCCCCAGATCACCAAGGTGGAATCCAAGAGCCCCCGCTGCTTGAGGTCGGTCAGCAGCGCCGCCACCGCGGAGTCAGTATTCGCCGCCGCCGTCGCCAGTGTGTTCTCCAAATCATTGTGGTTGTCCCAGCCGCCAATCGTCACCTGCACAAAGCGCACGCCCCGTTCCACCAACCGCCGCGCCACCAGCAAACGCGTCCCATGCACGTTCTTGTTCGTGCTCCCCGGAATGCTCTCGTACATCTCCCGCGTCGCCGCGCTTTCCTTGCTCACATCAAAAGCATCCGTGGCCTCCGTTTGCATCTTGAAGGCCACCTCAAACGACTCGATCCGCGCCTCCAACTGCATATCCCGCTGCAATTTTTCCGCGTGCATCTTGTTCAACACCGTCGCCATCTCGAGCTGGCGCCGCTGGCGTTCCAAGGAGCTGAACTGGCTTCGAATATTCGATAACACCTTCGAAAGCGGGAGGTTCGGGCTGTAGTTCACATTGCACCCCTGATACATCCCCGGCAGAAACGCGCACTGCCGCCATTCCGGCTCCCCACCCAAGGTCACAAACCCCGGCATGTTCTGGTTCACCGACCCCAGCCCGTACAGCACCCACGAACCAAAACTCGGCTTCGGCAACTGGGGCGAACCCGTGTTGATCATGTTCGACGCAATGATGTGATCCGGGATCTCCGTATACAGAGACCGGATCACCGCCATGCTGTCCACGTGCTGCCCCAACTTGGAGAACACCTCGCTCACCTCAATCCCTGACTTCCCTTTCTTCTCAAATTTGAACGGGGAACCAAACGCCACCCCCTCATACCCCGGGATCGGCTTGTTGTCCTGACGCCTCAACTCCGGTTTCGGATCCCACGTGTCCACCGTCGAGGGCGCTCCCGCCGCAAAAATGTGAATCACCGCCTTCGCCTTGCTCTCAAAGTGCGGCTTGCGGGGCGCCAGAGGCCCCGCAGGTGCCCCCGTCCCAGCCCCCACCGCCGCCCCCAGTCCCCTCCCCTCCGTGCCGAACAAAGCCGCCATGCTCACCGCGCCAAAACCCAATCCGTACTGGGCAAGAAAATCACGACGCGTCTGAAAATGAGAGAGATGCGGATGAATCAATGTGCTCCGACCGGGATCAGAATCGGAAACCAGGGTCTGCGTGTTGTTTTTCATGAAGGGATAACAAGCCGCGCGAAACTTCACGGCCTCGCGCTACAAGAAATTTCTTAGCAGTTACTTTCCCCTTGCCCTAGAGCAATCGACGTGCCGCCGATCCCTCCCACCGCAAGCCCTCGCCCACTTTTCCCGATTCTTTCCCTCGCCCTCAACGCCTCACCGACTCCTCCACCCACCGCAGTCCTTCAGGCAATCCGTCCTGAATTTCACAAAATTCCAGCACCGCCACATCATAGGGGTGCAGCGCCCGATAACGCGCCATCACCTCCCCGCACCGCGCGCGCGTCGTCTTGATCCAGCACCACACCTCCCGCGACGTCTCCACGCGCCCCTTCCAGCGGTACACCGACTCCACCCCCTCCCCCCAGTTCACGCACGCCGCAAGCCCCTCCTCCACCAGCGTATGCGCCACCTTCCGAGCCGTCTCCGCATCCGGAAGCATCCCCACCCCCAACACCACCCCGTGCGCCTTCCCCTCCGCGCTCATGCGGAAACGGACGCCCCGGAAGCCTTCAATCCCCGCTCGATCCACCCGCCTCCCAACACCTTGTCCCCATCGTAAAACACCGCCGCCTGACCGGGAGTCACCGCCCTCTGGGGCACTTGCAAACGCACCCGCCCCCGGTTTCCCCCCTCCACCGGCTCCACCCGCGCCGCCGCCCCCGCATGCGCGTACCGGATCTTCACCTCGCAATCGAAGGCCTCCGGCAATGCGCCCCCCCCCACATTCCAACACGCGTTGTTCACCTCAAACTCCTCCACCATCAGATCCTCCGCCTCCCCCACAATCACCCGTTGCGAATCCGGATCAATATCAACCACGTACAGCGGCTTCCCCGAACCTCCCGGCAACCCCTTGCGCTGCCCAATCGTAAACCACTCAATCCCCTCATGCTCGCCCAGTCTCCGGCCCTCTTTGTCGTAAATTCCCCCAGGCTGGAAAGATTCCCCGCCCAGATGCCCCTTCAAAAACGCTTTGTAATCGTTTCCGGGCACAAAACAGATCTCCTGACTATCCACCTTGTCCGCCGTCTTTAAACCCAGTCGGCGCGCAATCGCGCGAATCTCCGGCTTGGTCATCGCCCCCAAAGGAAAAAGGGAACGCGTCAGCTGTTCCTGTCTCAGGCTGAAAAGAAAATAACTCTGATCCTTCTTCGGATCCTTCCCCTTGCGAAGCACGGAATGCCCTTCGAAATGATCCACAATCGCATAATGCCCCGTCGCGATGTATTCCGCCCCGACCGCCTTCGCCTTCGCCCAGAGATTCCCAAATTTCACCTTCTCATTACACATGATACAGGGGTTCGGCGTCCGCCCCGCGCGGTATTCACTCGTGAAATAATCAATCACCTGGCGCTCGAAAGACTCCGCCTCGTCCACCACATAATGCGGCACCCCGAGGGAATGTGCCACGGCCCGGGCATCCGCAATCGCTTGCGGTCCACAACACTTGTCCTCCGCTCGAGACATGCAGTCCTGCGGCCAAACCTTCATCGTCACCCCCACCACCTCATACCCCTGCTCCTTCAATAACCAGACCGCCACCGAGGAGTCCACCCCGCCGCTCATCCCCACCAACACGCGCTTCCCTTGCCCGATCAAGCCCGTCTCCGAATCATGCATCATAATTCTTTCCTCCAAAATCCGCCCGGTCCCCAGACGCTAGACCGCCGAGGGCTTATACCACACGTAAAGCATAAGATAAACCAAAACCCCGGTCACGGAAACATACATCCAAACCGGCATCGCAATCTTGGAATACCGTTTGTGCTTCTCAAAATCCCCCTTCATCGCAGGCACCACCGTCAAAGCCAGCAAAGGCAACAACAAAATCGCCAGAGGAATATGAGTTAACAAAATGAAATAATAAACATTCCGAGCCATGCCGCCATGCGTAAAGCGCGTCACCGTCCCCACATTGAAATGATAGTATAAATAGCAGGATAAAAAACAGGCCGACACCCCAATCGCCCCCAGCATCAGTTTCCGATGCCATTCCCTTTGCCCCATCTTAATCGCGAGCATCCCCAGCATAATCAGAACCGCAGAGGTTCCGTTGAGACTCGCGTTTACCAAAGGCAGGTCTTGGATGTTCATCGCAGCCCCTCCAATAGTCGCCCCCCCTCCACAATCAAGCTTTTCCCCACCCACGCCCATCCCGCTTTCCTCGCGTACCCCCCCTCATCCCTCCAGGCGCCCCCAGCGCCGCAACTGCGCGTCCAAGTAGGGGCGCGCGCGCCGCTGCCCTCCACGCCGCACAATCGCCTCCGCAAGCCGCCCCAAACGTTCCCGGATCAACTGCTGCGCAGGCACCCGCCCCTCACCCCGGCACCTCAAAATCCAGTCCACCGGCGACACATGGCCCCGGGCATGATTGCAGCCCCGACACGCCACCACCTCATTCTCCGGCCAGGCTGGCCCCCCCTTCACCCGCGGAATCAGATGCTCCAGCGACGCCTCCGCATGCCCCACCGGCAGACCACGCCCGCACCACACACATCGCTCCCCATCCCTCCGCTGCACGTACTCCAAACGCTGCCCCCTGGGGAAACGCAACGCCGCCGCATCATCCAGCGCCTCCCCCTCCCCGACAGTCCCCTCGGGCAAGGCGCGCTTCATCCCACCGCACCCCCTACTTTCCCACCAACTCCAACCCGTCCAGCAGCACGTTGCTCACCACCGAGTTCCCGCGGTTTTCCACGTGAAAGGCAAATCCCACCCTCTGAACCCGAGGGAGCACACTCTCCTCAAAAGGAGCGGGAGGAAAAACAATCTGCTTTCCATCCCGGAAAATCTTCGCCCCAAAAAATTTGAAGTCCGTGAACGGAAACGTGAACTGCTTCCACTCCGGCCCCGCCTGGATGTCCACCACCCGATAATCACAGTATTTCCCCTCCTTATCGGGCGCTCCCCACATCCCAAACTGAAACTTGGTCGCCGTGTCGCTCTTCGCCCAAAAACGAAACCCCGAATACTTGCGCGCGTCCAAAAGCCCCTCCGGAACCAGTTTATCGAGGTGATAATAGCCCCCCGCCTTCGCGTAGTCGCACGTCACCTCCACCACCCGTTTGTGCGCCGGATCCGGCGTGGAAACCACCTTCGCCTTCACCTCGCTCAGCTTCACCGTTTTCAGATCAATCGTGTTGAACGAATCCAGCATCTTCCCCTTGCCCTCCTCCGCCTGAAGGGAAGCAAAGGAGAGACCGACCGCACCGAACCCAAGGAGAACCATTGCGTTTTTTTTCATAGGGGAACCCCTTTTCTCTAGGCATCCCTCACGCGGGGTTCCACCCTATTTTACCCTCACCCGGACCAACTCCTCTCCCCGTGGCACACAACGTGCAACCTCGATGGAGGCTGCCATGTCCCCTCGCTTACGCCCACTCTGGAAACTCCTCGCCGCGCCCGGGCTCGCCCTTTCCTTCGCGCACGCTTCCGAGCCCCTTCTACCCACCCAGTCCCTCCTCCTTCCCCCACACGAACTCGGCGTCGGCCGGCGGGTGGAGGACCTCTCCCTGGAAACCTCCGCAGGAATCCAAGTCCCCTTGCACACCCTCGCACAAGGCAAGGCCCTGCTCATCGCCCTGTTCCAACCCACCTGCCCCCTCAGTCACAAACTCGGCCCCGAACTCGCCCGAATGGAGAAGCAATGCGCCGCGCAAGGCATCCTTCCGCTGCTCCTCAACGTCTCCCCCCACCCCAATCCAGAATCCGAACGCACTTTCCTCCAAAAATACGGACTCCAGTCCGCCGTGGTCCGGGATGCCCGCCAGGCTTTCCTCCCAGCACTCCGCGCCTCCACCTCCACGGAGACCTTCCTCCTCGACCGCACCCTGACCCTCGTTTACCGGGGCGCCATTCACGATCAGTACGGCCTCGACCACACCAAACCCGAGCCGGAACACCACTTTCTTCGCGAGGCGCTTCGCGCCCTCTCAGAGGGAAAACGCCCCGCCATTGAAGCCACCAGCGCCCCCGGTTGCGCCCTCTCCCTCCCCCACGCCACCCCCCCTCCCCCCTCCCAGCTCACCTACCACAAGGACATCCAGCGAATCCTCCAAAACCACTGCGTCCCTTGTCACCGGGAACAGGGACTCGGCCCCTTTTCCCTCGAGTCCCTCCCCGACGTGCTCGAGCACGCTGCAATGATCCGCAAGCAGGTCGAGCGCGGCGCCATGCCCCCCTGGTTCGCGGCAAAAGCGCCGCGGCACGTCTGGGCCAACGACACGTCGCTCGGCGAACAGGACAAGGCCGATTTGCTCGCCTGGCTCGCCTCCGATCGCCCGCAGGGAGACCCCGCTCATGCCCCGCTTCCCCCCCGCTTCGCCAAGGAGTGGACCCTCGGGGAGCCAGACGCCGTCCTGGAAATGCCCGCCCCCGTGCACGTGAAGGCCGAGGGGACCATGCCCTACCAGTACGCCCTCCTCGAAACCCACTTTCCAGAGGACCGCTGGGTGCAGGCCTACGAAATCCTCCCCAGCGCGCCCGCCGTGGTGCACCACGTCATCGTCAGCGTGCAAGAGCCTGGAGCAAAGACGCCTCGCCTTAACGCCGTCGAAGGATTCTGGGCCGCCTACGTTCCGGGAAACAGCGCCCGCCGCTTTCCTGAGGGCTGCGCCAAACGCCTCCCCGCCGCATCAAAACTGGCTCTCCAGATTCATTACACCCCCAACGGAACCGCCATGCAGGACCGCATCCGGATCGCCCTCCATTTCTCCAAAAGCCCGCCAAGGCAGGAGGTCAAAGTCACCTCCCTCGCCAACCTGCGGCTGCAGATCCCCCCGGGTGCCCCGGACCACGTGGAAACCGCCCAGCGCGTGCTGCCCCGAAGCCTCGAAATCACCGGCTACATGGCGCACATGCACGTGCGGGGCAAGGCGTTCAAGTACGAGGTCATCCCCCCGGGAGGTAAACCCGAAACGCTCCTGGAGATCCCCCGCTACCATTTCCTTTGGCAACTCCAGTACTCCTATCTCCAGCCGCGGCTCATCCCTGCGGGAAGCACCCTCAAAGCCACCGCCACGTTCGACAACAGCAGCGCCAACCCCGCCAACCCCAACCCCGCGCAAACCGTCCGATGGGGCGAACAAACCCACGACGAAATGATGATCGGCTACATCGAACACTTGGTTCCAGCCACGCTTACGCCTTAAACGTCCAACTCCCCGCCTGCCAAACCCGTCCCCACGGGATCACTTCATTCTGAAATGCTCCGAGGCGACCATCGCTTGAAGCATCGCCCCAATGCTGAACCCATTCTGCCTCCCAACCTCCATCATCCACTCCGCAAGCGGCTCATCACTGAAGCCGTACGGCCGCCCCAACGCGTACTCAATCAACGCCTCCGTAAATCCCCGAGCAAACCGCTCGGGTTGGCGCGCGATCAAGTCACGCAGCTCAAAGTAATCCTTGAAAGCCGGCCCTTTGTGGAAAGCCCCCGCAGGATCGATCGTCCACCGCT
Organism: Verrucomicrobiota bacterium; assembly: GCA_041159065.1. Lineage (GTDB taxonomy): Bacteria > Verrucomicrobiota > Verrucomicrobiia > Chthoniobacterales > Chthoniobacteraceae > Chth-196. The sequence continues at coordinate 102 of JBEBAG010000165.1, read as the reverse complement.
TCTCCCGAAGCCCGGGCACTCCCCGCTTCCAATAGGAGTCTTCCGTCCGCCAACGCCCCCCTGCGTCAAAGTTCTCCAATCCAAAACCAATCGGATCAATCT
>JBEBAG010000164.1:0-4506 GCA_041159065.1 Verrucomicrobiota bacterium | reverse complement strand
ACGGTGTAGGTGTCCTTGTCCGCGGCATGGGTTCCCACGAGAAGCGTGGTGTCTGGGAGGATGTGGGCGGACACGCCGGACTGTGTGGAAATGGAGACTGGGGCGAGGGGCGTCCACGTGGGGGATTGGGACCGGGCCTTTTGTTCCCACTCGCGGACGAAGCGTTTATTTTCGTCGGTGAGGAGCTTGGTCGGGTTCTTTTTGGAGCAGGCAATTTTGATTCGGTTCCAGCGGGCGCGTTCTTTGCGGATGGCGGGATCGGCGTCGATTTCGACTTCGCGTCGCTGGACTCCGGCAAAGACGGAGGCGAGGGCGTAGTAGTCCTCCTGCGAAATGGGGTCGAATTTGTGGTTGTGGCAACGGGCGCAGTGGACGGTGGAACTGGCGAAGGCCGACATCGTCTGGGTGACGTATTCGTCCCGCAGGAGCACGGCGTCCCCTCCGAGGACGTCGGGGCCCGCGGAGAGAAAGCCGAGGGCGGCGGTGAGATCGGAGCGGTCCGGGGCGATGGCGTCGGCGGCGAGTTGTTCGCGAATGAACTGGGCGTAGGGGATGTCTCGGTTGAAGGCGCCGATGACGTAGTCGCGGTAGCGCCAGGAGTGGGAGCGGAACTTGTCGTGCTCGTTGCCGTCCGAATCTCCGTAGCGGACGACATCGAGCCAGTGCCGGCCCCAGCGTTCGCCGTAGCGGGGGGATTGCAGGAGGCGCTCGACCAGTTTGTCGTAGGCGCGGGGATCGGGATCCGCGGCGAAGGCCTCCACCTCCTCGAAGGTGGGGGGCAATCCGTGCAGGTCGATGCTCAAGCGGCGGATCAGGGTTCGGCGGTCGGCCTCGGGGGCGGGTTGGAGGGAGTGGTTGGCGAGGGCGCGTTGGAGAAAGGCGTCCACGGGGTGGGCTCCGTTTGGGGTTCCTTCCGGGAGGGGGGGGCGCGTGAGGGGCTTGAGGGACCACCAGTCCGTGAGGGCGCGTTTGGAGGAGCCTGCGGGCGAGAGGGCGCGGGGGTCTGGGGCGCCGCCCTCGACCCATTGGGAAAGGATGGCGACCTGTTCCTTGGAGAGGGGGTGTTGGGGGGGCATGGGGGCGTCCCCCTTGCGCAGTATGGCCTCGATGAGCGGGCTCTTGGCGGGGTTGCCCGGAACGATGGCGGGTCCGGTATCGCCGCCCTTTTCCCATCCGCTCTTGGAGTCCAAGCTGAGGCCTCCTTTGAAGGTGGATTTGGCGTGGGAATGGCACTCGTAGCACTGGGACTCGAGGATGGGCTGGACGTTGCGTTCGAAGAAATCGGGAGGCAGTTCGCCCTTGGGGGCGGCGGAGGCGGTCCCGGAGCAGGAAAGGGTGCCCAGACTGGCGAGAAGTGCCGTGAGAAAGGCATCTCCCCGGGTTGCGCGGGGGCGGGTTGGCGCGTGCATGGGGTGCTGGAGGGGGAGGGTTTGTGGAGTTGTCCGGTGCGGGGGCAAAACGGGGACAAGTTTTTTGCCGAGGCGCCGCGGAGTGGCCGGGGGAGGTCGGGGAGGCGGAGCGGATTCCCATTGCCCAGGAGCGGTTTTTTGCAAGGCTCTCGGGGTCGGTTTCCCCCTTTGATCCCCGAAATTCGAGTTGGACTGCGCGAGCGGCCGACTTGGGAGTGTGCCTTGGGGCACGCGGGACTTGGAGGGGGGAAACGCGCAAACCAACCCAGACTCCCATGACCTCGATTCCACGGTATCTTCCTCTCGTTCTGTGTATTTCTGCTTTGCATTCGGCGAAGGCCGAGGTGCGGCTTCCAGCGATTTTGAGCGACCACATGGTCGTGCAGGCGGGCAAGCCGGCGGTCCTCTGGGGATGGGCGGATGCGGGCGAAAAGGTCGCGGTGGAATTTGGTTCCCAGAAGGCGGAGACGACCGCGGGATCCGATGGGAAGTGGAAACTGCAGGTGGCGTTGCCTTCGGGAGAAGGGCCGCATCAGATTCGAGTGCAGGGCAAGAACAGCCTGACGATTCAGGACGTTTTGGTGGGCGAGGTCTGGGTGTGCTCCGGGCAATCCAATATGGAGTGGAAAGTGCAGCAGTCCCTTCAGCCCGAGAAGGATATTGCCGAAGCGAACTTTCCCAAAATCCGGCATTTCGATATCAAGAACACCATTTCCGCCACGCCGAAGGACGACGTGGAGGGGGCTTGGGTAGTCTGTTCGCCTCAGACGGTCCCCAACTTCACGGCGGTCGGGTATTTTTTCGGACGCGAGCTGCACCACAAGCTGAAGCAGGTTCCGGTGGGGCTGGTGGCGCCGAACTGGGGGGGAACGGTGGCGGAGGCCTGGACGAGCCGGGCGGCGCTCGAGGCGGAGCCCCTTTTGAAGCCGATGCTGGATCGGTACGCGAAACAGGACGCGGATTTCAACGAGGAGGCTGCGAAGGCGAATTTCGAGAAGGCGAAGGCCTCCTATGAGAAGGCGCAGGCGGCTTGGAAGGACGCCGCGGCGAAAGCGAAGGCGGAGGGCATGCCGGTGCCTCCGGCTCCTGCGGCTCCGCGGTTGGTGACCCGGGTGAGCAGCGGGCCGAATTTTCCGGCCAATCTCTACAACGGGATGATTGCTCCGATTGTGAATCTGCCGATTCGGGGGGCGATTTGGTACCAGGGGGAATCCAATGTGGGCCGGGCCTTCCAGTATCGGACGGTGTTTCCCAATATGATTGGCAACTGGCGCAAGGATTTTGCCCAAGGGGACTTCCCGTTCTATTTCGTCCAGTTAGCGCCCTACTCCTACGGTCGTGGCAAGGGGGATCCGACCCCCTGTGCGGAGCTTTGGGAGGCGCAACTGCGCACGTTGCGCAATGTGCCCAAAACCGGCATGGCGGTGACCACGGACATCGGGGACGTCAAAGACATCCATCCGAAGAACAAGCAGGAGGTGGGGCGCCGTCTGTCGCTGTGGGCGTTGCACCACGACTACGGGCAGAAGGACCTGGTGTTCTCGGGACCCTTGTACCGGGGTGCGAAGGTGGAGGGCGGAAAGATCCGCATCCAGTTCGATCACGCGGCGGGGCTGAAATCGAGCAACGGAGCGGCTTTGACGCATTTCACAATCGCGGGCGAGGACCGGAACTTTGTGGCTGCGGAGGCAAAAATTGAGGGGGATGCGCTGGTGGTGGGCAGCGCGGAGGTGGCCAAGCCGGTGGCGGTGCGTTTCGCGTGGCGGGACGATGCGGAGCCGAATTTGGTGAATGGAGCGGGGCTTCCGGCGAGTCCGTTCCGCACGGATGAATTTCCGGCGGTGACGGAAGCGAACCAGTAGCGTCTGCGAGGTTCATGCCGGCCGGGAGCGGTTGGCGAGAAGGTGCGGGCTCCGGAGCCAGAGTGCTCTGGAGCCCGCGCTGTGTTTGGGAGGGGCGGGGGGAAAAGGGGGCTTGATTCCAAGGCGGCGCAGGGGAGAACTGGCATTCCCCCTATGGCCCCCCAGCCTTTCCGAAGTGTGTGTGCCGGTTTGCCGTGCGCGGAGGGGATGCGTTGGCTTTGGGTATGGGCGAGTCTTGGGTTGGGGGGGGTGGGGGGATTGGGTGCTGGCCCCGGGGAGGCGATTGCGGAGGAGCCGGTGCGGGAGGAGACGTTGCAGTCCTTGTCCCGGTTACGGCAGGAGGACGTTCGGGAGCCGAGAAGGGTGCGGGTGCGGGGCGTGGTGAGCACGGTGGGGGATGGGATTTGCTCGCCGGACGACTGGCGGGTGAGGAGCGCTTATTTTTACATGGAGGAAGGGTCGGGCGCGCTGTGGGTGCCGGTTTTCCGGGCAAGGGAGCGGGGGGTGTGGCGAGGGGAGGAGGAATTTGCGAAGGTCGAGCCCGGGATGGAGGTGGAGGTGGAGGGGGACGTGTCGGAGGGAGGTTTTGCTCCGATGCTGGTGCCGCGCACGGTGCGGGTGCTTGGGAGGAAGGCGTTGGGGCCTCCGTTGGATCCGGAGTGGCGGGAGGTTTTCACCGGGGGGCTTCGGGCGAGGCGGGTGCGCCTTTCCGGGGTGGTGCAGGACGTGAGGCTGCATCGTTCCGTTTCGGCCCAGGTCCAGGCGAAGGTGGAAACGGGGGTGGGTCACTTTTACGTGTGGCTTCCGGAGAGGCCCGAGTACGCACCCGGACGCCTGCTGGATGCGGAGGTGGAAGTGACGGGCGCGGCGGTCGTGCTGGCCAACTGGCGTGGGGAGTTCGGGCACCTGCGCCTGATGCCGATGCGGGCGGAGGACGTGGTTTTCCGGAAGCAGCCGGGCGCCGATCCTTTTGAGGTGGAGAAGGTTCCCTTGGAGCGGCTGGATTCGTACGTGCCCGGGGGGCGCCCGCTGCACCGGCGGCGGATCGAGGGGGAGGCGACTTATGTGAGTGCGGCTTCGCTGCCGAAGCCTTTTGTGGTGGTGCAGTCCGGAGGATGTGCGGTGCGGGTGCACTGGGCGGGGGAGTTTCCCGCGGGACTGAGGGTGGGAAGCCGGGTGGAGGCGTCGGGTTTTATTGAGGCCAGCCGGGAGGTGTCGGATTTGAGCGGGGCGGT
>JBEBAG010000163.1:0-2647 GCA_041159065.1 Verrucomicrobiota bacterium | reverse complement strand
TAGAGGAAGAATCCATTATGCCCGGACTTTTTGGAAACCTAACATTGGCAGCCAAGGCGCTTCAGGCGCAGCAGGCCGCGATCGGTGTGACGGGGCGCAACATCTCGAATGTCAATAATCCGGATTACGCCCGTCAGAGGGTGATCCTCGGGGAGCGTTATCACGTGGACACGGCGGTTGGTCCGGAGGGGACCGGGGTAGAGGTGATCTCAGTTGACCAGATGCGGGACGCCCTTTTGGACCGCCAAGTCGTCCGGCAGGCATCTGATGCGGCGTCATATGCCGCTCAACAGGATGCGCTTTCGACGGCAGAACTGGCTTTGGGAGACAAGATCGACACGGCTTCCAACCCCACCGCGCTGACCGATGCCAATTCCTCTACATCCGGCATCTCTGGGGCGCTGGATGATTTTTTTAACCGCATGGGAAGTTTGACGGCATCTCCTGCGGATACCCCCACGCGGCAGGCAGCCATCGACTCGGCTAACATTCTCGCCGATCGGATCAACAATGCGAATGACCGCCTGGTGGCGTTGCAGGGAGACTTGGAGTTGCAGCTGAAGGCCGACATGGACAAGGCCAATGCGTTGCTCGCCCACATCGCGGAGTTAAACTCCGAGATCCGAAACTCTGCGGCGATCAATAATGGCTCTGCTCCGGACTTGATCGATAAGCGGCAGAAGGCGTTGGAGGATCTGGCGGGTTTGGTTAAGTTTGACATGACCATCCCGGTGGATTCTCCAAGTCAGGTGGATATCTCGATTGGAGGACAGTTACTCGTCACCTACGGGCTCCTCCCGAAGGGAACGAATCCTCTCTCCTACACGACGGCTTCCCCCCAGGCGAATGGGGCTTATCCGCTGACTTCGGCACCGGGATACACTGCCGGGAAGTTCATGGTGGGATCGCTGGATGTCACCACGAGTTTGACTGGCGGCGCGGCGTACGGTCGCTATGCCGCGCTGACGGGAGCGGTTTCGACGATCCGCTCCAACATCGAAAAGATTTCCAAGCAGATCGCCACCTCGGTGAATGCGGTCTATCAGCCTGCTCTCGTCGGTACCGCGAAGGAATTTTTTGCATCGACTCCCTCCTCTGGGTTGCTGCAGGTGAATACCGCCTTGACGGCTGCTAATCTCGCCACGGGGAGTACTTCAGATCCCAATGTCGGAAGTGCCGGGGCGGATCCCCTCTCGGGAAACACCAACTCCAACGCGGGAGATAATGGCTTCATCAAGAGCATTTTTGCTCTTCGGAACAGGCTGTACGCGACCGGCTCTGGGGACCAATTTTCGGGGAAAATGGGGGACTATTTGCGTACCTCGGTGGCTTCTTTGGCTCAGAGTCTGCAGACGGTGGCCGGACGAGCGAGTGAGTCGAAGGTGGTCGATTCCGCCTTGCGCGCTCAGAGAGATTCCGTGAGCGGAGTTTCCTTGGATGAGGAAACGACGAATTTGATGCAGTACCAGCGTGCGTATCAGGCAAATGCCCGCGTGATTTCGGTGATCGACGCGATGCTGGAGTCGGTCATCAACTCGATGGTTCGCTGAACTTTGTAATTTATGCGCGTTCCTAACATCTCCCTTGCTAACGATCTTGTGGACCGCCTCGATGTGCTGCGAGGCAGGCAAAATCAGCTCAATCAGCAGTTGGCGACTGGGCAGCGGATCAGTCTGGCGAGTGAGGATCCGCAGGCGGCGAGTCGGGTGATGATGCTCCGCTCTGAAATGTCGACTACCCAGCAGTATGCGCGCAACATGGATGCGGCGACGAGCATTGCCGAGACGGTGGGCACCGGTTTGACGCGGCTGAATGATATTTCGGACCGCGCGGGCGAGTTGATCACGCTTGCCTCGAGTCCGACGGCCTCGGCTTCCGACAAATCGTCTTACGCGGTGGAAATGAATCAGCTGTTGATGCAGGCGATGGACGCCGCGAACTCTCAGTTCAACGGCCAGTATGTTTTTAACGGTATCAACATCACCTCCGCACCCTTCTCCGCCGTGGTCAATCCGCCGGACACCTCGGAGCACCCGACAAGCATCGCCGCTGCATCGAGCGTTGCAGTGGGGGCGAATGGGCTCTCCATTCAGGTCACGGATTCTCTGACGATTTCACCGTACAGCACGGGCTCGAACAACGTGGCGATTTCCACGTTTATCAACAACCTGCAGAGCGCGCGCGATGCGATGGAGGGACGGGCAGGAGCCCCGAGTCTCTCGACCGCCAAGGCGAATTTGAAGACTTCTGAAAACGCGATCGTGAACGCTGTGGCGGAGAACGCATCGCTGCGCGGCCGTTTTGAATCCATTCGCAGTGCGGCGGAGCAGCGGTTCACAGACATCACGGGTTTGATCAGCCGGGAGACGGACGTCGACCTTGCGCAGACGATGGTGAATCTCTCCAAGAATCAGACGGCGTATCAGGCCGCGATGCAGGCTGGAGCACAGATTTTGAGGCTCTCGCTTCTGGATTACATTCGTTGATTTTTTTTGTGAAAAGCCTTGCCGGCTGACGCGGATTCATTATTCTTTCCGTCCCTTCTGAGACCCTATCGTCCAGTGGCCTAGGACACTCCCCTTTCACGGGAGTAACACGGGTTCGAATCCCGTTAGGGTCGCCACCTCAAGTAGCTTGAGATTGGCTG
>JBEBAG010000162.1:0-37525 GCA_041159065.1 Verrucomicrobiota bacterium | reverse complement strand
CGGGAGCAGGCGTTCGATTCTCCCAATCCGGGAACGCCTGTCAGGCTTTGAAAGCTCCCTCCCTTTTTTTTAGGAAGGGAAAGGATTCCCTCCTTGCCCGGTGCTCAGGCGAAGAGTTCCTGCACCGGTTTGCCCTTGTCCGCGATGGTGAAGGGGCGTCCGGAGGGCGAGGTCTCGATTTGGTGCAGGTCCAGCCCCATGGCCAGGGCCACGGTGGCGTTGAAATCAGCCATGGTGACCGGTTTGTCCGCGACGCGTTCGGCGGTGGGATCGGACTGGCCGTACGCGGTACCCGCCTTGATGCCGCCTCCCCCGAGCCACCAGGTGAAGACGCCGGGGTGATGTCCTCGGCCTGCGGTGGCCTCGTTGATTTTGGGAGTGCGTCCAAACTCGGTGATCATCATGACGAGGGTGGAGGAGAGGAGGCCCCGTTGGGCGAGATCGGCGAGAAGGGCGGCCATGGCCTGGTCGGTCTGGGGCGTCATTTTCCGCATGGAGGCGACCTGATCGTTGTGGGTGTCCCAGTTGTGTTCGTCTTCGACTTCGATGAAACGCACCCCGGACTCCACGAGGCGCCGGGCGAGCAGGCAGCCTTGGCCGAAGGCGTGTCGTCCGTAGGCGTCGCGGGTGGCGTCCTTTTCGAGGTGGAGATCGAAGACTTGGAGGTCTTTGCTTTTGACGAGTGCAGAGGCCTCGCGGTGAAGGGCTTGATAGGCGGAGGGGTCGGGGTTGAGGGTGCCTTGGACGAAGGGGGTTCCGAGGGCCTGGGCGAGGGCGCTTCGGCGTTCGAAGGCCTGGGGGGAGGTGGTTTTGGGAATGGTCGCGTTTTGGAGTCCGGCGTTGGGATCGCCGATGGGGAGGGGGGCGAGGTGGGAGGGGAGGTAGCCGCAGCCGGGATGCTGGGGGCTGCCGTTGATGAGGATATTGCCTGGGAGGATGGAGTTTTGGGACCCGGTGCGATGGACCGCCCAGGAGGAGAGGCTGGGGTGGCGGATGGTGGGGGTCATGAGGTAGCTGGTGTGGGCGGTGTAGGCCCCCATTTCATGGATGCCGAGCAGGGAGGTCATGGAGCGGACCAGGGTGATGTGGTGCATCTGTTTGGCCAGCAGGGGGAACCACTCCGAGATTTGGACTCCATCGGCGGAGGTGGGAATGGCCTGCACGCCGGCCATTTCGGGCTTTCCGGGTTTGGGATCGAAGGTGTCGATGTGGGAAATCCCGCCGCGCATGTACAAGCAGATGACGCTTTTGGCTTTTCCGCCGAGGGGTGAGTTTGCGCCAAGCGGGGTGTGGGGTGCGGCGATTCGCACGCCGAGGCAGGCGCTGGCGAAGCGCTCCAGAAAACGGCGGCGAGTGAGTTCGGAGGGGAGGTTTTTCATGGGGGAAGGGGGGCTAACGCTGGAAGAGGAATTCCGGGGAGTTGAGGAGCGCCCAGAGGAGATCCTCGGTGGAAGGGGCAATTCCCGCAGAGAACTGGCTCAAAATCTGGAGTTCCTCGGGGGTCGCGGAGCGGACGAGCACGGCGCGGTAGATGCGCTGCACGAGGTCCTCGCTGCGGGGAGGCACTGCGGGCGGCTTGGATTCGAGTGGCCTGCATTGGAGAAGGATGCGCTCCGTGAGGTCGCCGTTCATCAAGGCGAGGGCATGGGTGGTGTTCGGATCGCGATTGAAGGCGTCGATCTCGCGCCGGTCTGATTTTCCGAACTGCCGCAGGAAATGGTCGGCGGGAAGCGGGACGGGAATTTCCGAGGCGCGGACGAGGCTTGGGGGGAGTTGCCTCCAGCGAGGGTCCGTTTCCGGAGCCTGCTGGACGGGGCCCATGGAGAGGGTTTGGGTGAGGGGATCGACGGAAGCGGCGTTTTCCCTGGCGTGCGCGCTCTTGAGGGCGTTGATCTTTGCGGAGTCGCCGCTTGCCTGGGCTGCATCGAGTTCCTGTTTTTGCTCGAGGCGCCGGAGTTGGGATTGGCGATGGCGCTCGGCGTAGGCCTGTTCGTCCCTGGCTCGGGCGAGGAGTTCGTCAGCGCTCATGGAGACGAGCTGGCGAAGGCGGTGGGGATCCAGATAGGCACCCTCGGTCTGGCGACGGGCGGTGCGCAGATCGAGGTCGGGCACGAGGAAGGTGAGGCAGGAGTCCCAGATCTGTTCGGCGGAAAGACGCCGCAGCAGGGGGCCGCGCAGGTCGCAGGGGAGCCCGGGAGGTGGGGTTTCGCGGAGGGATTCGCTTTGGTAGAGGCGGGTGTTCAGCAGGGCGCTGAGGAAGGCACGCTCGTCGAAGCGGAGGCCGATCATCGCGTCGGTGATCGCTTGGATCAGCGGTTGGTGGTGCGGTTCCGGAAGCTCGGAGAGGCTGTCCACCGGTTCGATCAGGCCCCGTCCCATCACGAATTTCCAGAGGCGGTTGGCGATGGCCTTGGCAAAGCGCGGGTTGCGGGGGGAGGTGAGCCATTGCGCGAAGGCCTCCCGCGGACTGCCACTGAATTTTCCAATCGGATCGCCAAAGAGCGTCTCGGGCGTGACCGGCATTTGGCGTAGGGAAGGATCGTACCCGTACGTCTCTGGAAACCGCAGCGGTTTGCCGGTGTCGGTCGTGAGCCGTTTGAGAAAGGAAACGGTCTTGCTCACGCTCTGGCGCAGGCCCGAGTCGGCGTGCATGGCGTCCAGCTTCCTTGTCAATTCCGGCCACTGCGGGATGTAGGACGTCGAGTAGCCGCTGGTGCTTGCCAGATTGCTCACCCCGAAGGTGAAGGCCGCCATTTGGTAAAAATCCTTCTGCGTCACCGGTTGCAGCGGATGGTCGTGACACTGCGCGCACTCCATCCGGGTTCCGAGGAAAAGCCGGCTCAGATTCGACATGTGATCCAGCGGCATGCCCAGATCCCGCAGGAAGAAGCCCACGGCGCCGTTGTCCCACAGATACCCCTGAGCGGTCACCAACTGGCGGACCGTGACATCGTAGGGTTGTTTGGAGCGGATGGTTTCCTTCAGCCAATCGCCGTAGAGCCAGCCCGGCAGGCCGTCGATGCGGTAGACGCGCAACTGGTCCGCTTTCCAGTTGAAGAAGTGGCTCTCGAATCCAGGACTCGCGAGAAGCGCGTCGATCAGTTTCGCGCGTTTTTCGGGGGAGCGGTCTTCGAGGAAACGGGTGCTCTCCTCCAACGTGGGAATCCGCCCGATCACGTCTAGGAAGACGCGCCGCAGAAAGGTTTCGTCGTTCGCGGGAGGCAGGAGCGTCGAGCCGTTTTGCGTGTGATGGGCTTCGACGAGCGCATCGATGCGCGCGGTGAGGTCCCGGGGGGAGGGGATGGGCGACTGGGGCTGGAAGGCGGTGCCCCGATGGTCGAAACGGGTCCACGTGCCGAAATCGGCACCGGCGGCGATCCAGCGGCGCAGGAGTTGGCGTTCGGTTTCGGAGAGGGGTTGTGCGCCGCCCTTGAGGGGAGGCATCACGTCCTCGTGGTCGGTGGGCAGCAGGGTTCGGGAGAGCAGCTCGCTTTCGTCCGGTTTGCCGGGCTCGAGCACCTGGCCTTTGCGGATGCCTCGGAGGGAGTCGAGGCGAAGCCCTCCCTTGGGCTTGGCCTGTTTCTCACTGTGGCAGCTGAAGCAGTGGTGGTAGAGGATGGGCAGGATTTCCTGTTCGAACTGCGGCGCGTCGGCGGCGTGCGTTGGGTTGTCAAAAAGGGAGAGGCTTGCGAGTGCGAGGAGCGTGAAGCGCACGAGGCGCGGGAGCCGGCGGGAGCTGGGGGGAGTCCGTTTCATGGCAGGGTGATCTCGGGGATTTGCGCGAGCACCACCTGGACGCGGTCCACGTAGTGGGCTCCGAAGGAGTCTCTTCGGGCGTGAGGCTGTTTGCTTTCGTTGGTCACGCCGATTTGGACGACGAGGTAGGTGGTGCCCGCCGGGAGGCGCAATTCGTTGTCGGCCCGCTGCCAGGATTGGGGGATGGAATCCAGTCGGACCCGGGTGGTGCTGGAGTTGGCGAGCATGCGTTCGCGGATGCTGCGGGTGAAGGTGCCCGCCTGGCGTTCCTCCACGAGCGCGGAGTCGAGCGCGTAGAGTTTGAGCACGCAGGCAAAGGGGCCGTCTGCGGGCTCGGGATCGCCATTGAAGAGGGCCGAAAGGCGGACCATGGCTTTTCCCGAGGCGATCTCCTTTTGGTAGGAGCGCAGGTCGATGAGGCGAAAGCAGTCGCTGCTGAAGCTGTTGGGCAGCGTCTGTCCCTCGGAGTCCGCCCTGAGGAAGCGGAGCATGTGGCGGCCGTCTACGGGTGTGATTCCGCCTCGGGCCTCGGAAAGCTCGGTGAGGTCGCCGCTCCAAGCACCCGGAGCGAGGGGGATCTGACCGTTGACGGCCGGCTTGGCGCCGGATTCGAAGTCCTCGTGGAGCAGTTCGACGCGGGTGCGTAGGGAGGGGACGACCACGCCGAAGACGAGGGAGGCGCTGAAGAGTCCGATCAGCAGTCCGGCGGCGGCGGCGGTGAGGGGGCGCCATTGCCCCATCCTGAAGAGGCTGCGGCCCTGTGGGGGGGGCGGCTGGGGGGCGAGCGGGATGGGCGCGGCGGCTTGGGAATGGGCGTGCAGCATCGCGTGGGTCTGCGCCTCCTGCCAGAAGCGGGCCCGGTCGCTGGCGGAATGAAGCAGGCGCTGTTCGAGTTCCCCGTGTTGCTCGCGGGTGATGGAGCCGTCGAGATGGGCGCCGATGAGGTGATCGAGATGGTCGTCTTTCATGGGCAATGGGGATTCTGTGCGAGGCGGTGCTCGATGCATTCCCGGAGCGCCCGGCGCGAGCGGCTCAGGGCGACGCTGACGGCTGCAGCGGCCCAGCCGATGTGCCGTGCGATTTCCTGGGGCTTGTGTTCCTGTTGGTAGAACAGGTCGAGGATGCGTCGCGCCTGCGGGCCGAGTTTTTCGACGCAGCCGGGCAGGAGCGCGAGGCGGCGGTCATCCCACGGTTCCGTGGGAGCGGATGCGGCCAGCGAATCGAGCACTGCTTCGGAAAAACGCTCGGTGTGGCGGTGATGGGTCTGCTGCGCTTTCATCACCTGGAAGCGAGCGATCTGGAAGACCCATGCCAGAAAATTACTGCCCGGTTCGAACTCGGCCGCCTTGCGCTGCACGACGAGGAACGTCTCCTGGAGCACATCCTCCGCCGCGGGAAAATCAGGGAGGAGTGCGAGAATGAACCCCTTGATCCTCGGTTGGTGGTGAACGAAGCGTTGGAGAACCTCCTGCAGGGGATCGTCGCTCATGGCACGCGATGATACCATGGGACCGCCCAACTTTAGCAGGGGCGGGGCGTCTTTCTGAAAAAAAGGACGCGTGCACCCAATCCGCCGCGCAGGAGCCCCTCTGCCAGCGCGGCGGGCGGGGGGGGGCGTTACGCGAGGAGGTCGTGGACGACGTTCCCCTCGACATCGGTGAGCCGGAAGTCACGGCCCTGGAAGCGGAAGGTCAGGCGCTCGTGCTTGATTCCCAGCAGGTGCAGGATCGTGGCGTTGAGGTCGTGCACGTGGACCGGGTTCTCCGTGATGTTGTAGCAGAAGTCGTCGGTGGCTCCGTAGGTGACGCCCTTTTTGAGTCCGGCGCCGGCGAGGAGGGTGGTGAAGCAGCGGGGGTGATGGTCGCGACCGTAGTTTTCGGCGGTGAGAGCGCCCTGGGAGTAGATGGTGCGCCCGAACTCGCCGCCCCAGACAATGAGGGTGTCGTCGAGGAGCCCGCGTTGTTTGAGGTCGAGGATGAGGGCGGCGGTGGCCTGGTCGGTGTCCTGGCACTGGAGGCGGGTCGCGGGGGGGAGCCCGCCGTGGTGATCCCAGCCCATGTGGAAGAGCTGGATGAAGCGCACATCCCTTTCGGCGAGTCGGCGGGCGAGCAGGCAGTTGGCGGCGTAGCTCCCCGGGCGCTTCACATCGGGTCCGTAGAGGTCGAGGACGCTCTGGGGTTCCTTGGAGAGATCCGCGAGGTCGGGCACGCTGGACTGCATGCGGAAGGCCATCTCGTACTGCGCAATGCGGGTTTGGATCTCGGGATCGCCGAGGGCCTTGAACTGCGTCTGGTTGAGGGCGGAGAGCTGGTCGAGGGTGTCCCGGCGGGTTTCGGTGTCCATCCCGGGCGGGTTGGAGAGGTAGAGCACGGGGTCGCCGCTGTTGCGGAATTTGACCCCCTGATGTTTGGAGGGGAGAAAGCCGGCGCTCCAGAGGCGGTCGTAGAGGGGTTGGTCGGACTTGCGCCCGCTGCCGAAGGAGGTGAGGACGACGTATGCGGGAAGGTCGCGGTTTTCGCTTCCGATGCCGTAGCTGACCCAAGAGCCGATGCTGGGGCGGCCTGCGAGTTGGGAGCCGGTTTGGAAGAAGGTGATGGCGGGGTCATGGTTGATGGCCTCGGTGTGCATGGAGCGGATCATGCAGAACTCGTCGGCGATCTTGGACATGTGCGGCATGGCGTCGGTGAACCACATGCCGCTCTGGCCGTGCTGGGAGAACTTGAAGATGCTGGGGGCAACGGGGAAGTTCTTCTGACCGGCGGTCATCCCGGTGAGCCGCTGGCCGTTGCGGATGCTTTCGGGGAGATCCTTGCCGCGTTGTTCCTCCATTTGGGGTTTGGGATCGAAGAGATCCATTTGGGAGGGGGCGCCGCTTTGGAAGAGGTAGATGACGCGCTTGGCTTTGGGGGTGGTGTTGGGGAAGCCGGGGAGGCCGCCGTGGGCGGAAGCGCCGGAGGCGGCGGCGTGGGCGGTTGGAGGCGAGGCGAGCGAGCCGAGCGCGGCGAGTCCGATGCCGGCGGCGGAGCGTTCGAGGAAGGTGCGACGGGTGAGGTGGATTTGCTCCTCGCGAGAGAGATGGCGGAAGAGGGCGTCGTTGCAGTTCATGGCGTGAAGGGGAATGAGGGGTATGAGGGAATTGGCGGGGGGGGATTCGAGGGGCGCAGCCGAGCGTCAGCGGGCGATGAATTCGTCGAGGTTGAGGAGCACGTTGGCCGTCACGGCATAGGCTGCGATCTCGGCGGGAGCGAGCGCCGGGGCGGGTTTGGAATCGCCGAAGGCGAGGAGTTCCGTGGCGGCTTGGGGGTTCTGCTGGAAGCGGGCCAACTGCTTTTGGAGTCCCTTGAGAAGCACGGCGGCTTCCTCGGGTTTGGGAGTTCTTGCGGTGACCGCCTTGAAGCCCCAAGCGATGCGTGCCGCGGGGTCTGTGCCGCCCTCGGCGATCATGCGTTCGGCGAGTTTCCGAGCGGCCTCGACGAAGGTAACCTCGTTGAGGAGGGACAGAGCCTGGAGGGGGGTGTTGGTGCGGGAACGTTTGACGGCGCACACTTCCCGGTTGGGGGCGTCGAAGAGGAGTTGGGAGGGAGGCGCCGCGGTGCGCTTCCAGATCGTGTACATGGTTCTCCGGTAGAGGTCCTCGTCCTTGCCGGGTTTGTAATTGAGCAGATCGCCGTAGACGCTGGTTTCATCCCAGACGCCCTTGGGCATGTAGGGGCGCACGCTGGGGCCGCCAATCTTGGAGGAGAGCAGTCCGCTGACGGCCAGGGCGGAGTCGCGCAGCGTTTCGCCCGTGAGACGGAAGCGCGGGCCGCGAGCGAGAAGGCGGTTGTCGGGATCTTTTTCGAGAAGAGCAGGGGTGGCTTTGGCGGACTGCCGGTAGGTGGTGCTCAGGGCAATGAGCTTGAGCATCGCCTTCATGTCCCATTTTTGAGCGGGAGCGCCGCCGATGGTGATCCCGGTAGTGGGGTTCATGAATTCGGAGGCGAGCCAGTCGAGGAGTTCCGGGTGGCTGGGAAACTCCGACTGGGAGCCGAAGTTCTCGCTGCTCTTGACGATGCCGTAGCCGAAGAACTTTTCCCATGCACGGTTGACCCAGACGCGCGCGGTGAGCGGATTGTTTTCGGCCACGATCCACTGGGCGAAGCCGAGGCGGTTGACGGGGGCTCCCTCGGGGAGCGGAGGCAGGGCGGCGGGGAGACCGCGTTCCACGGCTTCCCCTGGACGGTCGTACTGGCCACGGATGAGCAGGTTGGCGACGCGGGGTTCGGCGCGTTCCTGCATGATCATGGTGGAGGGGATGGTGCGTTCGAAAGCGCCTCTGGCCTTGGTGATTTCCTCCACCTTCGCCTTCGCGGCGGCGGTCCGGGTGTCGCGCGTCTTGTTGAATTCCGCCAGACGCTTGGTCTGGGCGTCACTGCGCTGTTTGGCGGGAACCTGGAGGATGTCGGCGATGTCCTTGGGGACCTGTGGAGGCACGACGGAGGTGGTGGCCGAGAGCCGGAATTTCCCGAGCAGGGCGCCGGCCCCGTAGTGCTGGTCGATGCGGAGGGTGAAGGAGCCGCCGGAGGGAAGATCGATCGGGTCCTTTAGCAGGAAGGTTGCGGACTGGGGCTTGCCCACCTGGGGATGGACTGCCCATCCGGTGTTGAGTTTCCCATCGATGGCGTTGGCGATCTCGTAGCCCTTTTGGTTGAAGGAGGCCGAGGCGTCGACCAGCTCAAGGTCCTTCTGCTGACCGTCGGATTTGCTGCTCGAGGAGAGCTTGAGTTCGCTCAGGATCGGGTTGCCGTTGGCGTGGCGACCGGGCCCCTTCGAGGGCAGGCGGTCGTCCGGAAGCAGCTCGAGCCGGATGGCCGTGTACTGTCCGGGCGGGAGTTCCGCGGTGACGAGGTAGGAGTCCTTCTCGGGCTGGGGACCGGAGGCGAACACGACGCCCTCGGCATCGGCGGCGAGTTGGGAGCCTTTTTCGGATTTCAAATCGCTGGGTTGCAGGACGCTCCACGTGGGAGGGGGAGCTTGGAAATCCTTCTCAAGCCGTTTGCGGGCATTGGCATCCTGCATTTCCGCCTCTTTTAGGGCTTTTTGGGCGTCGGCGAGGCGTTTGGCGAAGTCGGCGCTCTTGGCCTTGTGCTCCTCGGTGGGGAAGGAAAGGACGGGCTTGGTGTTGACGGTGTACTGGTCGCCGCCGAGCACGCCGGATTCCTCCACGGAGTTGAAGAAGGCGAACATCTGGTAGAACTCCTTCTGCGAGAGGGGGTCAAACTTGTGGTCATGGCAGCGTGCGCAGCCGACGGTGAGGGCGAGCCAGGTGCTGCCGGTGGTTTCGACGCGGTCGATTACGGTTTCCACAAACCACTCGGCTTCAATGCGGCCTCCCTCGCCGTTGAGGCGATGGTTGCGATTGAATCCCGTGGCGATGAGTTGCTCTTGCGTGGGGTTGGGCAGGAGGTCGCCTGCGAGTTGTTCGATGGTGAACTGGTTGAAGGGTTGGTTGCGATTGAAGGCTTGGATGACCCAGTCGCGCCAGATGGACATCTGACGGCTGCCATCACTCTGGAACCCGTTGCTGTCGGCATAGCGGGCAAAGTCGAGCCACTGCGTGGCCATGTGTTCCCCGAAATGCGGCGAGGCCAGCAGACGCTCGACGACTTTTTCGAATGCGTTGGGGGCAGTGTCCTGCAGGAAGGCATCCGTCTCAGCAGGCGTCGGCGGGAGTCCCGTGAGATCCAGCGTGATACGGCGCAGCAGCGTGGATTTATCGGCTTCCGGGGCGAAGCGAAGTCCCTCGCGGGCGAGGCGTTCAGCAACGAAAGCGTCGAGGGGCGAGGCGCCGGCGTTGGCATGCGTGGCGGGGGGCGTGGGGCGCTCGACTTTGGAGAAGGCCCAGTGGCCCTGGTATTCGGCCCCCTCGTCAATCCAGCGGCGCAGGAGGGCGATCTGCTGGGGCTTGAGGTGTTTGCCTCCCTTCTTGGGAGGCATGTGTTCGTCGTCGTCGTCGGAGAGAATCCGTTTGATGATCTCGCTTTCCGCGGATTTCCCCGGGATGACGGCTTTGGCCTCGGATTTGCCTCCCTTCAGCGCGGGTTCGCGCAGGTCGAGTCGGAGGTCGCCCTTACGTTTGTCATTGTCCGGACCGTGGCAGGAGAAGCACAGATCCGAGAGGATGGGGCGGATGTCCCGATTGAACTGGAGTTTGTCGGGGGCCGCGGCGGCGGAGGCCGTCTGGGGCGTGAGCGAAAGGGCGAGGGGCAGCACCAGGCAGCCGAGCGAGGCAAGGATGGAGCGATGGCGCAGCAGGGAGGCGAGGCGGGAGGTCATCGCCTCCCAAGGTACGGGAGGCGCTTGGGAGCGTCTCTCGCATCTTCATGCGATGGGGGAGGGGCTATCCGAGACTTTCGAGATGGTAGGGAGAGGCGGATGATGGGCCTCCCATGAAATCTCCGAAGTTCCTTTCCCGGGTGTTCCTGTCGCGCGCGGTGTGCGGTCTGGGCCTGAGCATGTCGGCGCTGGTGGCGGCGAGCCTTCCGTTTTCGCAGACGGCGCTGGCGGTTTCCTACGATCCGCAGGTGCTTCCCAAGGGGCGCGAATACTTCACGTTGCGGGACGGATTGAACAACGCGCGGGTGAAGTTCGAGCAGGAGAAGGTGGGGCGGGTGGCTTTTCTGGGGGGCTCGATCACTGCGGCGCCGGGGTGGCGGGAGCCGGTGATGCGCTATCTGGAGAAGCGCTTTCCGGAGACGAAGTTTGACTTCATTGGTGCGGGGATCGGGTCGTTGGGGTCGGTGCCGCATTCCTTCCGTTTTGAGCAGGATGTGCTCATGCGCGGGCCGGTGGACCTCTTGTTTGTGGAGGCGGCGGTGAATGACGCGTCCAATCATCCGGAGCTGCCCAAGCAGATGTTGCGCGGGATGGAGGGGGTCGTGCGGCACGCACGCAGCGTGAACCCGAAGACGGACATCGTGCAGATGCACTTTGTGATGCCCGAGCATATGGAGGATTATCGCCAGGGCCGGGTGCCGGAGGTGATCCAGCAGCATGAGAA
Source organism: Verrucomicrobiota bacterium (assembly GCA_041159065.1). Taxonomy (GTDB): domain Bacteria; phylum Verrucomicrobiota; class Verrucomicrobiia; order Chthoniobacterales; family Chthoniobacteraceae; genus Chth-196. The sequence continues at coordinate 26,730 of JBEBAG010000162.1, read as the reverse complement.
AGTGGCGGTGGCGTACGGGAACCCCTCGCTGGATCTGGCGCTGGAGGTGACCGACCGGATCGGGGCGGGAGAGTTCACGTGGGCGGAGGATTTCAAGGGGCTACACCCCTCGCCATTTGGAAACCAACTGTACGCCAACAGCATCTCCCGAATGCTCGAGGCCGCGTGGAGTGGGGCGCGCGGTCCCGTGCGGGATCACGCGCTTCCCGAAAAGCCCGTGGATCCGCACAGCTATTTCCGGGGACGGTTCGGCAAACTGGAGGAGGTGAAGCTCGTCCGGGGCTTTCAGAAAATGGAGCCGTGGAAGCCGGCGGCGGCGGCGAAGACGCACACCCTGTTGCGTCCCGAGGTCAGTGCGCTGGTGGCATTGGAACCGGATTCCGAGCTCGAGTGGACGATGGAGGGAACCGCGGCGGGTTTCCTGATCGGTGCGGGGCCGGACGCGGGGATTCTTGAGGTGTCCTGTGATGGGGGGCCGCTGAAGCGGATCGATACGTTCACGCGCTGGAGCAAGGGGCTGTACCTGGCGTGGGCCGTGATGCTGGAGGATGAACTCGCCCCCGGCCGCCATGTGTTCCGGGTTCGGCTGTCCCGGGAAAAGAATGCGGGCAGCGCGGGCACGGCACTCTACGTGTTCCGGCTTTTGGAGAACTGAGGGGGCGGGTTCGAAAAATCCGGAAAAATATTGTCCAAAAATTGGCGGGGAAGGGTGAGTCCTTTGAAATGGAATCCTCCCCCTCCAGAACTCCGGGCGGTCCGGCGCCTCTGAGTCATCAGCAGTTCATGCGCCTGTTTCTTCAGGCGGAACGGGAGCTGTTGCGGTATGTGATGGCGCTGGTGCCGAATGTGAGCGATGCCCGGGATGTGGTGCAAGAGACGGCGGTGGCGCTGTGGCAGGCGATTGAAAAGTACGATCCGAGCCGCCCCTTCACGCCGTGGGCCTGCCGCTTTGCGTTGAACGAGGCGCGGCATTTTTTGCGCTCCGAATCGCGGCGGCGTCGGGTCTTTGAGGAGGATGTCGCGGAATTGCTGGAGGAGCGCAGGGTGGAGTTGGCGCCCGTTTTGGACGGGCGCCGGGAGCGGTTGCCGGATTGCTTGGAACGGCTTCCGGAGGAGCAGCGGGACTTGATCCGCGGCTATTATTTTGAGGAGGAATCGGTGGAGGCGCTGGCGGAGCGCCTGAATCGGGGGGCGGAGTCCGTGTACAAAGCGCTGCAGCGCGTGCGCCGGGCCTTGCACCTCTGTCTGGAGCGGAAACTTCAACCGGAGAGCTGATGTATGAATGATACGGGACCCTTGCTGGAGGTGATTCATGCGTGTCTTGAGGGGCGTGCCTCGGAATCGGACTGGAAGTTTCTCAACGAGCAACTGCGCCATAACTCCGCCGCCCGGGATCTGTATCTCGAAATGGCGGATCTGCATTCGGGGCTTTCCGTGGAGGAGGGGCTTTGGGTGGGGAGGCGTCCGGCGGCTGCGGCGTTGCGTCCAGCCGTGCCGCAGTGGTTTCGGAGTCGGTGGATGGCGGCGGCGGCGGGGTTGGTGGTGGGGCTTTCGGGGGCCTCGTTTGCGTGGGCGATTGCATCTCCCTGGATGCCCCGCACGATGGCGCTGGTGAGTCAAAGCTTCGCCGGGCGGGAGGGGCGCCTGCCTTCGGGCATCCCGCGTTCGTTCGGGGTGTGGGGAGGGGATGAAGCCGAGATCGTGCGCGATGCCGGTGCGGGGCCGAAGGAGGAGCCTGCGATGCTGCGTTTCCTGAAGGCGGAACCGGATGAAGCCTTCCCGGGCAGTCCCGCCGGGTCTTGCGATGTCTTTCGCGTGGTGGATCTGCGGCCCTACCGGGTGGCGGGGGAGCAGGGGGATTCGGTGCTCCAGTTTTCTGCGGCTTTTTCGGACCGGCGGGCGAGTTTTGGGGAGGCGCTGCGGTTCTCGATTCGGATCTTTGTGTTTTCCGGGGATTGGCAGCGGGTGCGCGAGAAGTGGCCGCAGATCCGCTCGGAAACGGTGTCGAGCGGGGGGGCGATTTTCGACAGTTTTGGGGGGGCTCCCCAGGCGGTGCGAACGCTCTCGGCGAAGGCGTTGATCCCCGCGCAGGGGGACTTTGCGGTGGTGCAGTTGGTGGTGGGCAGGTTGGGGGAGGTCAGCAGGGAACCGGCGGTTTTTGGAGAGCAGTACGCCTCCAATGTGCGTTTGACGCTCAAGAGCACGGGGCGCGGCGCGCTTCCTGCGATCTCCCGCTAAGTCCTCCGTTTTTCTCCCAGACTCATGAAGCCCTTATTCTGCCTTTTTCTCTTGATGGGGTTGTCCTGTGTGCCGCTGGAAGGTCGGGCGGCAGCGCCCCAGACGGAAGCCCGGATCGACGAGAAACAGCGCGTCTTTTTTGAGAAATACTGCACGGAATGTCACAACGCGGAGAAGCAGAAGGGCCAGCTGCGCCTGGATAACATCTCCCTCCGGTTGGACACGGTGGAAAACGCGGAACGCTGGCAGAAGATTCTCAACCAGATCAACGCCGGCGAGATGCCGCCGGAGGACTCGAAACAGCCCGAAGCCGGCGCCAAGACCGAGTTTCTGGACGAACTCTCGCGCACGCTGGTCGTGGCCCGCAAGGCGCTGGGGGATCAGCACGGCCGGATCACGATGCGCCGCCTGAACCGGCGCGAATATCAAAACACCATGCGCGAACTGCTCGGCGTCTCGGTCGATCCCCGGGAACTTCCGGCGGACGGCAGCGCGCAGGCCTTTGATACGGTGGGGGCCTCCCTGTTCATGTCCTCCGACCAGTTGGAGCAGTACCTGACCCTGGGCCGCCGGGCGCTGGACGATTTCTTCGCGCCGCGCCAGGCCGCATTGACCGGCGGCACGCTCGGGATGCGCCGGGAGCGGTACGAACCGGAGACCGCAAAACATCCGGTGAGCGTGCAATCCCGGTATGACGAGGAGCTCAAGCTGCACCAGAAATTTGAGAAGTGGAAAGCGGCGGGGGAGGGAGACACGAAGCCGTTTGGGGTGGTGGACAAAACGGCGATGGAGTTTGGGGAGTATTGTTACCAGAAGAACCACCGCTGGTTTTCCGAATACCTCGCCCTGCCCAGGGTCAAGGAGGGCGCCTATTTGTGGAACGCCATCTCGGACGTGGACGAGATCGCCCTCAAACTCCCCAAGGATGCCGAGCCGGGCGAATACACGCTCCGCGTGCGCGCGGGGAAAGTCGCCGGGATGCCGGCGGAGCGCGGCTTTCTCGCGGTGGTGCAGGGGTCCGATTTGGACCGGGATGACCGCAGTCTGCTGGCGACCCGCGAGATTGGAGGAAGCCTCGAAGCGCCCGAGGTTTTGGAGATTCCGGTGACGATCGCCGAGGGCAAGCCGCGCAACTTCTATTTCATGGAGCGGAGGCCCCTCCTGGAGCGGCGTGCCGAGCTGAACAACCGCTGGCGCGAGCTGAAGGAGGAAAAGGAGCGTAACCCGGTCCTGTGGGTGGACTGGGTGGAGTGGGAAGGGCCGCGCCGGCCCCGGGGAGTCGTGCCCAAGCGCGTCGAGCGGCGGGAGGCGGAGACGTGGGCCAACCGGGATGTCCGCGGACTTTTGGGTGGGTATTATCTGGGAGGGTTCAAGTCCGCCAAGCAGTGGATGGCCACCGACAAGAAGGGCTCTCCCAAGGAGTTCGGACTCCCGGATGAAGCGGAGGTGAAGTTCCGCATTCACGTGTTTGAAACGCACGGGCCGAGTTTCGCCGCCTACATCACCAATCCCCTCACGGAGACGGGTTCGCTCCTCACGATTCACACGGTGCATCCTCGCGAGTTTGTGTCGCTTCCTCCGGAGCCGATCACCCCCGGGGACAAGCGGCGCGATCCGGTTCCGCCCGGCGACTATGTGCTGCGGGTCCGGGTGGCGCAGACCCCGAAGGCGCCGAAGGAGCGGGCCTTCCTCGAGATGGGGATCTACGACAAGGAGAACGGCTTTTCGCCGATGCGCTCCTTTCAGGTGACGGGCACGACCGCGAAGCCCCAGATCCTCGAGATCCCGGTGAAGATTACCTCGGAGGGGCCGCGCACGTTTTCCTTTCGTGAAAAGGTGGCCACGGGCTCGGAGTCCGAACTGTACGCGGAGAGCCAGAGGCGGACGGGAGTGGGGCCGGATCCTGCGTTGTGGATCGACTGGGTGGAATGGGAGGGGCCGATGGAATCCGGGCGGGTTGGGTCGGCGGCGGACTTGCTGGCTCGTGCCGTTGAGCTGCCGGAGGGGGGAGCGGCTCCCGTGCGGGAGTGGCTGGAGACGTTCACGCGGATGGCGTTCCGAGATCAGCCGGCGGACGCGGCCTACCTCGACAAACTCGTGCGCCTGTATGAGCAGAAACGCAAGGAAGGGGCCTCCTTGGTGGAGGCGTTGAAGGAGCCTCTGAGCGTCGTGCTCGCCTCGCCTGGATTTCTGTATCTGCATGAGCCGGTGGCGGAAGCGGCCACCCGGCCGCTTTCTCCCCGGGAGATCGCCGTGCGTCTCGCGTATTTTTTGTGGAGCGCTCCCCCGGATGCGCGGTTGCTGGAGTTGGCGGCGCGTGGCGAGCTCGGGCGACCCGAGGTGCTCCGCGGCGAGGTGGATCGGATGCTTTCCGATCCGCGCTCCTACGAATGGGTGACCGGCCTGACGCGGCAGTGGTTGGACATGGACCGGCTGGATTTTTTCCAATTCAACACGAAGAAGTTCCGGACCTTTGACGAGAGCACCAAAGCCGCTGCGAAGGAGGAGGTGTACCGGACCGTGGAGCTTTTGGTGAAGGAGAACCTCGGGGTGCATTCTCTGCTCAAATCGGACTTCGTCGTGGTCAACGGGCTTTTGGCCAACTTCTACGGACTGGAGGGCGTGACGGGCGATGCGTTCCGCAGGGTGCCCGTGGGCGCGGACTCGCCGCGGGGCGGGCTTTTGGGGATGGCCGCCGTGCTTGCCATGGGGAGCAACGGGGACCAGACCAGTCCGGTCGAGCGGGGGGCATGGGTGCTCCGGAAGCTTTTGAATGATCCTCCACCACCGGCTCCGAAAGGCGTTCCACAGTTGACCCGATTGGAGGGGAAACTGCTGACGACCCGGGAGCGTTTGATGGCGCATCAGGAACAGCCGCAGTGCGCGCAGTGTCACCGCAAGATTGATCCCATCGGCTTCGGCTTGGAGAACTTCAACACGGTGGGTCTCTGGCGCACGCAGGACAGCTACGAGAAAAAGGGCGTCGGAAAAAAGGAGTGGGAGATCGATCCGGCCGGAGCCCTGCATCATGGACCGGCATTTGGAAACTACTTCGAACTGCGGGACCGGATCGCCGAGAAACCGGAACGGTTCGCCCGCGGATTTGCCGAGGCCATGATTCATTACGGCTTGGGACGACCGGTCGGATTCTCCGACGAGGAACTGGTGGATTCCGTGGTGAAGACAGCCGCCCAAAAGCAATTCGCGATCCGCGAGTTTGTGGCGGCCCTGGTGCAGAGCCCCGTGTTCCAGAGGAAGTAGCGTCTCGAGTCCACGAATTTCAAAAACCCAACCCCCACAGAATGTTATGAAATACCCCCTCCAATCCCGCCGTCATTTCCTACGTGCTGCCGGCACCTTGCTCGCCCTGCCCGCGCTGGAGTCCTTGGGCTTCCGTCGCTTTGCCTCGGCTGCCACTCCCGGGGGCGCCGGGGGACGGCCGAAGCGAATGATTTTTTTGGGCTTCGGCTGGGGGGTGACACAGGAGACGTGGTTTCCGGATGTGAAGCAGACGGGGAGCGATTATGCGCTTCCGCCGGGGCTTGCTCCGCTGGCGGCGCACAAGGCGGATTTCACGGTGATCCAGGGCCTTTCGAACAAGTTTTCCAATGAGGCCCACTGGGGCAGCACCTTCTGGCTCACCGGCGCGAACCGGTATGCGGAGCCGGGCCAGAGTTTTCACAACAGCATTTCCGCGGACCAGGTGGCTGCGGCGCATCTGGGGGGCGATACGCGCTTTGCCAGCATCCAGCTGAACACCCCCGATGTGAACAATTCGGGGCATGGTCCCGGTCTTTCGCTGGCGTGGGATACCCATGGGAAGCCGATGGGCGGGTTTGAAAATCCGGTGGTGGCTTTCCATCGGCTCTTCTCGGATGAAAACACGCCGCTCGAACAGCGCCAGGCACTGATCGCCCAAAAGCGTAGCGTTCTCGACGCCGTGCTGGAGGACGCCAAGCGGGTCCAGCGCGGGTTGAATCGCACGGACACGGACAAGCTGGACGAGTATTTCCAAGGGGTTCGCGACATCGAAACGCGGCTGGGCAAGGACGAGAAGTGGCTGAGTGTGCCCAAGGCGAAGGCGCCCTTGGCGGAGCCGAAGCCGGGACTCGCCGGGAAGGAGGAGATCAAATTGATGTACGACCTGATCGTGGCCGCATTGCAGACCGACTCGACCCGGGTCGTGACGTACCGGCAGCCGGTGGGAACGCTCCTCTCCAGCATCGGAACCAAGGTCGCCCCGCACGACATGAGCCACTACACTCCGGGGGAGCGCACCGAGGCCTCACAAAAGCGGGACGCCACGCAGAGCGAACTCTTGGCGGGGCTTTTCGAGAAGTTGAAGGCGATCCAAGAGCCGGACGGCACCCGCCTTTTCGATCACACGTGCATCGCCTACGGAAGCAACATCCGCACGATCCATTACCTCGACAACTGCCCGACGCTCATCGCCGGAGGCGGTGCCGGGGTGAAGCTCGGGCAGCATCTGGTGCTGAAGGACAAGAACACGCCGCTCTGCAATTTGTGGCTGACGCTACTGAACGGGATCGGAGCCGGAGTGAAGCAGCACGGGGACAGCAACGGAACGCTCGGGGAGTTGGCGGTCTGAGGCGGGCAATGCGTTGAAGCCAAAAGGATGATCAGAAAGGAAATGCAAACGATGAGCATGAAGGTTGTTTCGATGGTGGCGGCTGGCGTTTTGGGCGGGGCCCTGGGAGTGCTGCCGGGATCGGCGCACGCGCAGAGCGCGCTGAAGGGCAGGGAGTTGATCCGGGCGGACTTCAGCAGCGACCAGGTGGATCGCGCACAGTTCGGGATCACGTCGTGGAACATTCCGGAAACGTGGGAGTTGCGGGACGGGGCGCTGGCCTGCACCTACGATCCCAAGCTGCATCCTGGCAAGGCGCATGGGAAATCGATCGATCCGCGCTTCAAGGCGTGGAACGTGCGGGTTTCCTACCGGGTCAAATTTGAGGGGGAGGAAGCGCGCCTGGGGATGCTGATCAACGCGCCTTTCCCTGCAAAGACGGGGATTCCGGTGTGGCATCTGGGCGACGTGAATGCGCGCTTGCCCCGTTCGGAGAAGGACGTCGTGCTTTCGATTTCGGAGCGGGATTTCACCTACGACGAGCATGATCCGCGCAACAAGCGCAAGAGCCATGGACCGGCGGACCTTTTCAAACCCTACCTCGCGTACGAGGTGCCTGGGGTGAACTGCAAGTCGCCCGCGGCTTTGGAGAAGGGGAAGTGGCACCAGTTTGTGGTGGAGAGCGTGGGGACGAAGTGGACGCTGTGGGTGGACGGCGTGGAGAAGCTGAGTTTGGAGATGCAGCACGCGCTGTGTGACAAGGAGACGATCAACTTCATTGGGTTCGGTCCGCTGCTGCTGGATGACATTGTCGTGGAGGAGCTTCCGAAGTAGCCGGACGGGGCGTGTGACTTCCTCCAAAACACGCTCGGGCCATCTGGTCCCGGCGGGAGGATCCACTCGAGCCGGGAAATCGGGAGAGAAAAGGGTGAAATAGTCCAAGCGACTGGATCGAACGACAGCCCGCCCGCCCATGGCCTATCAAATGGGGCATGGAATACCAAAGCGTGGTCCAACGGCTGCGGATTTCGATCTCGGTTGGGAAAAGGCGATCCCCCCCAACTCGATTCCCGCGGCAGATCGTTTCCCAATTGGCCCCGGATTGGACGTGGGGAAACGCTGAAATCACGTTCGAATCCAGAGTCGAAGACGAGATCCGCGGTTTAGGACGCGGCGAAAAATCAAGGGGAACGGATAGCGGAAGTGTAGCAGTCCGGCGAGCGATCCTTGCCTGCGATTCGGCGGCATGGGAACTCCCATGGAGTTGCGGGGTCGCCGGCAAAATTGAGTAATCCAAGTCAATCAAACGAATGAAAACCATGAAGCTGAGATATACGCTGGGAGTAGGAGGTTGGCTGGCCTCCGTCCTTTTAGCCTGGGGAGGCCACGAGATAGCGGAAACGCACTCCCTCAAGATCCGAAAGGTAAGCCAGGAACTCGATACGGAATTACGGAACCGAACCGATGCGAATCATCGCATCAGCCTGGCGGACGAGCGCCTCACAAGGCTCCAAGACCAACTCCATGGGGCAAAAGAACAATCCGAAATAGAGCGGATTAAAAAGAATGCGGTGCGCCTCCAACCCACCAGCGAAAAACAGCCTCAGCCCGGAGGTTCCCCTTTTGTGCGCAGTCTGCTTAAGAAGGCTGAACGGGCCCAGTGGTTAGAGTCCGAATTAGCAAGGCATCCCGCTTTCGAGGTCCCGGAGATCTCGTTTGTGAACGAAACGGACTGGCTCGAGATCGCCGATGGATTGGGGGGGAACCCTTCGCAAAAGCAAATTTCTGACGCGCTGAAACAATTAGCAGTATGTGGCCAACGCAAGTTCCTCTCCTACCTTGTAGATTTGGGAGAAACGACCAGCCTTGGGCAAAAAATCGAACAAACCCGTTCCATCCAAGATATAAAGTCTTTTTTCCAATCCGCCTCGGGAGGCCTGGAGAAGATCGCGTTGAAAGCCTTGGATGATTACGAACTCACCCCCGAAAAAGAACTGCGGAAAGGCGCGAATTGGGGTATGCGGACAAAGAAAACGTTTGACGACTATCCGATCGGTTTCCAGGCGCAGCTTGGCGGGGGCACGTTCAGATTGCATAGCATCGGGTATGAGACCCCTTTCAGCTCACGGCAATTCCCGAGCGTGCCGCCCGAGAACCCTTGAAGCGAAAGAGAAATACTTTCTGGGAGCGGGGTGTTTCCCTGCTCATGCCCTTTTGCGAACGGAAAATCAACACACGGAATAAAAGATGAAATTCGGATTAACACTTGCTTATGGAGGCTGGGTCCTTGCGGCGCTTCTTGTTTGGAGAGGCTACGATCTTTGGGATGAAAATTCGCTCGCGATTCGGAGGGTGCGCCAAGCCCTTGAAACGGAAATGCGGGAGCGCGTTGAAAGGGAGAATCTGCTGCTGCGAAAAGAGGGGGACATCGCAGGCCTTGAAAAACAGTTGGATTCGGTGAGGCGCGAATCCGAAAAGCTGGGGGTTGAAGAACAGACCCGGCGCGCTGCTGCGCTTGAGGGTGAAAGGCGCGCCCAGGCAGAAGTCTCTCCCTTTGTCGCGGGGCTCCTAAAAAAAGTGAAACACGCGGAAAAGCTGGAGGCGGAACTCGCGAGGCGGCCTTTATACGAAATTCCAGAGCTCTCGTACCTTCGTGAAACGGACTGGCTCCGTATTTCCGAGAGGCTAGGGGATAATCCGTCGGAAGAGCAATACGAGGATGCTCTGGGAAGTTTGTTGTACCAGGCTAAACAAAGGTGGTTTTCGCATCTCGAAGAGATGGGGAAAAAGGCCGGGGTATGGCAACACATCAAGCAGATAGGGTCCATTGATGCGCTGAAAGCATCTTTGGTGTCGGCATCGGTGCCTCTGGAGCAGGCGGAATGGAAGGCGCTTGATCGCTATGAGATCGTTCCAAAAGAAGAGCTGAAAGGCCATCATGCTTGGGGGATTGTGGAAAAGGCACCGGTGGGAGGAAATAGCTTTTTTTCAAGAGCGCGCATTACCTGGCAAATAACTTACTTGGATGACAAGTCTGGGTTGGGTTCGTATACTGGCCCTGTAATTCCCTCTGAACCTTGAGGGCACGGCTCGGTGGCGGGAGCGAGGTTTGAAGAGAGCCGTGGACAGCCAAACCTCCCCTTCCGAATAACGAAACCGGAATGGAATCGAATCCGGGAAAGAGCGGATCCGCCGGGATGGATTGAGCGGATCCGCGCGGGTGGAATTGGGGTTGCGTTGGTCGTGGGATGACGCGGGGAGCGAAGCAATCCGTCCGGCGGGGATCGAATGGGAGGTGTGTACGGTGAACCGGTCTCAGGGAGCCTTCGGTTTGGGAAGGTCGGAGTGGAGGAGATCGGGACGACCACTCCGGGAAGGGGCCGCGGGCCCTTGCGCAGGAAAGGCCAGCGGGCGCCCGGGGTGGTGTGTCGGAGGGCTTCCCGGGATTGGGCGTTTGGGCAGTGCCTCCTCGGATGCATTCGGGCACGAGGCGCTGGCCGGGAGGTGCTGAATACCCCTTCGAGAAGCGCGAAACTCGTCTCCTCGCTATTTGGTTCCAAAGGCGCGGCTCTGCACGAGCGCGTGCACAAAGGAACGAATCGCATAGCGGTCCCGCGCCGCGGCCTGAACCACAGAGTTTAGCAGTTCCTCGTCCGAAAAACCGACTGCACGCCCCAGCGCGTACTCCACGAGGGCTTCCGTAAATCCTCTGGCAAAAGGCTCGGAGCGCTCCGCAATCCGATCCCGCATTTGCCAGAAATTCTCAAAGGAGGGGCCCCGATGAAAGGCTCCGCTCGCGTCGATCTCCCACTCTTTCTTGCCCACACCGCGTTTCTCGTAGCCGTCTTTTGTCCGCCACATTCCGACCGCGTCAAAGTTCTCAAGGCCGAACCCGATGGGATCGATCTTGCGGTGACACTGGGCGCATTGGGGTTGTTCCTGATGCGCCATCAAACGTTCCCGGGAGGTGAGAAGTTTGGATTCGAGTCGGGCCAACTGCGGAACCCCTTTGGGAGCGGGCGGCGGCGGATCATGCAAAAGCTTCCGGAGCACCCACGCCCCGCGTTCCACGGGACTGGTTACCTCGCCATTGCTCCCCATCGCCAAAATCGCGCTCATTCCCAACAATCCCCCTCTGGGCGAATCCGGCGGAACCGGCACTTTCCGGAAGGCGTCCCCCTCGACTTCGGCGATCCCGTAAAAATTGGCGAGCAGCCCGTTGATGATGACGTAGTCGGACTTCAAGAGTTCCGTCACCGGACGGTTGTGTTCCACCAAATGCGCCACGGTGCGGTAGACCTCCTCCTTCGCCGCAGCCTTGGTGCTTTCGTCAAACGTCCGGAATCGCTTCGGATTGAACTGAAAGAAATCCAGTCGCGGCATGTCCAGCCACTGCCGGGTCAGCGCGCGAACCCACTCAAAGCCACGCGGATCTTGGAGCATCCGATCCACTTGCGCTCTCAATACCTCCGGCTTCGCCAAAGAGCCATTCCTCGCCAGATCCAAAAGCGGCCGATCCGGAGGCGCGCTCCACAAAAAATACGACAGGCGAGCGGCCAACTCCTGGCCGGTCAGCGGGCGCGATTCCCGCTCCGGCACGGGTTCGGCGAGATAGAGAAAGCTGGGGGAGGCGAGCACGGCGCTGAGCGGCTCGCGGATTGCCGCCTCAAAGGGCTCACCGGCGAGCCGCCTCGCATCAAAAACGCCCACCAGCTTATTCAGGAATTCGGGTTCCGGAGTTTTGTCGCGGAACGCACGCAGCGCGAATGTTTCGAGGATGGCGCGCGCATGGTCGCGTTCGCTGGCGTTGTCGGAGTTTGGGAACAGTACCGGCTGCATCTGCCTGGGAGGGATCGATGGTTCCGGGGTGTCCATCGGCCCCTCCAACTCGATCCAGTCGATCCAAAGTGCCGGCTTCGGACCAGTGCCCGTTTTTTTGACCGCCTCGTCCCAAATACTGAACGCCACGGAGACGGAGTTCGGCTGTTTCTCGCGGACGGCAAACTCGCGTTTCCCCGTGGAGGTCACGCTCACTGGAATCTCCAGCACCTGGGGCTGCGCCATGGTGCCTGTCACCTGCCGTGAGCTGAGGACGGTGAGGTCCGAGCTTTCCTGTCCCCGCTGAAACACCTCCATGAATCGGCGTTCCTTCGGCGCATCGTCGAGGGCCGCAACGCGCATCCGCAGGGTGTAATTGCCCGCAGGCCACTTGGCATCGGCTGGAATGGCCTCCAGGGGGTGCACGTTGTAAATCGTGAGGTATGCGCCCGTATCCTTCTGTGGCAAAGCGAGATAATCCGAGTGGTATCGGTTGTGATGCTCGAACTCCGTCTTGGCAAACAGGGCGGCGTCGGCATCCAGAAACCCGAACTGCTTCGGGGAGGGAGACGCTTTTCGCTGATCCCAGTAAAGGTAAAACATGGGGGGATTCGACTTCACATGCACGCTCTCCCGCAGCTGCTGGGTGAGCGCCGCATTTTCCGGAAGCGCGGCCGCTTCATCCACCGCGGCAACCCACTGCTGATAGCGCTCATAATTCTTTCGATACATCGAAAGAATGCTGCCGACCTGCTTGTTGGCGAACTCCTCCGGCTCCCGGTGCACCTTCTGCGGCGCATGCGTGCTGGCCATTCCGGAGGATGGGAGAGCCTTCCTCGGCCCCTCCAACTCGATCCAGTCAATCCAGATCACCGGCTTGGGACCGCTCCCGGTTTGGTTGTGAACCTCTCTCCAAAACGCAGATACGGCCGCCCGATCGCTCGATTGTTTTTCACGTACGACAAACTCCCGTCTTCCGGCGCCGCCAACCTCCACCGGGATCTCCAGCACTTGAGGCTGCGCGAGGGTTCCGCTGATTTGGTGGGTTCCCAGGATGGTGAATTCGCCGCTCGTTTCGCCACGATGCCCCACCTGAATGAAGCGGCGTTCCGCCGGAGCGTCCTCGACGGCGGCAATCCGAACTCGCAGCGTGTAAGTGCCCGACGGCCACGACGCATCCGCAGTGATGGCGTCGCTTTCATGCCCCGAATAAGTCATGAGATAAGCCCCGTGCGTTCGGTGTGGAAGGTCGAGGTACTCCGAATGGTACTGGTGGTGATTATCAAATTCGGTTTTGGCGAACCTCGCCGCATCGCCATCGAGAAAATCGAACTGTTTGGGATACGGCGCCACACCCCGCCTAGCCCATTGGACGTAAAACATATCCGGTGTCCCCTTCACCGGCGGCATGGCCTTCAGTTCCGCTGTCAGCGCGGCGTTCTCAGGTAAGGCTGCCGCCTCATCCACCGCGGCGACCCATTGCAGATACCGATCATAGGTTTTCTTCAGACCGTCCCTTCTCGCCGTGACTTGGCGATTTGCCACGTCCTCAGTTTCGAGGTGCTTGCGAAACGTCTGCGTCCCTGGGGTCAGGCGGGCGAAGTGCTCCTCCAACGCTTTGCGACCCAGAGTAAGATATTGCTCGATCTGGTCCGAGGACATGAACAGGGAGGAACCGACCGTGTCAAATCCCCCGCCGCCCCCGTCCGCAGGCAAGTCGCGAGCATCCACCTCCACTCCCAGCAATTCGCGCAACGTATTCACATACTCGCGCCGGTTGAGACGGCGCATCGTGATCTGACCCTTGCGATCACTGAGCGCCTTGCGCGCTGTCACCATGGTGCTCGAGAGCACCTCGAGAAATTCCGCTTTCGCCCGGGAGATTGGCTGCTTCGAATCCTCCGGTGGCATCTCGCCAGAGTTGATCTGGTTGAGCACCTTCTGCCAAACCTCCGCAGTTTTCACCGAATCGATCTGAAGAGATAGCGTGTCCAGTCGGAGCTCCCCCTTCTGCTTCTGTTCGCCATGACATTCCACGCAGTAGTCTTTGAGAAAGGCACGGTGTTGCTCCTCGATTCGCGCTACGGGCACCGCCGCGGTGGCGAAAAGTGAGGCCGCAAACAGCGCCAGACAAACGGGAAGGAAAAGAGATCTCATAGCCAAAACGGGGAGCGGGGTTTTCACGGAAGGACTGGGTGAAACCGGAGTCAAAGGTGCGAGCGAAGCATCGGAACGGCTGCCTGCCCGCTGCGTGGGAACCGAGCGGAGAACGGGGGGCATTTCACCCAGCACTCCGCTCCGCGCCGCCCGTTTTGGACAAAAAAGTTTGGCTTTTTTTTGGGGGGGGCCGGTCCCACGCAGCCGAGCCGCGGGTCCAGGGGACACGCTTCCCCTCCACCATGCGGCCCCTTCCTTGCGCCGCACCCCTCGAAGGAACGGAAGAGACCGACATTTTGCCTGTCCCTCAAAACACGAAGACGGGAGTGCCCGCCCGGAATTCGGGCGACGGGAGCGCGCGGTTGCCGCACGAAGGCGGGCGGGAGGGGGAGATGCGCGGTTGGCCGAGGGGGTTCTCCGTCGCCGTCTGACTCATGCACGCCGTCGGCCTGCATTCGCGTCCAGGCGCGTCGCTGCACCCCATCGCCCGGAGGCGCAGCGGTCTAGCCGGTTGAGGAGCGTGGGGCGACGCTGCTCAGAATCCTGCGCCCTTGACCTTGGTGTGCACTTTCAAGAGCCGGTCCTTGGAGGTGATATAGAGCGTGTGTCCATCCTCGCCCCAAGCGAGGTTGGCAGAGGGTTGCCCGAGGAGAAGCGAGCCGAGGTGTCGGCCTTCGGGCGAGAGAATCAGCACGCCGCCCGGTCCGGTCGTCCAGAGGTTGCCCTTTGCGTCGACCTTGAGTCCGTCACAGAGGCCGGGGCGCCCCTGCGCCTTCAAACTCGAGGCGAGGAAAAGGTCGCGGAGGTTCGAGCCATCCGGCTGGAGCGCACACACACGCGGATTCTTGGAATCGGATACGGCGAGATAGAGCGTTTTCTCGTCGAGGCTGAGGGCGATTCCGTTGGGCCATTGCACGGCCTTCGTGACCAGGGACACCTTCCCGTCGGGGGCGATTTTGTAGACCCCGTGGAAGTCGAGTTCGGCCTTCTCGTCTCCGAGTCCGTAGGGCGGATCGGTGAAGTAAATGGTTCCGTCCTTTGCCACGGCGAGGTCGTTGGGACTGTTGAACCGCTTTCCCTCGAAGTGCGTCGCCACCGGAGAGAAACGGCCGTCCACAAGGGCCGCCACCCTGCGATCCCCGTGCTGGCAAAGCAGCAGGGTTCCTTTGGGATCCACGGCGAGTCCGTTGGAGCCCTGACGCTTCGACGGGGTGTCCGTGCCGCTGGGCCTGAGAAATTCCGGGGCCTGAGCATCCCCGACTTTCCACGCATAGGCCACGTTGGAGGGCACATCGGAGAACACGATGCGGTCCTTGAACCACACGGGTCCTTCCGACCACTGGTAGCCGGTGGAAAGCACCTCGAACTTCGCGTCGGTCGCAATCAGCGAGTCGAGTGCGGCATCGAGCCGCTCCACCGAGTACTGGATCGGCTCGGCGGCAAACGCGGTGGACGCGGCGAAAAGGAGGGCGGGTAGGAATTTCATGGGTCGGGTTGGTTTGGAGAGAGGCTCCTCGAAAAGAGCTCAATGGAGGGACTCTCAAGGGAAAGCGCGAGGGGAGCATTCCCTTTGAGGGAATCGGCCAGGGGCCCTCCCGAGTGCATTCGAATCCGGATCGCGCAGCGGATCAGCCGAGCGCTCCGCAGCGAACGACTGCACGCGATTGAAGCCGTGCGGGGCGGACTTCTCGCGAGGGCTTCGCGAGCGAAAGTTCCGCGTGACCGCCATCCCTCAGTTGAGGGACATGACTCCTCCTCTCCGGTTGCGGTTCACTGCACCCCCAGTTCCCTATGATCTCCGCACCCTCGTCCCCTCCGTATTTTGGCGCGCTCGTGTTGCTCGCCGTCCTTAATCTGAGCGTGCAGGCTCAGGGCCCCCTTTCCACCCCCCGGATCGAATCCTTTCCTCGGGAGGGAAAGGAGTACCGGCTCCTCGACTGGCGTCAGCGCTCGGAAGACTTTCTGCGGTTCACTCTCGATCCGACCCGGTCCGGCGATTACCTGCCGGCGCTCTGGTGGGATGAAACTCGGGCCTTGGGAAAATCGCGTACCTTTGGTCTGCCGACCTACCTTGGAATGCACCACCAGTGGAGCCACAAGGGCAACGCACACGAGGCGCTTTCGACCATGGGAGTCCTCATTACAGGCGCGCTTCTTGGACAGGACATGACCCGCTTTCCTCTCCCGGGTTCTCCCGCTCCGGTGAATCTGGTCCAGATGCAGGAGGCCTATTTCTCCCCTGAGGATGGCGTGTTTCTCAATGGGGTCGGGGGACGGAGCGGGGGCAGCTTTTGGTACGACATCAGCCCGAATGTGTTTGCCGCGGCTCTCGTGGCCTCTTACCCGCAGGAGTCCTCCCTCGCCCAACGGTGGCACACCGCCTGCCAAAACTGGGCCGCCGTGGCCACCGCACTCTGGCACCTGAACGACTTTCATTTCCAAGCCTACGATCTGCGCCAGAAACGCGCCGTGACGCAAACGCACCGGGAACCCGACGCGGCGGCCGGTCTCGCCTATCTCCTGCAAATGGCGCATGCGCAATGGCCTGAGGAAAACCAATTCCTCCATGCATCCCGCAACGCCCTGACTTGGCTTTGCACTCAAGACCGCAACCCCAACTACGAAATCCTCCTTCCCTTCGGCGTGCTCGCCGCCGCCCGGAGCAACGCCGAGCACGGGACCTCCTACGATGTGGGAAAGGTCTTCGGCTGGTGTTTTGAGGACAGCGCCGTGCGGGGAATCGGACCGCACCAGAGGGACTTGAGCAAGGGGGACGGCTGGGGAGTGGTCAGCGGACGTTGGGGGGATCACGACGTGGCGGGACTCGTTGGCGTCAGCCGGGGCGCCCTCTCCACCCCGCAGCATCGGGGGGGCTACGGCTTCGCCATGAACACCTTCGTCTACGCATGGCCCTTGGTCAGTGCCACCCGCTACGACAACCAGTTGGCCCGCGCCGTGGGCAAATGGATGCATGCCGCCGTCCACAGCGCCCGGCTCTTTTATCCGGACCAACTTTCCCCCGAAAAACAAACCGACTGGGCGTGGGCCTCCCGGTACACCACGGCCATTCCCTACGAGGGCGTTATGGAGAAAGACAATCGCTCGGGCGAACCCGGTCCCTTCGGTTCCGGCGATCCGTCCAATCTCGGTTGGGGGCCCCTCAACCTGGGGATCTACAGCGGGGCTCTGAGCGGCGTGTTTGGCGCGATCGTGTCTGCGACGGATCAGGAGGGCATCCTCGCCCTCGATACACGAAAGACCGATTTCTTCGCGAAAGCCTCCCACCCGACCACGCTGCTCTACAATCCGCACCCCGATTCCCGCGCCGTTTCTCTGCCCCTCGGCAACCTCCCCGTCCGGGTCTGGGAAGCCGTCTCCAACACGTGGATCTCAGAGGCTCCTGTCACCGGCCAAATCGCGGTTCCGGTTCCTGCGGATGGGGCGGTGCTCGTCACCCTGATCCCTTCCGAGGCGCCCGTGCGCTGTGCCTCCGGCAAGCTCTGGGCGGGCTCCGTCGTGGTGGATTTCAGCTGCCCCAACCGCCGGTGAAACCGTCCCCGCCTCGCACGAGCGGGAGTCCCCCGTTTGGGGGACATGACGGTCGCCGTCCGGTGGGCTTGAACCCGCAACGTGTGCCGGTGCCCGCCTTGGCGGGGAGCCGGCCGGTTTCCCCCGTGGAATGCGCTGCTCCCTGTCGGAGTCCGGCGGATTCTTTCCCTCATGTTTCAATCAGCCCCGGATTACTCATCTCGATGCATACGCCCCCCGTTTTCAGCCAGTTGGTTTGTGGTGCCCTTTTTTCGGTAAGCGCCTTTGCACAGGACCTTTCGCAGCCGCCCGCGAATTACGGGCTGGCGAAGGCGCGGGAGTCGATTGCGCAGATGACCGCTGCGGACGGGTTGGCCGTTTCGCTCTTTGCGGCGGAGCCGATGGTGCAGAATCCCACCGCCATCGATGTGGATGCGCGGGGGCGCGTGTGGGTGGCTGAGGCTGCCAATTACCGGAAATATTCCAACCCGCCCATCCGCCCTGCAGGCGACCGAATCATGTGTCTCGAGGACACCAATGGGGATGGGGAGGCGGACAAGGCCACGGTCTTCTACCAGGACCCGAGCGTGAACTCGGCGTTGGGAATTGCGGTGATCGGTAACGACGTGATCGTTTCGGTTGCCCCGAATGTGTTTGTCCTGCGCGACACCGATGGGGACGGCGTGGCGGACAAGCGGGTGCTTTTGCTGACCGGAAATGCGGATGCGCAGCATGACCATGCGTTGCACTCGTTCGTGCACGGCACCGATGGGAAGCTTTACTTCAATTGCGGAAATGTCGGGCGCCGGTTTCGGCAGCCCACGGGGAAACTCTTGGACATTCCCTTGCACGGGACGATTTCCGCCGAGGAGATCACGGCCCACAGCGAGCCGATCCGGGATCTGGCGGGCAACGTTCTTGAGGCGTCTGGAAAACCGTACCGGCAGGGGATGCTGTTTCGTGCCGACTACGCGGAGGGCAGGCTCAGCAATTTCGAAGTGCTCGGCCATAATTTCCGAAACAACTACGAGGCCGCATCCGACTCCTTTGGAAACGTTTGGCAAAGCGACAACGACGACGACGGAAACAAGGGGGTCCGGATTAACTACATCCTCGAACACGGAAACTACGGTTACGCGGATGAAATCACGGGCGCCGGCTGGAGCAGCAAACGGCCCAACCTCGAGAAGGAAATTCCGCTCCGCCACTGGCACCAAAACGATCCCGGAACCGTTCCAAACCTGCTCCAGACCGGGGCGGGCTCTCCCACGGGGCTTTTGGTCAACGAGGGCAAAACCCTGGGGGCTCGGTTTGCCAATCAGATCATCCACTGCGACGCCGGACCTCGCGTGGTGCGTGCGTATCCGGTGCAGAAAGCGGGGGCCGGATTCACGGCGGAGATGGTGGATATTCTCACGTCGAGCGACAGCTGGTTTCGGCCCTCGGATGTTGCGATTCACCCGGATGGCTCCTTGTTTGTGGCGGACTGGTACGATGCGGGTGTTGGGGGGCACGGAATGGCGGACCACGAGGAGGTCTTCCTGCGCGGGCGGATCTACCGGGTCGCGCCGAAGGGACAGGGGCTCCGGACGCCGGCCTTTGAGGCCACAACGGTGGACGGAGCGGTGACAGGGTTGCAGTCGCCGAACAAGGCCACGCAGGCCATCGCCTATCACGCCCTGCGGGCCTTTGGGGAGAAGGCGCTTCCGGCGCTGCAGGAGTTGGCGCAAAAGGGCGAGCCACGGATGCGCGCACGCGCGCTGGCGGTTCTTGCGCGCCATCCGAAGACGGCCTTGGGCGCCCTGAAAGCGGCCTTGAGCGATGCCGATCCGGATCTGGTGATTGGCGCGATCCGTCTTTCCACCATGCTGGCGCAGGCCGGGCAGTTGGACACTTCGAGTTTGGAGGCGGATGCCGGACTGATGCGACGCCTGATGGAGCACCCGGAGCCGCAGGTTCGCCGACAACTGGCGGTTTCGCTGTTTCATTCGCAGAAAGCCGAGGCTCTGTGGGCGAAACTGGCGGCGCAGCATGACGGGAAAGACCGGTGGTATTTGGAGGCTCTGGGGATTGGAGCGACAGGGATTGATGAGGCGTGTTTGGAGGCGTGGCTGCGGGAGACGAAAGGGAACTGGAACACCCCCGGGGGCCGCGACGTGCTGTGGAGGCTGCGCACCCCGAAAACGGCGCCTTACCTTGCGAAGATGCTTTTGACCGAACCGGAGCAGATGCGGTATCTGCGGGCGTTCGATTTTATTCCGGAATCGGCGGAGCGTTCGGAAGCGCTTCTGCAGCTGGTTGCAGCCAAGCCGAACATGGCGATCGTGTGCGAGGCGCTGCAGCGGCTCGCCCGTTCCGCGCAGGGCGGGAGCCCGGAAGTGCGCGCGGCCATGGATGCCGCCTTGGATGGGACGAAGGGGCAGGGGGCGTTTGTGGAACTCCTCGAGGCGGTGGGGGTGGGTAGCCGGAGCGGCGAACTCTTGGAGACGGCGTTTGCGTTGGGGAAAGCCCCCGAGGCGTTGGATGCCGTGCGGTTGTTGTTGAAGGACCGAAATGGCGTGGCGCGAATCCAGGAAACGCTGCGCACAGGTTCGCCGGAACAATCAGTGGCGCTGGTGGAACTGTTGGGGAATCTGGGTCAGGCCAAGGCGCTGGATTTTCTCCAAGCCGAGCTTCTGGGGGGCGGCAATTCGGAGGCGCGCTCGGCCATCGTGCGTGCTTTTGCGCGAACCCAGAGTGGCGCGGAGCGGCTGATCAAACTGGCCGCGGAAAATCAGTTTCCCGCGGAACTGCGGGGGGTTGCCGGGTCCGCCCTGGCTCAGATCCAGTACGCGTCGCTGCGGAAGGAGATCGCACTCCATTTCCCCGCTCCGAATTCGCTTGGGGGGAAGGTGCTTCCGCCGGTGGCGGAGTTGGTGAAAATGGCGGGGGATCCGGTGAAGGGGAAGGAGCTCTTCGAGCGGCCGGCGAGTTCCTGCATTGCCTGTCATCGCGTGGGACAGCTGGGGGTCGATTTTGGCCCCGGGCTGAGCGAGATCGGGGGGAAGCTTCCGAAGGAGGCGATTTTCGATGCGGTGCTGAATCCCAACGCGGCGATCTCGATGGGGTTCGAAACGACGGAGGTCAAGTTGCGAGGGGGAGGGAGCGCCGTCGGGATTATCCGGAGCAACACGGAGAACGATCTGGTGCTGGCTCTCCCCGGGGGCGCGCTGCAGAAGTTCTCCAAGACGGAGGTGCAGGGGCTCAACAAGGTGCCGACATCGATGATGCCCAGCGGGTTGAATCAGGCGCTCTCCGTGGAGGATTTGGTGAATCTGGTGTCCTATTTGGCGAGCTTGAAGGGGGCGAAATAGGTTCTGAGCGCGGGCGGCACCGGTGTGCGATTCCCCGCGAGTGGGGGTGGGGCACGCGCTTTGAGTCAGGATGGAGCGAGCGCGGTGTCTGGGTTGTCGTTGATGGGGCGGAGGGCTGGCGGGGTTGCCTCTCGCCCGAGGCGACGAGGATCTCAACGACCGGGAGACGCTCGTTTGCGCGAATCGCGCTGCCGCGCTGCCGCGGCGACGTTGGGCGGCGGATGGGGGGGCACTCTGGGCCGGGAAGCGCCCTCAACCGCAGGGCGATCATCCCACTTCACTCAAGAAGTCCCCCCATCCGCATTCCAAAACGCAGGATCTGAACTGCGCGAACGTGTTTGGGTTACTTTGCGGCCACTGGACGGGCTTGGGGGGCGCGTGATTTATCCGTGAGACTTTGGAGGAAGCTCACAATCGATTGCACCTGGGGGTCCTCCAGTTTACGGCCCAGTTGAAGCCAAGCCATTTGACGGACGGCATCCTCGAGCGTGGCGCTTTTTCCATCGTGGAAGTAAGGGCCGGTGAGGGCGATGTTACGCAGGGAAGGGACCTTGAATTTGAAGTGATCTTCGGTGGCCTTGGTGACGGCTTCCCGGCCCACGTCTTCGGTGTTTGCGTAGGGGTTGACGGCACCCATTTTTTGAAACGAATTCCCGCCGAGGAGAGGTCCGTTGTGGCAGGAAACGCAGCCGGTCGAAACGAAGGTTTGGAGGCCGTTGAGTTCGGCGGGGGTCAGGGCGGAATCGTTGCCTTTGAGAAAGTCGTCGAAGCGATCGTGGGTGATCAGCGTCCGCTCAAAGGCGGCGATGGCGTTGGCGATGTTGTCGTAGGTGATGGGGTCTTTCTGGTCAGGGAAAGCCTTGGAGAAAGCCTCTTGATACGAATCGACGGCCTTGATTTTGCGCACCGCCTCAGCCTCGCTGGGAACGGCCATTTCGATGGGGTTCAGGATGGGGCCTTTGGCTTGGGCTTCGAGAGAGGGGGCGCGTCCGTCCCAAAATTGGGAAAGGGAGAGGCTGGCGTTGAGCACGGTGGGCGAGTTGCGTCCCCCGCGTTTTCCGAAGGCACCGGGAGAGGTGGGCTCGTTGTCCACGCCGCCGCGGTTTTGGTCGACCGCATGGCAGGAGTTGCAGGACTGGGAGTTGTTGGCTGAGAGCTGTTTTTCGAAGAAGAGAGATTTGCCGAGGCTGACGAGGGCCGCCGTGTCTTTCTCGCTTCCCGGCGCAGTGTCTGGGAGCGGTTTGACGAAGTTGGAGACGGTGGCCCGGAGCTCGCTGGGCTTGGGGGCGTCTGCGGCTCGGAGAAGGGCCGGGCTGAGAGTCAAAGAGACAAGAGCGAGACTGGAACAGAGGGTTTTCATGGGAAGGGCAGTGGCTTTAGCAGGGAATGTCGACGGTGGCAGCCGTTCGGAGCAAAAAAAATGCACCCCGATTTCCGGCTCTGAAGGGGGATGCACGCCCCCACCCTTCGCTGCTGCTCCCAGTGCGAGAGGCCGCTCCCTGCGGTGTCTCCCGGGACACTCTGCTCGAAGTGCATGCTGCAGCGGGGGCTCCGTTCGAATTCGCTCGGTGAGGCGTCCCGGGTTCCGGATGGCGCCTCGGGCGAGAAGGACTCCCTCTTTCCTTTTGATTTTGGTCCCTACCGCGTGTTGAGGCTTTTGGGCGACTCTCTATCGCCTGCCCACTGGGTGCGCACCGTTTGAGGGCGAGAATGTGGTACAGGCGGTGTCCTTCGCTCTGGAACGGCCTTCTCGGGCGGTGCGTCAAATCGCTCCCCTGGTGCCGGTGGAACTGGCTCGGATCGCGGAGCGTGGCTTCTGCCTGAAACGGAGGAGTCGGATCCGCTGACGAAGATCCAGTGTTTGTTTCTCGCAGGGATGTGGATCGCTCCAATCCTCGGTGCGTTGGTTCCAGATCTCCCGGCAGGAGGGAGTGATCCCCGGCTTTTCTGAGGGGGCGGTTACTTCCAGAAAGCGCGAACCACCCGCTCCCACTCGTCGGCCATGAGTTGGTGCCCCCGATAGGTGGGATGCACCGAGTCCCACACCCAATAGCCGCCCGGGGCACGCTTGGCTGCCTCGTCAAACACGTGCTGGTAACGGACCAAGGCCGCTCCATGTTTTTGCGCCAGTTTGGCCACGATTTCCTGACGCTTGAGAATCCCCTCATTCCGGGGCGCTCCGGGTTTGAAAAAGGGTTCTCCAAGGACCAAACGGACCTTGGGATTTGCGGCCTTCGTCTGCGTCAGCAGCTCGTCATAGACGGCCTCGTATTGATCCAAGGGAACCCCTTTGCCCTGGTCGTTGACGCCGATCATCACACTGAGCAGGTCGGGCTTCAGATCCAGGACGTCGGTCTGCCAGCGCTTTTGCAAATCCAAAACGGTATTTCCGCTGATCCCGCGGTTCACAAAGTCGAGTTTGGCCTCGGGAAAAGCCGCTCCGTGCCGTGCGGCGATAATGAACACGTATCCGTGCCCCAAGATGTGGTTGGGATCACTGCTGCGGCCCCGGTTGCCATCCGTGATCGAATCGCCTTGGAACAAAATCCGGCTTTCCGGTGCAAATGCGGGAATGGGCTCAAGAGCAAACACGCCCCTGAGCGGCAAGACGATCAAAGAGACCGACACGGGAAGGAATCTCATCATAGGTGGCAGCAAGGAGACGCTTTCGGATCCCGAAACTTAGATCCAAAGGGTCTCTCCTCCGCCTGAAGATGCGGGTTCCTCCAAAGGGTCTCATTCCGATCAGAAGGCGCATGCCTCCAAGTGGAGCGCCCCGCCCGAGCCCAGAACACAGACCCCGCTCCCACCGATGCAATCCACGCTCGCAGCGCAGATTGCATCGGAAAAAGGCATCCCGACTACTGGGTCAACTCTTTGAGCTTCGGCGTGATCGCGTCCGCCCAGATCTGGTAACCCGCAGGGGAGAGGTGCAGGAAGTCAGGCATGACCTCCGCCGAGAGCGCGTCTTTGCCCTGGGTGAATTTGTCGCCAATATCGAGGTAGTGGACGGTTTTCCCGTCATCCAACTTCGCAAGGATTGCGTTCACCGCCTTGATCTTCTCGTAACCGGCTCCGAGTTTGCCATCCGGTTTGTTCCCGCGCGGGAAAACCGCGAGAAGCAGAATCTTCGTCGCCGGGAGTTTCGCACGCACGGTCGTGACAATTTGAGTCACGCCTTTGGCGATGGCTTCCGCGGAGTCGCTCCCCGTGTTGTTTGTGCCGATCATGATGACGGCTGCCTTTGGTTTCAGTCCGTCGAGTTCCCCATTCTGAATTCGCCAGAGCACGTGTTGCGTGCGATCGCCGCCGATGCCGAAATTGGCGGGGCTCCACTGGCTGAAGGCTTTGGCCCAAACGTCCTTGCCCGCGCCCGCCCATCCGGCGGTGATGGAGTCGCCGAGGAAAACAACCTGAGCCTTCCCTTCCTTGGCGATGGCCAGAAACTTTTCATGGGCGCCCATAAACGCGGCCTGCGGCTGAGCCGTTTTTGGATCCATTTTCGGCGCAGCCACATCGGGCTGTTGCGCAGGAAGCGGAGCGACCTTCACCGCCGGCGCCGCGGCGGAGGGCGCCTGCGCATGGGCCAGAGGAGCGGCCAGCAGAGCGGATAGAAGGAGGAGGGAAGGGGTGTGTCTCATTTTCTTGGGGTCAGGGGGTTTTTAGGGGATGCGGTGGACGGGGGCCGGAAGGCCAAAACCCAGTCCCTTTCACGGACAACCATGAACGCCCGCAGTGCTCCCTTTCTTACGTGGGACGGATTCCAAAGTCGATGCGACACGGACACGAGTGTCTGACCGAGCCTCCCGCTGGAGAGCACTTGGATCGGCGGCGCGCGGGGGATGGGGTGCCGGCGAGAACGACGGTGAGTCCAAGGGCGGAAACCAACCGGATCAGGATCCGGAATCTGATCGCCGAGGGGGGTCTCCTCAGGCGAGGATTTCCTTCACGACGTGGCCGTGGACATCGGTAAGACGGTAGTCGCGGCCGGCGTAGCGGTACGTGAGTTTCTCGTGGTGGATGCCCATGAGGTGAAGGAGCGTGGCGTGCAGATCGTGCACGTGGACCTTGTCCTTGACGGAATGCCACCCGAAGTCGTCGGTCGCTCCGTGGACGATGCCCCCCTTGACGCCGCCGCCGGCGAGCCACATGGAGAAGCCGAAGGGGTGATGCTCGCGGCCGTTGGTGCCCTCGGAAGTGGGGGTGCGTCCGAATTCGCCGCCCCAAAGGACGAGGGTGTCGTCGAGGAGGCCGCGGGATTTGAGGTCCTTGAGGAGGCCGGCGATGGGTTTGTCGGTGGCCTGGCAGTTGCGCGGCAGTTCGGTGCGGAGGCCGCCGTGTTGATCCCAGAGCTGGCAGCTGGAGCGGTGGCTGGTTTGGGTGTGGTAGACTTGGATCATGCGGACGCCGCGCTCGGCGAGGCGGCGCGCCATGAGGCACTGTTTTCCGAAGGTCTCGGTGACGGGGTCATCGAGTCCGTAGAGGCTCCGGGTGGCCTCGGATTCGCCCTGGAGATCGAAGGCTTCGGGGGCTTCGCGCTGCATGCGGAAGGCGAGTTCGAAGGATTCGATGCGGGCGCTCAGGCGGGAGTCTTCGTCGCGCGCTGCGGCGTGGGATTGGTTGAGCTGGCTGAGCCAGTCGAGCTGGGCGCGCTGCTCGGCGACGGACCAGCGGGAGTTGTCGAGGTTGGCGACGGGTTTGCTGAGGTTGTTGACGAGGGTGCCTTGGAACTCGGCGGAGAGAAAACTGCTGCTCCACAGGGGGGCGCCCTGCGCGGGCTGTGCCGGGGAGAGCACGACGTAGCCGGGCAGGTTGCGGTTCTCAGAGCCGAGCCCGTACAGCAGCCACGACCCCATGGAAGGCCTCGAGAACGCCTGTTCCCCCGTGTTCATCTGGAGACAGGCGCCGTTGTGGTTGATGTTGTCGGCAACCATGGAACGGATGACGCAGAGGTCATCCGCGCAGGTGGCGAGGTGGGGGAAGAGTTCGCTGATCTCGGTGCCGGACTGGCCGTGTTTGGAGAAAGCGTAGGGGGAGCCGAAGAGGTTGCCGGTTTTGGTGCGTTCGAGCTTGGGTTTTTCGAAGGGGAGCGGTTTCCCGTCGAGTTCGCGGAGCTTGGGTTTGGGATCGAAGGTGTCGACGTGCGAGGGGCCGCCGGACATGAAGAGGAAGATGATGCGCTTGGCTTTTGGCGGGAGGTGGGGGCCTGCAGGAAGAGGGGACTGGACTGGAGCGGCTTGGGCGGATTCGCCGAGGACGCTGGCGAGTCCGAGCATTCCGAAGCCGTTGGCGAAGCGCTGGAGGGATTCGCGCCGGGAGAGGAGGGGATTAGTCCACATAAGCGGTTTCGTTGGAGCAGAGGAGCATTTGGCAGAAGGCGGTGAGGGTCTTGAGGTCGGGCTTGGGACCGAGGGCCTGGCGCGCGAGGTCCGCCTCCTTGGGGCTGGGGGCGCGTTGGAAGAGGCGGCGCCAGAGCCACTGGGCGAGCGGCTCCGGTGCGCTGAGGCCTTCCGTGGAGGCGAGGGTGGCGATGGCCTCGGCTTGGGCGAGTGGGAAGGGATGGTTCAACAGGAAGAGGGACTGGGGCGCCACGGTGGCTTCGATGCGCTTTTCCACGATCCCCGTGGGATCGGCGCCATCGAAGAGGGCTTGGAAATTGGAACGGTCGCTGCGGATGGTCTGCAGGTAGAGGGTGCGCCGGGGCGAATCGAGTTGGGGCTTGGCCGGCCCTCCGAGGGTTGGGTCGAGATTTCCGGCAAAGCGAAGCAGGGAATCGCGGAGCTCCTCGGCGGTGAGGCGGCGGCGTTTTTGATGGGAGAGGAATCGGTTGTCGGGATCCTTCTCGCGGGCTGCGGCTGAAGGAGTGGCGCTGCGCTGGTAGGCGGCGGAGTGCAGGATCACCCGGTGGAGATCCTTGATCCGCCACCCGGACTGGATGAAGTGGCTCGCCAGCCAGTCGAGCACTTCGGGGTGCGTGGGAGGGGTGCCTAATTTCCCAAAGTTGTTGGGGGTGCGGACGATTCCCTCGCCAAAGTGATGCTGCCACAC
>JBEBAG010000161.1:0-4510 GCA_041159065.1 Verrucomicrobiota bacterium | reverse complement strand
GTATTTCGAGGACAAGCTGGAGCCGGCCATGCGCGCCGAGACCCGGCTCTTTTTCAAGCGCCTGCTGCAAACCAATGGTCCGATTGCCGATTTGCTGGATTCCGACTACGCCCTCGTGAACCGGGCCCTCGCCAAGCACTACGGAATCGATTGGAAAACCGTGGAGCCGAACCGCGGCCAAGCGATCGCCGGTCTCACGGCGCGGGACACTCAGCTCTGTGCCGGAGGCTCGGCCCCTTCGCAGGATTTTGTTCTCGCGAAACTCACCGACCGTCGCCGCGGAGGGCTTCTAGGCCAAGCCAGTTTGCTCACGGTGACGGCCAACGGGGTGGACACCTCGCCGGTGATCCGCGGGGCGTGGTTGGTGGAAAACCTGCTCGGCACCCCGCCCTCGCCTCCGCCTCCAAACGTGCCGGTGGTGGAGCCGGACATCCGCGGCGCGACCACCGTGCGGGATCGTTTGGAGAAACACCGCAGCAACCCCTCCTGCGCAGGCTGTCATCAGCTCATGGACCCGCCCGGATTCGCGCTGGAGACTTTCGACGCGATTGGCGGCTGGCGCTCGAATTACAAGGCTGCAGGAAACACGCTGCCCATCGACCCGAGCGGCGAATTTGGCGGGGCCGCGTTTCAGGACATTGTCGGATTCAAGGCACTCCTCCTGAAACGGCAGCCGCAATTCGCCCGCAACCTAGTGGAGAAGCTGCTCACCCACGCGCTCGGGCGCGAACTGAACCCCGCCGATCGTCCCGCCGTGCGTGCCATTGTGGAAAAAGCCGCTCCCGCAGGATACCGCCTGCGGGACATCGTGCTGCTCTGCTGCGAGAGCGAAATTCTGAGCCGGAAATAGCCGGGCCCGCCGCAACCCCATGCGCTCCTCGTTTCATAGTCGGCTCGGCAGCAGGGACTACGGTCAAGGTGGAGCGCTGGAGGTGCCCGGAGACTTTGGACTGCCCATCGGCGGCGGATGGGGTTGGACCGAGCCCGGCGCGAAAAGCCGCCAGCGCGGTAAGACGATTCCCTTCGGCTACCCGCGCGCCAAGGGCATCCATGGGCTGGGCCCCACCAAGTCGATCGCCCACGAGCGCGAGGCGCAATGGAAGGCGTTGGGCGCCGCGTTTGAAGCCGTCTCGAAGGAGAGCCGGTGCGAATTGGTCAGCCTCTTCGGGGGCGTGCCGGACGAGTCGCTGCTCATCGACGGCGTGCATCCCGATCCGGACGGGCACGCCATGATGGCGAAAATTCTGATCCCAAAGATACTTTCATGAGCCACTCAGCCCGTCTCTTCCGAGCCGCATCCGCCATCACCGCAGCCCTGCTGATCCCGATCGGAGTTTGCGCCCAGGACACCAGCAAGCGGACCACCCTCACCGTCGAGGAGGCCAAGGAGATTGCCGCCGGCAACCCCAAGGCGTCCTACGAGCTGTATGGCACGTTCATTTCCTTCGACGCGCTCACCTCGCTCCCGCCGGAGGTGGCGGAAGTGCTCGTCAAAATCGAGCGGCCGCTCTCCTTCAACGCGCTGACTGAACTCTCGCCCGAAACCGCCGCCATTTTGGCCCAACACCCCGCAGCGGCGAAGTCGGGTGCATCGGCGGCCAAAACTGGCGCCCCCGACCTGCGGCTCAACGGCATCAAGGTCCTCAGCGATCGCGCGGCGGAGGCCCTTTCCGCGCACCAAGGCAAGCTGCTGCTGCACTCCTTGGAGAAACTCGACTCCCTCGCGCTCGCGCAAAAATTCGGCCGTGAACCGGGCGAGTTGCGCCTGGGCCTCAAAGAGCTCACGCCCGCCATCGCCGCCGAACTGGCCAAAAATCGAGGCGAAGAGACCGCCCGCTCCCACTCCGGAGGCGGGCGCCGGGATGGAGCCGCCTCGATTCTGCGTCTCGACCACCTCGAAAGCCTCACGTCGGAGGCTGCGGAGGCGCTCGCCGCGCACGAGGGCGTGCTCGTGCTCAACGGCCTCACCACCCTCCAGCCCGAGGTGGCCGCCTTCCTCGCCAAGCGGGTCGGCAATCGGAAGAGCGGCAGCAAAGGCACGCTCGTCCTCAACGGGCTGGCGCGCATCTCTCCGGAGAGTGCGGCAGCCCTTGCCGCGTTCCCCGGCGAACTGGTCCTCAAGGCCCTTACCGAGCTCTCTTCGGAAACCGCCGCCGCCCTCGCCAAGCATCCGGGCCGTTTGCATCTCACCGGCCTGGCCCGACTTTCCGAAGCCGCCCGCACGGTTCTCGGCTCCCACCGCAATCTCCTTCTCCCTCGCGGGCTTCCCGTTGAGGGCGAGATTCCGTGAGAATGGCCGCCCTCGGAGGGGAGCTACTTCCAGCGCGCGTGCTGCCGATCCGAGCACCTTGGGCTCGGGGTCGTCGTTTTTCTCGGAAATGATTCGCGCGCGGCGTGGGTGTAGTCGCTTGCCATCGCAGGCGTCATAACCTCCAACAGGAGCCGGTTTTCGATCCAGAACTCGATGACGTCATTGGAGCCCCGCGAGAGGCGGAGGGCACGCCATCCCTCCCGGTGTGCGAGTGCCAGGATCTCGTCCTCGCTGCGCGAAACCGATAACGCGAGATGCGTTGCGGTGAAGTGCGAGGATCGCGGGTGATGCCGAAACTGGGCCTGACCTTCGCCGGGGTGGGGGATCAGCTCGGTGCCCGCAGGCATCACTTCAATCGCCGTGCCTGGATCGTCGTGAGACCAGGCGATGAACGCATTCGGATAGGGTCCAAAGGCGGTTAAGGTTCCGTCCAAGAGTTCGGCGAGCACTTGGGCCACCCGGTACGGGTTCTCTGCTGGAATGGAGACGTGGTGAATCATGAAACGTGGAAGGATGGGGTTGAGGGGCGGACGTCTCGTTCAGGGCCGCTGAACGCCAAACGGGTTGTCGATCAGGTAGCGCCATCCTCCGGAGGGCGTGCGTTGCAGGACGTCGGTCGCCGTCCCCGCCAAGTCCACGTCCTCGCCGGCGGGATTCTTGCCGCGAAGAGTCCAGTCGCTGACGACCAACGCGGTGTTGCCCGTCTGATAGACGTGCCGAGGGGTGATTTGGAGGGGCACACGCATCCCGAGCAGCGGCTCGAGTGCCAGTCGAATCCCCTCGGGAGTGGCCGCCGATTTTCCGGGCCCGGAGACAAACACGGCGTTCGAGCCGTACAACGACAGGAGTCGCTCGGAGTGGCCCGCGTTGAAGTGGTGAGCGAAGGCTTCGACCAGCGCCTCCGGCGTCGCGAAGACGCTTTCTGTACGGGCGGTGGTTGCCTTGGGAGCAGGTTCCCTGGCGACGCCGGGGGAGCTCCAGAGGCCTGCGCAGAGTGCCAGGGTGCATGCGGTTTTGAGCGGCGCCGAGGCGCTGCGGAAGCCTGCGAGGTTTTGGAGGGAAGGGAGGTTTGGGTTCATCATTGGATGGGGTTTTGGGTTTGAGGTTGAAGGGTCGCCAACCGGCGCCTGTGGGAGCGAAAATGCCTCCCCTCGCAGCCTTCGGGTATTGTGGAAAGGGCATGGCCGTTATGCGGTTTTCGTATAGGAATGAGCGCATGCTGGAGCTCGTGCGTTCCTTTCTCACCGTGCTGGAAGAGGGCAGCCTGAATCGGGCGGCCGTCGTGTTGCGCCTCACGCAACCCTCCCTGACGCGCCAGATGCAGGCGTTGGAGGCGGAGGCGGGCGGGCTCCTGCTGGAGCGCAAGCCGAGCGGCGTTCACCCCACCGCGCTCGGGCACACCCTTGCGCGGAAGTTCAGGCCGGTCCTCGAGCAGTCCGATGCGGCTTGGGCCGATGTGCGCCGCTTGGCCCGGGGCCAACACGCGGACCTCAAGATCGGCTACCTGGCGGCGGCTGCACACGCCTACCTGAACCCTGCGCTTGCGGCGCTGCGCAAACAGCATCCCGAGACCAAGGTCACGTTGCTCGACCTGTCGCCCGTCGAGCAAATCGGGGCGCTGCGCCGCGGCGAGATTGACCTCGCCTTGATCGGGCAGGAGGGCGCGCCGTTGTCCCGCGAGTTCTATGTGCGGCGTCTGGTGTCTTTGGGAGTGCTGGCCGTGCTGCCCGCAGACCATGCCCTGGCAGGGCGACGGGAAATTCGAACCTCGGAACTTGTGCGGGAAAGCTTCGTTGGAGCCTCGCCGTCCGAGGTGCCCGGGCGGAACCCATGGATCGCGCAGCTCTGCCGTAAGGCGGGGTTCCGCACCCGTTTTTGCGGAAATGCGCAGACGGTGGGCGAGGCCTTCGCTTGGGTGGTTGCGGAAGGTGCCGTGCTGCTACTGCCCGATTACCTGGATGTGGCACCGCCCGGGGTTGCGCTGGTTCGTCTTTCGGATCGCTTTGCGCGCTGGGAGTTCCTGCTCTTGCGTCAGCGGGGACGCGCCGCGCAGCAGGTGAAAACGATGGAGACCCTTCTTCTCGCAACCGCCCTGCGCCGTCAGTCGGCGTCTGCTTCGTGAGCTTCCTTTCGCCGAGGGCCAGAGGGCACTGGGTGGGTCTGGCCGCCCCTTACATCGCCGGCGGCCACGGCTTCCAG
>JBEBAG010000160.1:0-12070 GCA_041159065.1 Verrucomicrobiota bacterium | reverse complement strand
TCCGACGCACCCCTCAGCGTCTCCGTACTCGGCCCGGACGGCAGGACCCTCGGATCCCTGCCCCTCGATCCGCCCAAACTCCTTCCCAGAACCGCCTACTGGCAGGAGGAAGCCCCGGAGCCCCCCCTGGATTTCTCCCCAGGCAAAGGATCCACCGGCGAGGTAAAGAGTCAGGCCCTCCTCGAAAAATTGAGCGACCCGCGCGGACTCTGGCTGGAGTCCGAACTCAGACGCCACGCCTTGGTCCGGATAGAGACCGCCAACGGTCAGTGGGTGCGTCAAATCCATCTCCCGCCCGGGCGGGCACTGCACGCGAAGGTCGTCCACATCCATTCCGAGGCCGGATACGCGTCGACGATCTTCTACAGCGGACGCGAGGCAACCCTGAGCCAGGGACAGAGCCTTCGGTTCAAATGCTTCAACGGCATTTGGTTTCATGAGGAAGAACTCATCAACCAGTCGCTCACCTACGCCTCCGATGCGTGGAGCGTCATCCTTCCGGCCGAATGGATCCTTCCCGGTCTTCGCCTCGTGGTGCATCAGGGCGAGCGCTCCGGAGAACTCGCGCCCCCGCTCATCGGGGCGCCGACGGAGCTCCTCATTCACACCATCGACATCGGGATGCTGGCCTCGCCCCGCGGTGAGTTCGCTTTTGCCACGGATCCCCAAGCACATCGGGAATATTTCCAGACCTTGCCCGTGAGCCGGTTGATTGTCAGTTCCTATGCGCCCCTGGAACTCCGGGAGGTGATGCTCCCCAGCGGAACCCTGCTCACCGGGGAAGACCCCAGCGAGGGCGGGTGGCACACCGGCATGATGCGCCAGAGCATCGGCAAGGAGCTCATTTCCCACGGAATCGACAATGCGAACTACGGAATCCACAGCACCGCAGGCCAGGGCGAAAACAGCCACCCGTACCTCGTTGCCCAACTCACAGCCCACAACAGCCGCGGCAAATACTCCAACGGCCTCCAAAAACACGGGGGATCTGGCGGCGGCGGGATCGTCACGCTGGATCAGTCTGTGGGCAACGAGTTCAGCCACGAGGTCGGCCACAATTATGGGCTCGGACACTTCGTCGATGGCTTCAAGGGCTCGGTCCACCGCAGTGCCAATCACCCCAATTCCACGTGGGGCTGGGATGCCGATAAAAACCGGTTCCTCCCCAACTTCACCCCGCACCGCACCGGGAAACCCACCAGTCTGGACGGACAGTCACAGGATCCGTTCGAGGGCCGATCCTTCGGCCTCGACGCCATGGCCGGAGGCGCACCTTTCTCCGGTTTCAATCGATTCACCCTCTACACCCCCAACTCGGCGGCGATCATCCAGCGCTTCCTCGAGAGCAAAGCCGTCTTTGATTCCAGTTCCCCCACCGGCTTCCGGACGTGGAACCCCCACTCCTCGCGCATGGAACCCTTTTCCCCTTCCATCCCGAATCGGACCGAAGCCAAGGCCTCCATCCCAGATTTGAGCGAGGACCGACTGGCGGCCCTGCTCGCCCAAAATGACCACGTGACCCTTGCCCTGTCCGATGGCCACTGGACACGCCAGATTCCCCTTCCACCGGCTTCTCTGGCGAACCGAGGCCGCCGAATCACGGTGCAGCACGAGGCCTCCTATGAGAGCGTCCTCCCACTCAACGGCCAACCCGTGAAGCTGATGCGCGGCTTTCTCAAGCACTACCGCTCCGATGGCGCACGGTGGATGGAGGAAGAGGGAACCCCGGCGGCGCAGAACCGCAAGCCAAGGCACTTCGGGGTGCCGGTCGTCACGCTCGTCGGCTACTACGATCCCTTGGGGCAGCTGCCAAGCTACCCCTATCCAGCCCTCCATGGCGCCTACGGGTTTTGCTACGCTGAGGAAAGCGCTTTGCTGACGGCGCAGGACTGTCAGCTCGTGGTGGAAACCCAGCGCGGCACCCGGCGGTTCCGCCTCGCCAACCAGCGCCTCCATGGCCGCGTCATGAACAAGTTCCACGTCAATGTGCCAGAGGCCGACCAACCCCTCAGCCTCACGCTCCTTGTCCAGGGACGCGTCGTCGCCCGGAAGCCAATCGCGCCAGCCGCAGAGAAACTCTCCTTCACCGTGAACGGTTACCCGCTGCCCGCTCCCCAGACTCCCTCCGCAAACACCGCCCCCACGCAAAAAACCGGGAACGCGCCGTAAAGCGCGGTCCCGGTATCGCCCCTCTTCCGAGGGAATACGGATTTTTGCGAACTGCTCTGCGACGGGCGTTTAGAGCCCGCAGCCCGCCTCGAGCTTTTGGCGTCCCTGATAGATGACGTCCTTATAGGAGGCACCGCTCGGGATCATCGGCAGCACGTGTTCGGTGTGCGGCACCATGATGTCCAAAACGTAGGCTTCCTTCGAATCCAACATCCGCTGGATGGCCGCCCGCAGGTCTTTCTTGTGAATGACCCGCTCGCAGGGAACTCCAAAGCCCTCACAGATCTTCAGGTAGTCGGGGTAAATCCGATTCAAATCCTTGGGGTCGCCCAGGAAGGTGTGCCCGCGATTGGATCCGTAAAAGCGGTCCTCCCACTGCACGACCATTCCGAGCCACTGATTGTTCAGAATCATCGCCTTGGCCGCAATCCCCTCGACGTGCGCCAGAGCCAGTTCCTGCACATTCATCAAGAACGAACCATCCCCATCGATGTCGATCACCTGTTTGTCCGGACGCGCGACCTTTGCCCCGATGGCCGCGGGATAGCCGAAGCCCATGGATCCGAGGCCTGCGGAAGTCACAAAGGAGCGAGGATCCTTGTACTTGTAGAACTGTCCGGCCCACATCTGATGCTGACCGACGCCCGTGGTGATGATGGCCTCCCCCTGCGTGAGTTCGTAGAGCAACTCAATCGCGTACTGGGGTTGGATGATGTCCGGAGTGTCCTCGTAGTAAAAGGGGTACTGTTCTTTCCAGACCTCAATCTGAGCATACCACTCCGGAAAACTGGAGAACGCGGTGAGCGTGGGGTGATCCACGGGCTTTTTGCCGGCCCGGTCCAAGAGGTAATTGAGCCGCTCCAGCGCGTAGCGCACATCGCTCAGAATCGGGAGTTTCACCACCTTGTTTTTGTTGATCTCGGACTCATCGATGTCGATGTGGACGATGGTTCCGTGTTTGGCGAACTCGGACAGTTTGCCCGTCACCCGGTCATCAAAACGCACCCCGACCGCGATCAACAAATCCGCCTCGTTCACTGCATTGTTGGCATACACGGTTCCGTGCATCCCCAGCCAGCGCAGCGAAAGGGGATGCGTCTCGGGAAAACACCCGATCCCCATGAGCGTCGAAGCCACCGGAATCTGAGTCCGCAATGCGAACTCTTTGAGCGCCGCCGAGGCCTCGCTCGAAATCACCCCGCCCCCCACGTACAGCATGGGACGCCTCGCCTGACCAATCATCCCAATCAGCTCATTCAACGCCAGATCATCCGCATGCCGCGTCGCCGTGTACCCCCGCAGCTTCACCTCGGAAGGAAAAACGGGGCGCGCCTGCGCCTGTTGGATGTTTTTGGGAATGTCGATCAACACCGGACCGGGTCGCCCCGTCTGCGCGATGTGAAACGCCTCCTTCACAATCCGCGGAATGTCCGCGACATCCATCACCAGATAGTTGTGCTTCACCACCTGCGCCGTCACCGAAAACACATCCGTCTCTTGGAAGGCCCCCTTCCCGATCATGTGCTGCGGAACCTGTCCCGTGATCGCCACCAGCGGAATCGAATCCAAATACGCGTCCGCAATACAGGTCACCAAATTCGTCGCGCCGGGCCCCGAGGTGGCCATCACCACCCCGGCTTTCCCCGTCACCCGAGCGTATCCCTCCGCCGAGAACCCACCACCCTGTTCATGTCGGGGAAGCAGCGTCCGGATCTTGCTCGAGCGAGTCAGAGCCTGATGCATGTGCATGGAAGCCCCCCCGGGATAGGCGAAGATCGTGTCCACTCCCTCCCGCTCCAAACAGGCTACCAAAATGTCGGCTCCGCTCATCGGCTCGCCGCGCTCAACGGCCGCCGCCGGTTTGGCAGTGAAGGGGTCAGAAGAAGGGGTCGTATTACTCATAAAAAAAATGCCGGATCGCTAGCTTCCCCTCAGATTACCAACGGAGTTAATCTGCCGCAAGCACCCGGCACCGCTCCGGTCCCCACTCCCCTTCCCATGAACTCCCCCCGCATCGCCGCTCTCGAAGGCGCGCTCGTCGCCGATGCACTCTCCATGCCCGTCCACTGGTACTACGACCGCATGGCCCTCCGAAGGGACTACGGTCTTGTCGACCACTATCTCGCACCCAAAAACCCCCATCCGGACAGCATTCTCTGGCGTTCTTCCTACGAACCGCTCAACCCCGACGCCGATATCCTCCACGATCAGGCCGGCTTTTGGGGAATGCCCGGGATCCACTACCACCAGAACCTGAAGGCCGGCGAGAACACCTTGAATTTTCAGCTCGCCAAAATGCTCTACGCCCAGGTGCGCTCCGCCGGCACCTACGATCCCGAAGCATGGCTCGAACTCTATGTCGACCTGATGCGAATGAAGGGTTGGCACCGAGATACTTACGTCGAAGAATACCACCGCAACTTCTTCACCCTCCGTGCCCGGGGCCGCAAGCTCCACGCCTGCGGCACCGAAGACAACCACATTGGCGGGCTCGTTCCCGTCCCCGCCCTGTTCGCCGCCCTCCCCGAACATCGCGACGCCCTCTTCGAGTTCGTCCAACGCCACGTCGCGCTCACCCATCGCTGCCCTGAAGTCCTCGATGCGGCCACCGCACTCACCCACATCTTGCTGGATATCGAGGATGGCAAGCCCCTCAAAGAAAGCATCCTCCGCCACGGCCAGCGCTGGATCTGCGAGCGAAAAGCCCTGCGCTGGTCCCAGGAGCCGGACACCGTGGTCATCGGAAATCACTTGAGCCCAGCCTGCTACATCAAAGACGCTTTCGCGTCAGCGCTCTACCTCAGCTGGAAGTATTCGACCGATTTCCGCTCCGCCCTCATCGCCAATGCCCACGTCGGCGGGGACAACTGCCATCGCGGCGCCGTCATCGGATCCCTCCTCGGCCTGCAAAACGGCGTTCCCCAGTCCCTCCTCGACGGACTTCTCGAACGTCCCCACAACAACGCGACTCCCGGCAATATCGTCCCGACAACGCCGGGAACCGTCCATGCCTCTTAAGTCCGTCTTCTCTCGGGCGTGAGGAACTCTCTAAGCGACTCGGACTCGCTCCCTCTCAGCGACGGCCGCCTGCGCCACGCCTACGCCACGCCTACGCCACCGGTTCTGCGTTTCGTGCCTCCTCGGAGCCACTCCGAAGTTCGGTCATTCCGACCAGAATGCGAAAAACCCCGGCCTATTGAGCCGGGGCTGAAACGGGAAAACTCAGGGCTACTCATCGACCTCTGAAAAAACGCCGTCGGGAAACGCCCTGCTTCCCACCCGAATCGGCTGGGAACCTCAAGCGATCTCGTTGAACAAGCTGCGATACGCGTCCGAATTGGAGGCATTCACTCCACCCGTGAGCGGAGACTCCTTGGCCGGTCGGATATTGCCCATCTGGTTGTGAGCGTCTTTCTGCACATTTTCGGACTGCACGCGACCCGCATCCAACCGCGCTTCAAATTGCTTTTTTACCTTCTCCACCGCGTTCTGCGTCGCCTGCGTATCGGTGTTCGACCTCAACGCCGCCCCCACCGCCGAGACGCTCTTGCGCAGCTGGGCGGCATCCTCTTTCCCCTTGGTGTCACTCGCACTTAGATCCGCAGCCGTCTCCGTCAGCTTGACGTAAGCCTTCCGCGCATCTTGGAGGTTTCCCGAGGAAACCGACTGGCTCAACGCACTCAACCGTTTGGCGAACATCTTCTCGTAATCCGACACCGGCGGCTCGATTTTTTGAGTAGCGGCTTTGGTCTTGGAAACGGCGGATACGGATGCAACAGAGGCCATAAACGTGGGTCGTATATCGGACGTGGATTTTGAAGGAGAACTACCCTGTCCGCAAGCGAGTTCCGAACTCACCGCGCACCTATGGAAGAGATCGGCAGGAGGGAAAATCCGCTTTAGCCCGAATCTCCAACCGCACCCTCCGTCTCCACGCCCGTTGGCTTTCACTTACCGCACCTGCGCACTCGAAATCATCTCCGGACTCCGACTCGCTCAGAGCGGAAGGAGATGCTCCCCAGGAAACCGCTGCGTCGCTCCATCCGAACATCCATCCCAAACCGGCGCCGCATCTAAAAATGCAGTTAGCCGGGGAGTTCTGACTCCCGCAACGCCGGACTCTCCCCGCGCAGCGAACGCAACGCTGGAAGTCGCGAGTTGATGAGGGTCTGGAGCGCCCCATTGAACTGGGGATAACGGACACGGATCCGACGAAAATCAGCCAGGTCCAGGCGATACAAATCACAGTCGCTGAGCGCCCGCACCGTCGCCGTCCGGGGAGCCCCAGAGACCACCGCCATCTCTCCAAATACTCCCCCCTCGCCGATCACCTCCAAAGTCCGGCCTCGCGAGTGCACTTCCACACGCCCCCGCACCACAAAGTACATGCAGTCACCAAAATCCCACTCCGCCAAAATCCGGGTCCGCGCACGGAATGCAACCCGCTTGAGAACCCCCGCCAAATCCTTCAGCAAGGCGTCTTCCGACGACCTTAAAACAAGAAAATCACGGAGGGACTCCCACGCAATCGCATCCGGTTCCCTTGAGGTCGATCCGATCGGATCCCGCTCGCGGTTGGCGGCCACGGTTTCAAGGTCCACCTGCGAACCTCTCAAGACGGCATCGGAGCAACACGAATCCAAATCGGGGATAGTCACCCTCCCATTCTCCTCACTTCATCCCATGCGGAAAAGTCGCATGGACGTGCGACAAACCCGACAGGCCATATCCCGTTACGGTTCGCCCAATGGATGGCGCGGCGCTTGCTGCACTGCGGCCACCCTATCCCGCGGAATCAAAATCCAATCCCGTTTTGCAGCAGTGTATTTCAGCATCCCAACCGTCCGTATTCGAACACGCGCATTACCCGGTTCCAGCGGTGCCTATCCCCCGCAGAGGGCGCTCTCTTTTCCAGACCAAGGCTCGGTTCTCCAAAATTAGACACCCGCCTCCGTAACGCACGCCACGCAACCATGACCGCCGAAAGCACCCCGAAAACCTTATCGACCAACGAATGGAACGCCGATTTCCTCGATGCCGCACGTCAGGATGCGGATCCCCTCGCCGACACGCTCGCGTCCACGCTATTTGAGCACGCCGCGCGATCTCCAGAAGGACGGCTCGGCTATAATCGACTCGTATCCATCGCGGACCTGCTTGAATCGCGACCCGAGCTCACGCTGATTCAAAACTCGCGGCTTTCACAAGAAATTGCCGAATACCCCGATGCGCTCCGGGATTACTACGACCCCCTGCCCGCACCCGAGTGGGTGGATCCCGCGCAATTAAAAGAGGCGACCCTTCTCTGGAAAAACAATTCCCTTGCGATGCTGGGAGTGCTTTATGCCGCAAGCCTTCCGGCCTGCTATCTCATGCGCAACGGGATCCCGGCCCTCTACCAAACCGCCAAACTCCGCGACCATCAGTACATCTTCCAAAGAATCTACGAAACCGGAGTGATGCTCGAAAGTGTCCTCCGTCCAGGCGGCATTCGCGTCATCGAAGATCTTCCCGATACCCCCCAGAGCGCCATGCTGGAGGCCCTTCGCGAACTGGATTCGACCGGAAACTGGGAATTTCAAAACCAAGTCTTTTCAAGAACGGCGAATTCCGGAGAGCTCCCCTTCTCGCCTTCGGAACTCGCAGAGGCCGTCACAAGAGCAAAAAGCGCCAACCGGATCAAAAATGGACGCTACCTCTGGGGACCCGGTTACATCCAGGCAAAGAAAGTCCGTCTCCTCCATGCCTCGATGCGCGTGATGCTGCTGCATCCAGAAGTCGTCGGAAGGCCCAAAGCCCGGTCCGGTTCCCCAGGGGATTCGCGAGGCGGGGTGGCCCAAGCGATTCATGGCCGCAGTCAACCCGAGGCATGGCCCTCCGCCAAAATTGGAAAGCCAGTAAACCAAGAGGACCTCGCCTTCACCCTCCTGACCTTTGGTTATCTCATTCCAAAGGGACTTGAAAAATGGGGCTGCAAGCTCAGCGATACGCAGAAGCAAGCCTTCCTACATCTCTGGAGGGTGATCGGATACACCATGGGACTACGGGAAGATCTGATGACCGATCAATGGGATCGCGCCGCATCGCTCTATCAAAGCATCCTTGGGCGCCAGGGTGGCCACTCCGAACAGGGAGTCGCGCTCACGGAAGCCGTGATGTGGTTTTTGCGCTCCTACCTTCCCGAGGCTTTTGGAATCCGGGCCATTCTGCCCGTCGTGTTGATCGCCGACCTTCTTGGAGAAGAAGACGCGAGCAAGCTGATGCGTCCGGAGGACCAAAAGCATCTCCGATCCGCCCACGGAAGAATCCTGCGCTTTGCAACCCACTCCATTCTCTCGATTTATTACCGCTACTATCAGGGGATCCTCGAGTTGGTGCCGCCCTCGCGCCGACTTTTCGGAACCTTGTTTGAGCGCGTATCGGATGCCCTCATCCAAAGCTGGCGAGGCGAGTTCCGTCGCGAGCCCTTCTTTATCCCCGCCACGGAGCAATCCTGGGAACTCCGAAGCGGAGCCGACGCTGCATTCAGCGCACGCCTTCAACGGTGGAGAGTCCAACTGCTGGAGACCATTTTTTGGGCCCTCTTCTCGCTATTTTGCTCCGGCCTCTTCGGCGCCGCAGCTCTTGCCGCGCTGCTTTGGAAATCCCTTCCCTGGGCTTGGGGCGGACTCGGATTATTCCTCCTCTCCCTTGGCAACGCCCTGTATCTGATGGATGTCAGACTGGATGTCGTCTGCGCGGCCCGGCCCAAACCCGAGACCTTTCGAAGCCGTTCCTAGTTCCAGTTATGGCAGATTCCAAAACCGCGTCGTCCCACCAATGGATGCGCATCCCGCGCGCGATCACGGCCGCTCAATCGCTTGAGATTGCCCCGATAGCGATCCTCTGGGTCACGTTCGACGGAACCCTCGCCTACGCGAACCCACTCGCGCAGGAGCTGCTGGAGTGGAAGTCGGAGGAGCTTCTCGGAAACTCCATCTCCATGATCGCCTTCGACTGGGCAATCGAGGAGTGGGCCCAGAAATGGTGGCCGGACAGCCCCAACGCCTCTCCCGGGTTGGAATGTATCGCCTGGAAAACCAAAGCCGGACAGCCCCTCTCGCGAACCTGCGCGATTCGCCGAATTCACGTGGCCGGGCAGGAGGTCGCCTGCATTTACCTCCTGCAGGACCCGACAGAGAACCCAGCGCCCACGAATCCAACGCAAGCGAACACCTTGCCCGGGTGGTATGCCTCGCTCCATCTCGGGGCCATCCTGCTGGATTCAACGCTTCGGATCCTGGATGCCAATCCTGCCATCCTCGCGCTCTTATCCGCAGATTTGAACTCCCTCCGCGGGCGTTCGATCGAGGAAGCCATTCCCACTCTGCCTTCGGAAAAACCTAGGTGGCGGGAACTGGTGGATCGGATCAATCCCTCCTGGGAGTTCCAGACGACCAATGCGCAGGGTCAGTCGCTCACGCTCAGGGCTAGCGCTCAGAGTCCGCATCCCGGTTCCGAATCTCAAACCATCCTGCAAATTGAAGACCGAAGCGAAAGCGTCCAATTGAAGAAGCTTTTGGAGCAAAGGGAGGTTAGCTTTTCCAATATCGTCACCAATACCCCGGGCATGGTGTACACCTTTGTGATGACCCCCGAGGGAAACGCCTCTTTTCCCTATGCCAGCTCGGGCACGAGGGACATCTGGGAGGTAGATCCCGCAGAGATTCACTCCGACGCCACGCCCATTGTCCGGTTAATCCATCCGGAAGATCTCGGGGCATTTCAGTCAAGCGTCATGAAAAGCGCCATGGAATTGAGTCCGTGGGATTTCGAGGGAAGAATTTTAACTCCCTCCGGCAAACTCAAATGGTTTCACGCTGCCTCGCGGCCTGTACTCTTGGATAATGGGAATATCGAATGGGGAGGGCTCCTCATGGATATCACGAGGCAGAAGCAAATTGAGGAGGAATTGAAATCCGCGAAGCAAGCCGCCGAATCCGCGGCCAAATCCAAATCGGATTTCCTGGCAAACATGAGCCACGAAATCCGTACCCCAATGAATGGAATCATTGGGATGTCCGAACTCTTAATCAAGCTCACCCAAGAACCAAAACAGAAACACTACGTCGAAACGATTCGCTCCAGCGCGGAATCGCTCCTCACCATCCTGAATGACATTTTGGATATCTCCAAAATGGAGGCGGGCAAACTAACCCTCAATTCCGCCCCGTTTGATTTCCAAAGGGTGCTGGATGACGTGGCACTGCTTCTTGCCCCCACGGCCTTCGGTAAAGGTCTCGAAATGGTGGTCCGCTACGATCCGAGTGCAGCGGTGCATGTGGTGGGCGACGGAGTGCGCATCCGACAGGTGCTCACCAATCTGATCGGCAACGCAATCAAGTTCACGGCCCGCGGTCATGTCTTGGTTAACGTCGACCAACTCGGCGTCCACGAGGGATCCGCCAACCTCCGAGTCAGCGTCAGCGATACCGGGATTGGAATCAGTGACGAGGCCATGTCCCGCCTTTTTCAAAAATTTGAACAAGCGGAAACCAGCACCGCCCGAAAATTCGGAGGAACGGGTCTGGGACTCGCCATCAGCCGGCAACTGGTCGAAC
The DNA here is from genome assembly GCA_041159065.1 of Verrucomicrobiota bacterium. Lineage (GTDB taxonomy): Bacteria > Verrucomicrobiota > Verrucomicrobiia > Chthoniobacterales > Chthoniobacteraceae > Chth-196. The sequence goes on along the minus strand of JBEBAG010000160.1, from coordinate 1,301 downwards.
TCATGGGCGGGGCAATCTCCGTCGAAAGCGAACTCGGCAAGGGCAGTTGCTTTTTTTTCACCCTCACTTTGCCCCTCTGCAAAGCAACCCATTCCCATGAAGACCATGCGGATCTGAGCGCCATGCGCATCCTCTCCGTCGATGATCATCCCGTGAATAATGAGATGATGGGCGAGGTACTGGACTCTTGGGGCGTACGCCACCACGCCGAAACCGACTCGGGAAAGGAGGCCCTCCGCCTCCTGCGCGAGGCCAAACAAAATGGAAAGCCTTACGACGTCGGCATTCTCGACCTCCATATGCCGGAAATGGACGGGTTGCACCTCGTGCGCGCCATCCGATCCGAGCCGGAAATATCCAACGTCGAGCTCATCCTATTCACCTCCAGCACGCTTTCCCCGGAGCAACAACGTGAAATGGCGGAAATGGGGGTCACCATCCATCTGACGAAACCCCTCCGCCAATTTGAATTGAAACAGGCGCTCTCCCAGATCGGCACGAAGTCCGCGCCAAACCTCCAATCCGGAAGCCAACCAGAATCCCCGGCGGCGGCGGAATCGCTCCCCGCAGCCACCCCATCCATACCGCTTCAAGTCCTTCTTGCCGAAGATAATGAGGTGAATGCCGAAATTGCCTCCAGCATGCTTGCGGATCTCGGCTGCCAGGTGCACTTGGCCGAAAATGGAGTGCAGGCGCTCGAAGCGGTGCCCCGGGGCGCTTTCGATCTCATCTTCATGGATTGTCAGATGCCCGTGATGGACGGATTCACCGCCACCACCCAGATCCGTCAACTTTCCCTTCCCCGGCGTCCCTTCATCATCGCCATGACCGCCTACGCCATGGCTGGCGACCGCGAGAAATGCATCGCCGCGGGAATGGATGACTACCTCTCAAAGCCGGTGACGTTCGCGGCCATCCAAGCAATGGTCCAAAAATACGCGGAACTGATCGAAATTCAGCGCAAGCCGAGCCCCCCGGAAAGTCAGCCCGGCACCCCGGGGGACGGCACCCCGGATTCCCCCTCGGTTTTTGAGAAAGCTTCCGCCCCTCCCTTTGTCCTTTCTGCCGCGATGGCCGTCACGGGAGGGCGACCCGAGGTGCTCCGCAAGGCGCTGGGAATCTGGTGGAACAAGGTCCCGGTATGGCTCGAGAAGATGAAGGGCTGCGTGGAAATGGGCGATGCCGTCGGGCTTCGCCACACCGCCCACACGCTGAAGGGAGCCGCCCTGAACCTGGGTGCGCTGGCCGTGGGCGAGTATGCCCAGCGCTTGGAAACCTGTGGGGACCCCAAAGATCCCGAA
>JBEBAG010000159.1:0-3629 GCA_041159065.1 Verrucomicrobiota bacterium | reverse complement strand
TCGTTCGGGGCGGAATTGAAGGCGGAGCTGACCCAGCCGGGGGCGTGGACGATGGGCTTGGGAGGGTTTGGGGAGACGCTGCCGTATTCGGAAAACCGGATGTGGCTGGATCGTTCCAGTCGGGACAAGTGGGGGCTGCCGCTGGTGGTGTTTGACGCCGAGATCAAGGAAAACGAGCGCAAAATGCGCGAGGACATGGCGCAGGATGCGGCGGAGATGCTCGAGGCTGCGGGACTCAAGCAGGTCAAGACCCACGACCAGGGGGCGCACCTCGGGATGGCCATTCACGAAATGGGCACGGCGCGCATGGGCCGGGACCCGAAGACCTCCGTGCTGAACGCGCACAACCAAGTGCACGCGGTAAAGAACGTGTTCGTGACCGATGGCGCCTGCATGACCTCGGCCTCTTGCGTGAACCCGTCCCTTACCTACATGGCTCTGACCGCACGCGCCGCCGACTTCGCCGTGGAGGAGCTCAAGAAGCACCAACTGTAGTCGGCACGGCGATTCCAGAGAAAGGACGGGAGAGGGGCCGCCCCCTTCCGCAGCCCAAGCGGCTCGTGGCAGCGATGCTCCGGCCGGAAGCGTGCCTGCTCCCGGCGCGGAGGCGTAAGACGGGAATGCTCAGTGGCCCTGATTCTTGGACGGCTTGGTCCCAAGAGGGGTCGCGCCGCTGGGGGAGAGGCGTTTCCACCAGTCCGGCCCCTCCCTTTCGACGGAGGCGTTGAGGGAGAGGAGGCGTTGTTTGAGCGCTTCAAACTGGGGCATCTGTTCCTCGTGCAGATCGCGGGTTTCCTGTGGGTCCTTTTTCAAATCATACATTTCAAAAAGGTTGCGCGCTGGGTCTGCCAAAACTTTGAGATCTCCCACGCGCATCGCCATTTTGGCGTTCGGTGCCATATCCAGACGCCAGAACAGGGGCTGAGCGCGCTCGAGGCTTTGGGTTTCTCCCAGAAGCAGAGGAAGCAGATTGACCCCGTCCAGAGTGCGGCCGCCCAGCGGGGCGGGGTCGACCCCCGTGAGCGCGAGCACGGTCGGGAGCAAATCGCTGCCGATTACCGGGGTTTCCAGGGTCGAATTCGGAGCGATCTTTCCAGGCCACCGAACCAGTGCCGGCACGCGGATGCCGCCTTCGTGCAGGTCGCGTTTGCGTCCTCGCAGTCCGCCGGTGGAGCCTCTCCCGGGGGACTTCACCCCGTCGCCCTCAGGGCCGTTGTCCGAGGTGAAAAACACGAAGGTGCTCTCCTCGAGCCGGAGTGCGCGCAGCGCGGAGAGGAGCTGACCGAAGGCCGCGTCCATCTGAGTGACATTGGCGTGGTGTTCGCGCTGGATCTCGTCGGAGAGGGTGGGGTAGAGGGATTTGAATTGCGGGTCGGACTTGATGGGGTAGTGGGGTTCGTGGGTCCAGACGGTGAGGAAGAAGGGTTTGGACGGGTCGCGTTTTTCACGCAGCCAGCATACGGCTTCGCCGACCACGAGGGGAGCGGAGTACCCCTTCAGCTCGCCCACGGGCTTGCCGTTGCGCACAAAGTTGGTGGGGTTTTCATGGCTTGGCGCGGCGTTGTTTTGCGTGGCCATCCACCAGTCGTAACCGTGGTCCCCGGGCTGGGGTTGGTCGGGGTGGTTAAAGAGTCCGTTGAGATGCCACTTTCCCGAATGCACCGTTGCGAATCCGGCTTTTTGGAGAAGGGAGGGGAGGGTGATTTCCGTGCGGCGCAGGTGCACCTCGGAATTTTCGGCAAGCCAAGTGTACACCCCATTCCGGTACGGGGTGCGCCCGGTGAGGAGCGCGGAACGCGAGGGGCTGCACACCGCACTTGCCGCATAGCACTGAGTCAGGCGGGCTCCCTGCTTGGCAAAGGCGTCCAGGTTCGGCGATTGGATGATCGGGTTGCCGAAGCACCCGAGGTCGCCGTATCCCAGGTCATCGGCCACAAAAAGGATGACATTCGGGGGAGCCGCAGAGAGCGGGGCGGCGGTTCCAAGGGGAAGGAGGAGGGCAATCGCAAAAAGGCCTAGGCGCATGGGAGGAGGGGAGGTTTTTAATTTCCACGGAAGCGTCGAGATTAGCGGATGGGCGAAAAATCGGTGGCCTTCATATAAACAGATTTTACGCCATCGGGTTGGATGGTCAGCGAACCCTCCGCTTCGCTTTTGGTTTTCGCGGCAATCCACTCAGGGTCCGCGCGGAAGCGCCTGAATGCCTCAAGACCTTCCGACTTACTTGGGTGGCTGAGGATATAGACAAGCTTGGTTTTTGCGTCGGCCTCCGGCTCCACTGGAGTCCAGTACCCGATGTGGGTCATCTGGTATTTGGAAAAGAGGGCGAGGGTATGGTCGCGGAAGCGTTTGTGCAGGGCTTCCAGTTTGCCTTCAGGGGACGTGTAGGTACGCAGCTCAAATACTCGCTCGGAGGAAGCTGCGCCAAGTTGAATCGGGCAGGAATAGTCCGTGGGTTTCAAAAAAATAGACTCGGGTTTCTTCAAGAGCAGTTTTCCCCGCTGCTCGCTCGCCTGGGCGGCGGCCCGCCACTCGGGGTCCTTTGAAAAGGCTGCCCAAGCCTCCCTGGCTGCCTCCCGGCTTGGATGGGACACGAGGTAAATCAACGTGTTCGAAGCGCCGTCCGATTCCTCCAGGGGAACCCAGTATCCCACATTTCGAATGCCGTGTTTCTCAAAGAGGCGGCACGTATGATCGCGGAAGCGGGTCAGCAAATCGGGTAAACGGCCTTCGGGAGTGGTGTAGATGCGCAGTTCGTACATGGGAGATTCAGCGGCGAGTGAGTTGGAAAGGGGTCCTAACGCCAAGGGCAGCAGCGTTGCAAACAGCCAGAGTGTGGAAAAGGAACGGCGGGATAAGGTGGTTTTCATGACTTAAGCATCTTTCAGAGCGTTATCCGTACCACAAGGCGTCCGATTGAACCTCCGTTTGCGATGGAGCCGACGGGCTTTGGCGGGATCTGCAAGCAGGGAAAAAGGTATTGCTTGCACGATGTCCGCTCGATGGATTAAACGGAATCGTATGTCTGAAAACCTCCAACGTATCGAATCTCTCAAGGCGGAAATTGCGAACCTCGAAAAGGCCGCGGTTTCTGAACTGCGCGCCAAGCGCAAGGATCTCCAATCCCAGATCGAATTTCTGGATTCGGAAATCGAGCGGATCACCGGGCGCACGCCGCGTGCAACCGTTGCGAAAGCGTCCGGTTCGCAGAAACCCGCGCGAGCGAAGGCCGTGGTATCGGTTTCCCTCGATGAACTCCGCAATGCGCTTCAAGGCGCGCCGGAGCGGACCATCAACGTGCGAAAAGCAAAGTATGACTTTGCCAGCATCAAGGCTCTGGCTGCAGCCAACCCCCACCTGCTCAAGCTGGGCGGCAAGGGTCCATGGCCAACGGTCACCTTGATCGGCTAGCCATTTCAGATTCGATCTTCTTTTGAAACAGCGAGAGTCTGTGGGACTGCAACGTTCCACAGACTCTTTTTTGCGAGGAGGGGATGCGACGGAGTACTCCATGGAGTGGTTCATTTTCCCGCGGAGGTTTCTTTTGAAATAGGTTGCATCCAGGATGGGCGCCGTGGAGCCTTCGCAAGGAGCCGTACAGACTCTGTGGGCTCCTTCATTCTGCAACC
>JBEBAG010000158.1:0-20497 GCA_041159065.1 Verrucomicrobiota bacterium | reverse complement strand
CATTCCCAACCGTCACTGCCCCAACCACCAGCGTCCCGCCATTCACGTTCCCAATGCTCAGCGTCGCGTTATTCACCGTCACCGCTCCGCTCGCCGCCAGCGATCCTCCATTGATCGCAAGCAAGCCCGCATTCACCGTCGTCCCGCCACTGTAACTGTTGCTCCCAGTCAGCGTCAGCGTCCCAGTCCCCGACTTCGTCAGCGAGCCGGTCCCCGCCAAGGCCGCAGCGACCGAGGTGGAAGAAGCGCTATTGAAAGAGAAGTTATTGGTCGAGTTGAGCGTTCCAGCCCCCGAAATGGCGCCGGTGGTCGTGACGGACACTCCGTTCACCGTCTGACTGTTCGCACCCAGAGCGAAAGTACCCCCCGATAGTTCGAGACTTGCGGTCGAGGCAATCAGATCGCTGGCACCGAGCGTCAAGGATCCGCCGGATACAGTCACCGTTCCGACATTCACAGAGCCGCCAACCGACAGATTGCCGGACGAAATCGTCAGGCGCCGGGAGACCAAGTTGAGGGTGCCCGAGGCAGAGACCGCTCCACTGACGGTAAGGTCGGACGCCCCTGTCACGGCGACGGGAGCCGTCAGAGCCAAGGAGCCCGAGGTCGAACTGATCGTCGACGCGGCACCTGAGAGGGAAATCGTCCCCGAAACCGTGTTCGCCCCGGAAGAACTCAGGAGCGTTGAACCATCGAGCGTTCCATTGTTGCCCACCGCAATGCCGCCGCTGAGCTCCAGAGTTGCGTTACTCACCGTGAACGAGGACGTACCAAGAGCGTTCGAATGAGAAGCAGACAGCGTGCCGGCGCTCACCGTGGTGCCGCCACTGTAACTGTTTGAGCCAGACAGTGCGAGCGTGCCCGCGCCGGTCTTGGTCAGAGAGAAGGCCCCTCCTATCGCACCTCCCACCGAAAGTGCAGAGGAACTTACCGCCACGACCCGGTTACCCGTCAGCGTCACCGCCCCCGAACCAAGGCTGAGAGCATTCGAGCCCGAAAAGGCGAAGTCCCCCTGCCACACTTGGGCGTTATTCGTGGTTAACGAAACGGCAGAACCTGAATTGTTCGCGAGGGTGCCACCCGCCAAGGTGAAGGTGCCCGAACCCACCGCACTGGCATTCCGCAGGTCCAGAGTGCCGGCACTCAGGTTCACCCCCCCGGAAAACGTGTTGGTCCCGGAAAGGATCAGCGCCCCAGTCCCCGATTTCGAAATGCTATAGTTGTTACTCCCCGAGGAGATGACGCCCGAGACGTGGATCACGTCAGAGGGAGCAAAGGGCGACCAAACTTGCGAAGCCCCTAAGACGACCCCCGACTGCACTGAGAGGGTGCGGGTCCCGTTAAAATTGAGGGGCGTAATGAACGAAAGACCGGCGCCGGTGTTGTTGAGGGTGAGCTTGTAGGCTTCCCCAGCCAGAATGACCTGAAATGAGCCAGATGCCGCAGCGTTGGAGTCCTGAATATTGACGTAGTCGAGCGAACGGTCAGCCCCGAGATCCACCGTGATCGTCTGCCCCGAAACCGGACGGAAGATTGCGGCGCTGCTCGGAACGGTCCCCCCGAACCAGTTGTCGGCATTTCCGAATGCCCCGCTCACCCCGCCAATCCACAACTCCGCAGTCACCGGCCCCTGAAGCACCATGAGCGACGCGGTGAAAATCGTCATCGCCCGGAAGAGCAACCCGTGCTGGGGAGGACGGCAGCCGGCCTCGGCATCTTCGGAACCGCGGCGAAGGGACGGATTTTTCGGGAGCTTATTCATGGCTTGGAAGCATTTGCACAGACTTCTTGTTCGGGAGGAATCTGCGGACGTCGTTCAAAATCTCAAAAGTTGGGTGTGGGTTATGAAGGGGCGGTCCGGTCGTTGAAAGAAATTTTTAGACGCAAAGGCACTCGGAGATGCGATTTCTTCCCTTCGCCTTCAAATTTGAGAAACTTTGGCGAAACCCGTTTTTCACTCGGTTCTAACGCGCAGCCCCTCCCCGGGCCGGCAGCGCTCCCTCCGCGAGGAGGCTCTCTCCTTGCCGTGCGACGCCGCGGAGGGCATTCTCCGCTGCCTTATGACACTCACGGAAAAAGTCCTGGCCCGCGCCTCGGGGAAAGCCCACGTCCGTCCCGGGGACAATGTTTGGGTCAATGTTGACACCCTGATGACGCACGACGTGTGCGGTCCGGGAACCATCGGCGTCTTCAAGCGCGAGTTTGGCTCCCAAGCCAAGGTGTGGGACCCGAACCGGGTGGTGATTATCCCTGACCATTACATCTTCACCGCCGACAGCATGTCCAATCGCAACGTGGACATTCTTCGGGAGTTCGCCAAGGAACAGGGCCTGCCCTACTTCTACGACGTGATCGACGACCCCTCGGGCCACTGGAAATTTGACGCCGCTCAGGGTCAGCTGAAGAAACAGTACGGTTCACGGTACACGGGCGTCTGCCACACCACGCTTCCCTGGAAGGGGCACACGCGCCCCGGCGAGATTCTGTTCGGAACCGACTCGCACACGTGCATGGCGGGCGCGTTCAACCAGTTCGCCACCGGGATCGGGAATACGGACGCGGGATTTATTCTCGGGACGGGCAAATTGCTGATCAAGGTGCCCGAGAGCATGCGGTTTTTTCTCGAGGGCGAATTACCCGCCGGCGTGATGGCGAAGGACGTGATCCTCCACGTGATCGGGGAGATCGGCTTCGACGGAGCGACGTATCGCGCCATGCAATGGGAGGGACCGGGGGTCCATTCCATGTCCATGGACGACCGCATGACCATCGCCAACATGGCTATCGAAGCGGGAGGCAAGAACGGCATTTTCCCCTGTGACCAGAAGACGATCGACTACGTGCGCGAGCGGGTGACGGAAAACGGGACAAAGAGCACATTTGACCCGGTTGATCTCGATGGAGAGCAGTCGTTTGTATACGACAAAGTGTTTGACCTCTCCCAGCTCGAGCCCACGGTGGCCTGCCACCCCGATCCCGGCAATCGCAAGCGAGCCAAGGAGCTGGAGCACATTCAGCTCGACCGGGCCTACATCGGTTCGTGCACGGGCGGAAAGACGAGCGATTTTCTCGCGTTTGCGGAGGTGGTTCGGGGCAAGTCGGTGAAGATCGACACCTTTGGCGTGCCTGCGACGACCAAGGTGGTGCAGGAACTGAAAGAAACGCTCTGGGAGGGCCAGAGCGTTTGGAACGTGCTCGAGAGCGCGGGAGTGCGCCTCACCGAGAACGCCTCCTGCGCAGCATGCTTGGGCGGCCCGGTGGACACCTTCGGACGTCTCAACACCCCGATGAAGTGCATCTCGGCCACCAACCGCAACTTCCCGGGGCGCATGGGCAACAAGGAATCTCAAGTATTCCTCGCCAGCCCGTACACCGTCGCCGCGAGTGCGCTCACAGGTCGCATCACCGACCCCCGCGAATTCATCTCCTAACCCTCGAGGAAATTCATCCATGGCCAATACCGTCACCTCTGCTGTCTACGTCGTTCAGGACAATATCGACACCGACCAGATCATTCCGGCGCAATACCTCACCCTCGTACCCACCATTGCCGAGGAATACGAGAAGCTTGGGTCCTACGCCCTCATCGGGCTCCCCGACGACATCTACCCGCAGCGCTTCGTGCCCGCGGGCGAAACCAAGACCCCCTACAAGATCGTGATTGCGGGGCGCAACTTCGGGTGCGGATCCTCGCGCGAACACGCCCCGATCGCAATGGGTGCCGCAGGAGTCGAAGCAGTGATCGCTCAAAGCTTCGCGCGGATTTACTTCCGCAACTGCGTCGCCACCGGAGAACTCTACCCCTACGACTCGAATGAGCGGCTCTGCGACATCCTGAAGACGGGCGACGTCGCCACGCTGGACTTCGATGCCGACACCCTCACGGTCCATGGCAAGGTGTACTCGCTCAAACCCTTGGGTGAAGTCCGCCCCGTGATTGATGCGGGGGGGATTTTCAATTACGCCCGCAAGAACGGGATGATCGCCGGAACCGGATCCTAATATCCCCCTTCTCCAGAAGGACTTCCCCAAATCGGGCGAAGCCCTCGGATTCACTCCGAGTCGGCTTCGCCCTTTTTGATGGAACGCATCCGCCCCTTTTTACTTCTTCATCCCGCCCCCTTCCTCAACCATCCTCCCTCCATGCTGTCCGTCGTCACTCGTGTCCCTGCCACCACCGCGAACCTCGGCCCCGGCTATGACTGCCTCGGCGTTGCCCTCGGCCTTGCGAACCGGGTCCGCGTTTCGCGCCTCGGAGCGGACAACGAAGCAGCGGCACCCGCGACGCACGTCGGCCCCGGCTTCGCGATGGCGGACGAGGCGGCCAAAGCGTTCTTCCACCGGAGTTCGGCCGCGCCCTTTCCCTTCTCATGGTCCATCGAGGGAGAGGTGCCACCTTCCCGGGGCATGGGTAGTTCGGTCACGATCCGCCTTGGGCTGCTGGGGGGACTGAACGCCCTCTCTGGATCTCCCCTGTCCCCATTCGAACTGTTCGAGCTCTGTGCGACCCTCGAAGGGCACCCCGACAACGCCGCGCCCGCGGCCTTCGGTGGTTTCACCGTAGCCGGGGGAGCCGTTCCAGCCCGCTTCGAAGTTTCTCCGGACCTCGCCTTTGTGCTGCTCATTCCCGACTTCGAAGTCTCCACGCCCGACGCGCGCAGGGTGCTGCCTCCTCAACTCAACCGCCTCGCCGCCGTCGCCAGCTGCGCCAACGCCTGCCGCATTACTGCGGCATTCGCCTCGCAGAACTACGCGCTCCTGCGGAACGCATTCAACGACGGCCTCCACCAACCCTTCCGTCGCGCGCTGATTCCCTTCCTCAACGAGGTGATCTTTGCGGGGGAAAAAGCGGGCGCCCTCGGGGGCTTTCTCTCCGGATCAGGCTCCACGATCTGCTGCGTCACCTTGGATCATGCCGAGGCCGTCGCAGAGGCCATGGCCGCGGCGGCCCCGGGAACCACGCGCACCGTCATCACCCACGCCGACAACGTCGGGATGAGCATCTGCCCTCCGGAGACGCTTCCCTCCTAATCCTCGCCGCGGATCATGCTGCGCCGCTGGCTTGAGGAATTCGAACAATTCGCCATCGAGGTCATCCTCGAGCGGCGCAAGGGCCGCCGAGCCGCCTTGCTTCGCAGCTTTCTCTGGCTCCTCAGCGGCCTCTTCGCACGAATCGTCCGCGCCCGCCTCTGGCTCTACCAAAACCGCTTTTTCAAACCGCGCAGCCCCGGCTGCCTCGTCCTCTCCGTGGGCAACCTCACCGTGGGCGGTACGGGCAAAACACCCGTCGTTGAATTCTTGGCGCGCACCCTCCAACAGCGAGGACGCCGCGTCGCCATTCTCTCCCGCGGCTACAAAGCAAAAAAGCCGCCGCTCTTCCGCAGACTTCAGCGCAAGTGGCTCGGGCTTCAGAAAAACAAGACCCGCGTGGTCCACGATGGATCGCGCCTCCTCCTCGACAGCCGATTCGCAGGCGACGAGCCGTTCATGCTCGCCCGTTCCCTCGGCAACGTCGTCGTCCTGGTCGACAAGGACCGCGTCCGCGCCGCCCTCAGCGCGACTCGGGAATTCGGATGCGACACGCTTCTCCTCGATGACGGGATGCAGTACCTCCCCCTCCACCATCGCTTGGAAATCTGCCTCATCGACCGCCAAGCCCCCTTTGGAAACGAATACCTCCTTCCTCGCGGCACCCTCCGCGAACCTCCGGAAAATCTCCGGCGCGCCCATTACATCTTCATCACCAAAAGTGATGGCGCCGATAACACCGCCCTGCTCGAACGCATTCGCGCGTACAATCCTACCGCCGGAATCATCGAGTGCACCCACCACGCGCTCCATCTGAAAAACCTCTACACCGGCGAGGAACTTCCCCTCTCGTGGCTCCCAGGCAAACACATCGGCGCGCTCTCCGGGATCGCGCGCCCCGAAAGCTTCGAGGAGAAACTCGTCGCACTCGGCGCCCGCCTCAACATCACCTCACGCTTCGCAGACCACCACCGCTTCACCGACCAGGAGCTCGGCGACTTCATCGCGCGCTGCGTCCGCAGAGACCTCGATGCCATCGTCACGACCGAGAAAGACAGCGTCCGCTTCCCGCACCGGCCGCACACGCTGGAGGTGCCCGTCCTCTTCCTCCGCGTGGAAATCGAAATCCTCCGCGGCCATGAGGTCTGGGAGGATCTCATCGGGAGAATCTGCACGCCGCCGCCCCTCATGGCACCCCGGCGCCTCGCGGCGCCCTGAGCGCTCAAGCCCCTCCTTTTGTCGGCCTTGCGTTCGCGCCTCAGGCGAGGATCTCGCGGACCACCTTGCCGCCCTCGGCGCTCGTCAACCGGATCTCACGCCCGCCCTGCACCACCGCCAGCTTGGCATGATCCAACCCCAGAAGGTGGAGCACCGTGGCATGCAAATCCCGGAAGTGGACGCGCCCCTCCAACGCTTGATCGCCTAGGTGATTGGTCACCCCGTGCGTGTGCCCGCCCTTCACTCCACCGCCCGCCATCCAAAAGGTGAACGCCTTTGCGTTGTGTCCCGAAGCCGACTTGCCGGGAAGCACCCCGGTGCGTCCAAACTCACCACCCCAAATCACGAGCGTGTCCTCCAACAACCCGCCCTGCTCCAAGTCATCGAGCAGCGCTGCGATCGGGGCATCAATCGACGCGCAATTGGCACTCACATCCTGCACGTGGTTCTCGTGCTGATCCCAGTCGCGGTGATCGAGTTCGATAAACCGCACGCCCGCCTCGGCAAAACGGCGCGCCAACAAACACTGCCTCCCAAAGTCCGAGGGCTTGCACCGTCCCTTCAAGTGATTCTGCCCCACCCCATAACGCGCCAATGTCTTCGCAGATTCCCCCCGCAAATCCAAAAGCTCCGGCGCCGCCATCTGCATTCGGAACCCCAGTTCCATGGTCTGAATCACCCCGTCCAAACGATCGTCCTCCGCGTGCTGCTCCCGGTGACTCCGATTCAGCGCCTGAATCATCGAGAACTGCCGCTGCCTTGCTCCCAAGGGCAACGCCCCCCCCTGAATGTCCCGTATCGTCGCCTTGGACATGTCCTCGCCATTCACCCCGATCGGGGTCCCCTCAAAAATGGCGGGCAAACACGCCGAGGCATACACCGAGGTCATCCACGGATTCAGACAGACAAACCCCGGCAGATTCTGGTTCTCCGTGCCCAAACCGTAACTCACCCACGACCCGAAGCTCGGGCAGGGACGCAAGCGGTCCCCAGTGTGGAGTTGGAGAAACGACTGCGCATGGTTCTCCGTGTCCGAATGCATCGCATTGAGCACACACAGTTTGTCCGCATGCCGCGACAGGTTTGGAAGCAGCTCGGAAATCCACGTGCCGCTTTCCCCATGCTGCGCAAACTTCACCGCGGAGCCCGCATGCGGTTTGTCCATCACCTGGGGTTTGTAATTGAAGGTGTCCATCTGGGCGGGCCCTCCCGACATGCACAGAAAGATCACCCGCTTCGCCTTCGCCTCATGCAGCGGCGCCCGAGTTCTCAGATCCGAGGGGCCTCCCGCGCCCGGCCCCGCCTGGGCCGCAGAGCGCAGCGACCCGGCAAGGGCGGACAGCGCAAGATATCCGAATCCGCAGGAACTCTGGCGGAGCATTTCACGGCGAGTCAGGGGGGTCATGGGGAGCTCTGGGGTTTCTGTGGGTTGCTTTGAAAAAATCGCGCCGCCGCATGGGCTCGCGCTAGTCGACGTACCGCATCGGATTGCTGGCGAGCAGCGACTGGCACAGCGCCGCCCAAACCGATCCCCGGCGCCGCGCATGGTCCGGTTCCGCCGCCTCGAGTTCGCGTTCCATATCGGCCAGGAACCCGAGGGCCTCCTGTCGTTCCGAATCGCTGGGATTGCGCGAAAAGGCCCTCCGATAGACGAGCCCGACCGCATCCGAATCGCTGCCGCCCGCGGCCAGAACGCGCTCTGCAAAACGGCGGGACTGCTCGACCACGAAGGGGTTGTTCAGGAGATAGAGGAACTGCGTCGGCACCGTCGACATGTCCCGCTTGCCCTTCACCTTCAGTGCGTCCGGCTCGTTGAAAACCGACAACTCCGGAGGCATCGCGCCACGCAGCATCAGCTGGTACACGCTCCGGTGCGGACTCGTCCGATGCAAATCGCCCATTTCGTTCACGAGCACGTTCTGATGCTGCAGAAGCGAGCCCGCGGGACGCTCCAGTTTGAGTTCACCGCTGGCAGCGAGCATCGCATCCCGCAACGCCTCCCCATCCATCCGGCGGCGCGGATGAAAGCTGAGCAGGCGGTTTTCAGGATCCGTAAACCGGGCGGCCTCGCTGGGCGCGCTCGCCATTTGGTACGTCCGGCTCATCACCATCGCGCGCACCAACTTCTTCACTGACCATCCCTCGCGGACAAAGCGCGCGGCGAGATGATCCAACAGCTCACGCTGCACCGGCTGGTCCCCGTACACTCCAAAATCATCCGGAGTCCGCACCAACCCTTCCTCAAACAGATGCTGCCACACCCGGTTGACCATGACTCGGGACGTCAGCGGCAAAGCCTCGCCCACAAGCCAGTCCACCAGTTCCATCCGGCCACTGCGGGGGGGACACAGGCTCACGTTCGCGAGCGCCTCCGTTCGGAACAGGCCCGGGACACCGCGCGGCACCAGATCCCCCAAACGCCCCGCCTCGCCCCCAATGTGGACACGAATATCCGCAATCTCGGCGGCCTCGCGCACCCCCATCGCCACGGGAGCCCCGGGCGCGGGGTCGAACTTCCCCTTCGTGGGACGCTTGTGCTCTTGGCGGACCACCTTGGGCAGGGCTTCGGCCGCAGGCACCGCCACCCACGGCGCCGCAGTGAGCTCGTGCAAGGGAGTCTGCGGCGCCGACAACGGCTCGTAACCCGCCGCCCCCCAGAGCGTGTCGGTGCTTTTGAAAATCCCGGCCAGCGCCGTGTAATCGCGCAGGGTAATGGGATCGTGCTTGTGATCGTGACAGCGCGCACAGCCCACGCTGAGACCCAGCACCCCGCTTCCAATCAGCCCGATCTGGTCCGCCACGACGTCCATCGCAAAGTTGTTGTTCATCGCAATGCACGGCTTGTAGCCGACTGCGAGGAAGCCGGTCGCCACCAGACGCCGATCGCGCTCCGGCCCGGGCAGGTCCCCCATCAAATCCCCCGCAATCTGTTCCCGCAAAAATACATCGTACGGGACATCCCTGTTGAAAGCGTCGATCACGTAGTCGCGGTAACGCCACGCGTGCGGAAAGTTCGGATTCCTTCCAAGGCCGTCATCCCCGTTGGACTCCGCAAACCGGGCCACATCCAGCCAGTGTCTTCCCCAGCGTTCGCCGTATTGCGGAGAGGCCAACAAGCGGTCCACCCAGCGCGCGAGCGCCTCCCGTCCCTCCCGGCGGTGCTCGACCACGAACTGCTCGACCTGCTCCGCAGCGGGCGGCAGGCCGGTCAAATCCACGCTCAGGCGGCGCAGCAAAGCGGCGGGATCCGCATCCGCAGCGGGATGCAATCCACCCGAGCGCATCTTCTGCAAAACCAACCGATCCAACGGATCCTTCGCCCAGTCTCCGCCCTCCTCCGCCGACGGGATCTGCGGATCCACTACCGGCTTGAGCGACCACCAATCGAGATTGCGCGAGGCGCCCGGTTCCTTCGCTTTGGCCCCCATGGGTTCGGTGCGCGGATCAGGGGCGCCCATTTTCACCCACTCGACAAAGTCGCGGATGACATGGTCCGGGAGCTTCTTTTTGGGAGGCATTTCCGATCCGTCATACTGGATCGCTTGAATGAGGATGCTCTTGTCCGGCTTGCCCGGCTGCATCGCGGGCCCGGATTCGCCGCCTTTCATCATCGAAAAATGGGAGTCGAGCTTCAGCCGCCCCCCAAGCTTCTTGGAGTCCTCGGAATGGCACTCATAGCACTCCTTCACCAAGACCGGACGGATCTTGTTTTCAAAAAACGCCCGCTGCTCGGGGGTGATCTCCGCGGTCTGCGCGGCGCTGAACCCTGCCGCCCAAATCAGCACGGCCCAGCCCAGCCCCAGCCACGCCCTTGCACTGCTTGGGCCCCGCCAATCGGTTTTCGGAAACACGCTTTTCATGAGACGCAGGACGGTGAATGGACTCCCCCCGAACGCGTCCCCAACGGGACCCCGAACTGGAGGGAAGTTCGACGCTGCCCAATCTACCGCGTCCCTTCGCGGAGGGAATCGACAGCCCTGCTATTCGCCTGTGTGATCCTGCTACGTGGATCGCGGCGAAGCGGCAGTCCACACGACCTTTAATTAGAGCACAGAATCCTCTTTTCCAATGGCTTGCATTGCAAAAAAGCAGGCCATCCCATTCCGGACCAGGTCGTCCCCCCATAGCATTTTCTCTCAGACTTTCTTCCCCGGGATCGTCGCCAATGGCCCCCTTCGCCCCGGCTTTCCACGCCAAACCCAAGCGCCGCCACGGCGAACGGCTGCCTCGGGAACAAGAGGAAGCGCGCCCTGCGGAGCTACGCCAGAATCTCGCGGATCACCCGGCGATCCTCGACCCCGGTCAGGCGCTGGTCCAGCCCCTGAAACTTGAACGTGAAGCGCTTGTGATCGATCCCCATGAGGTGGAGGATCGTCGCATTGAGCTCACTCAGATGCACCGGATCCTGCGTGACGTTGTAGCTGAAGTCGTCGGTCTCGCCGTAGGTGATGCCACGCTTCACGCCCGCGCCCGCCATCCACATCGTGAAACAACGCGGATGATGGTCCCGTCCGTAGTTGGTCTGGGTGAGAGTGCCCTGGGAATACACGGTGCGTCCAAACTCGCCGCCCCAAACCACCAGCGTGTCTTCCAGCAACCCGCGCATCTTCAAATCCAGAATCAGTGCCGCACAGGCTTGGTCCGTCTGCTGGCATTGACGCGCAATGTCCTTGGGGAGGTTATTGTGCTGATCCCAGCCCCGGTGCAGGATTTGCACAACGCGCACCCCCCGCTCCACCAGACGCCGCGCCAACAGCGCACTGTGCGTGAAGGTGCCGGGATCCGTCGCATCCTTTCCATACAGATCCAGCGTGGCCTTGGATTCCCCGGAGAGATCCACCAAATCCGGCACGCTGGACTGCATCCGAAAGGCCATCTCGTACTGCGCCGTGCGGGTGAGAATTTCGGGATCGCCCAACCCCTGGTGCTGGCTCGCATTCAACTTGCCCAAGGCATCGAGCAGCACGCGCCGATCGGCCCCCGTGACCCCCGGCGGATTTTGAATAAAGAGCACCGGATCCCCGGCCGAACGCAACGCCACCCCGGTGTGTTTGGAGGGGAGAAACCCGCTGCTCCACATCCGCGTAAAAAGCGCCTGTCCGCCGGCGCTCCGCGGCGTGAGCACGACAAACGAGGGCAGATCGTCATTCAGACTGCCCAGTCCGTAGCTGATCCACGAACCGATGCTCGGTTTGCCGGGAATCTCGCTGCCCGTCATGACGAAGGTGCACGCCGGATCGTGGTTGATCGCCGTGGTGCTCACGGATTTGAGCACTGCCAGTTCGTCCACGACCTGGGAGGTGTAGGGAAGCAACTCGCTGACCCAGCGGCCACACTGCCCATGCTGCGCAAACTCGAAAAGACTGGGCGCCACCGGGAATCGCGCCTGGCCCGAGGTCATCGTGGTGATGCGCTGGCCGTTGCGGATGCTGTCGGGCAAATCCTTGTCGAAGTGCTCCTTGAGCCGGGGTTTATAGTCCCACAGGTCCAGCTGGGACGGCGCCCCATTCATGTGCAAATAGATCAAACGCCGCGCCTTTTGGGGGAGGTGCGGAAACTCGGGAAGCCCCGGATGCACGGAACCTCCGGCCTTGGCGGACGCGTCACGGGCCAGGAGCCCGGCCAGAGCCACGCCCCCGACGCGCAGGCCGGACTGGCCGAAAAACTGGCGGCGGTTGAGCAGCTGTTGGGTTTCGAGGAGGGGATCCATGGCTATTGGGTGAGGGCTTCGTCGAGGTTGAGGAGGAGATTCGCCGTGAGCGTCCATGCGGCCAGCTCCGGCGGGGGAAGTTCCGCAGCCGGTTTGCTCTCCCCGAAAGAAATCAGTTTGGAAGCGTCCCCGGGTTCCGCCTGAAACCGGACCCGGTGCTTGGCCAGCGCATCCAGGACAATGGCCGATTCGCCGGGGGATGGGACGCGGCCCACGACCGATCTCCACGCAAAGGTGATGCGCTCGGCATCCGAAGCCCCGCCCTCCTTGAGGATGCGCTGGGCAAAATGGCGGGCGGCCTCGACATGCTGGATGTCGTTCATCAGCACCAGCGCCTGGAGCGGCGTGTTGCTGCGCTCACGGCGCAGACAGGAACTCTCCCGGGGCGGCGCGTCAAAGGTCGTCATGGCCGGGGGCGGCGCGGTGCGTTTCCAGAACGTGTACAGGCTCCTCCGGTACAGGGCCTCGCCGCTGTCGCGGACGTACCGCGCCGTATTGCTGCCCGAAAAGCCCACGGGCTCCCAGATGTTGTCCGGCTGATAGGGACGCACCCCCTTCCCGCCCACCGCGGGATTGAGCAGCCCCGAAATGAACAGCGCGGAATCGCGCAGCACCTCCGCATCCAGGCGGAACCGCGGCCCGCGCGCGAGGAGCCGGTTCTCCGGATCCTTGGCAAGGAGCTCCGGGGTCACGGCCGCCGACTGCCGATACGCCTCGGAGGTGACCAAGAGACGCACCAAGGCCTTCATATCCCATCCCTGCTCCCGGAAGTGAACCGCCAGCCAGTCGAGCAGCTCCGGATGACTCGGCGGATCGCCCTGGGACCCGAAGTCGTTCACGGACTTGACCAGCCCCGTGCCGAAGAACTGCTGCCAGAAGCGGTTGACGATCACGCGCGCCGTGAGGGGGTTGTTGTCCGAAAGCAGCCATGCGGCAAGGTCGGTGCGGTTGTAGGCGTCCTTGGCGGGCAGGGGCGGAAAGACTTCCGGGGTGCGACGTGAAACGGGTTCCCCGGGTTTGTCGTACTGTCCGCGTTGCATCACGTGGGCCTGGCGGGGCTGGGGCAGGTCGGCCATCACCAGCGTGCTTGGGATGGAGTCGGAGAGCGCCTTGCGCTTGGCCTCCAGCCGCAATTTCTCCGCCTTGGGGCCGTCCATCACCTCCCGGGCGCCCTGATACTCGTTTTCAAGCCACCAGTCCTTGAGCTTCTTGCTCTGGGCCTCGGACCACTCCTCAGGCTTTTTCCCCCGGACAAGATTCTGCAGGTCGTTGGGCAGTTCCTTCACGAGGGTGCCCTGCTTCTTTTTCTGCCAGACCTCCCAAGACCACGCCGGATCCTTCGCAGGCTCCACCCGGTGGCGCATCGCCAGCGAATCCCAATACACCGTCCCGTCGAACTGCGTGAACGCGTAGCCGTCCACCTTCATCCCCGGCTTGAGGCCGACCTTTTCCGCAGGAACCTTCAGCTCCACCCATTTTCCCGCCTCGGGAAGCCCCCCTATCGTCACCTTTTCCGGAGTGCGGACCCGGCCGAAGGGGATCGCCCCCTCCTCACCCCAAACCGCACGGTGATTCCAGCCGCCCACATGGAACTGAAGCATGATGGCCTTGGGCAAATCTCCGGGCTCCAAGTAACACCACGCCGAGATCACGCCGTTGGGCGGAATTTCGAACGCAGCGCCATCCGCAAAATAGTCCTGCGCCACCCCCTTGGCCTTGCGGCGGAGCGCCGCCTTGCCTCGATGCACCGGGCCCTGTTCGGCCGTGATGAGCGTCGTCGCCTCCCCCGAAAACTCCACCTTCGCCTTTTCCGGAAAGGCATCTTCAAACCAGACCACCTCGCCCATTTGCACGGGCGGCGGCGGAGTCAGCGTCGCCGGATCGACGTACTCGAGCTTCGCAAGCGCCTCGCGCACGCGTTCCCTCTGCTCCTGGATCTCGCGGTCCAACCCCTTGAGCTGCGCCTCCTGCTCGGGCGTGGCCAGCTGCAGCACGGGCGGGGTCAGCAGGATGTTCCCGTCCATCGCCGGATCCGCGGCGCTGTAGAAGAAGGCGTACATCGAGTAGAAGTCCTTGGCCGTGATGGGATCAAACTTGTGGTCATGGCAGACCGCGCACCCTGCGGTCAGCCCCATCCATACGGCCATGGTGGTTTCGGTCCGGTCCACGGCGTAGCGGAAGAGCAGTTCCTCGGAAATCGATCCACCCTCGCCGGTCGTCACATTGCACCGATTGAACCCGGAGGCGACCCGTTGGTCGTGCGTCGCATTGGGCAGCAGATCGCCCGCCAGCTGCCAAAGGGTGAACTGATCAAAGGGCAGGTTCTGGTTGAAGGCCCGCACCACCCAGTCGCGATAGGGCCACATGCTGCGCTCATTGTCCAAGTGCAGCCCATGCGTGTCCCCGTACCGGGCCGCATCCAACCAGTACCGCGCCATGTGCTCCCCAAAGCGCACCGAGCCCAGCAACCGCTCGACCGCCCGCCCATAAGCCTCCGGCGAGGAATCCGCCAAGAACGCATCCATTTCCGCCACGCTGGGGGGCAGTCCCGTCAGATCCAACGTCACCCGACGCAGCTGGCTTTCTCTCGAAGCCGCCGGAGCCGGCTGCAATCCGCGCCGGTGCAGCTCCGCACGCAGGAAGGCGTCCACCGGCGAAAGCCCGGAGGCCGCGCCGGCAAGGACCGGCACGGACGGTTTCACCGGGGGCTCGAAGCTCCAGTGTTTGCGGTAGGGCGCCCCCTGCGCGATCCAGCGACGCAGGGTGTCGATCTGCGCGGCCGTGAGCTTTTTGTGCGAATCCGGCGGCGGCATGACCTCGTCGGGATCCTTGGAAAGCACCCGCTGCATCAGCGTGCCCGCATTGGGGTCCCCCGGTTTCACCGCGGGGACGCCTTCATGCAGGGCATAGGCCCCCTCGGGGGTATCCAGACGCAGGTCCGCCTTCCGTTTTTTGGAATCAAACCCGTGGCAGCTGAAGCAGTGGTCCGAAAGGATGGGCCGGACTTCCCGGTTAAAATCCACTGGAACCTCGGAAGAGGCTGCCAAAACACGACTTGCAGCAGACACCAGCGCAAGCAAGGCAGGGAGGCGGAGGGGAGGAGACGCTTTCATGGGAGGACGCCAAAGGAGGCGCCGGAGGAGGGTAGTTCGGATTCGGAGGGAGGTCGTTCGACGCCGTACCGCAGTACGGCGTGAGACAGTACGGGGGAGCGGACCGCGGCGGGCGGAGGAAGCCCCCCCCCCGACAATCCGCCGGCTGAAAAGGCCTTTGAAACCAAATCCCCGCCCGGAACCGGTCATCCGGGGCGCCCCACCCGTTCTCCTGCCCGCCAGACTACGCCGATTCCTGCCTCAGCAGCCCCTCGCGACGCCGATACTCGCGGGGTGTACACCCGGTCATCCGCCGAA
Organism: Verrucomicrobiota bacterium; assembly: GCA_041159065.1. Lineage (GTDB taxonomy): Bacteria > Verrucomicrobiota > Verrucomicrobiia > Chthoniobacterales > Chthoniobacteraceae > Chth-196. The sequence goes on along the minus strand of JBEBAG010000158.1, from coordinate 5,131 downwards.
ACACGCGGTTAAAAAAGGACAACTGGTTGAACCCCTCCTCCAGCGCAATCACCGCCACCGGCAAATCCGTGTCCCGCAGCGCACGGCACACCGACTGCACCCGCAGCTCATTCAACAACTCCGAAAACGGCTTGCCTGCATGCTTTTGGAATTGCCGCGCAAACGTCGCACGGCTCATCCCCGTCAGCTCCAGCAGGTCCCCGAGCCGGACGCTCTTGCGAAAATTTGCCGCAAGATAGCTCACCGCCAACCCGATGGCCTCCTGTTGCTGGATGGTCCCGTCAATCGAAAACGGCTTGAGCGAAAGCACTTGCATATCCTCCTCCGGCGCGCGCACCAGCGTCGAAAGCACCTTGAAAAACAACCCCAGCCGCTCCATCCCAGACACCGCCCCCATCTCCCGCATCACCGCCCGCACCCCACTCGCCGTGCGTCCCCGGATGCTCAACCCCTGCTTCGCCCGATCCAGCAAGTCCTTCAAGGGCTCCATCTCCGGAAACCCCCACACCCCGTGGTGCCGAGGGAAATCCCACTGCAAAACCACCCCCTGCGAGGGCCCCCGAAAATCCCAGTAGTGCGGCACATTCGACCCGATCAGCACCAAATCCTCCCCGTCGATCGCCCCCACATGGTCCGCCACAAACCGCGTCCCCCCCGCACTCGAAACCGCCGCCAATTCCGCCTCCCGATGGTAATGCCAACGGTTCCCATACCCCTTCCACGGCACCACCGCGCCGAGCGACTCGATAAGATCCACCGCCGCAGGACCTTCCTTCCAGCGCAACAAACGGAACGACTGCCCCGGGGCCATCCGGACATTTTCACGAGAGAACTTGGACACGCCCCATTTGAGCTAAAAATGCCAGTTTTTGGGAGGAAAAAGTAGGAATTCCCTCCCCTTCCGGGGTCATTCTTGATGTCATTCCCGCCACGCTCCCCGCTTCCCCCCCTCCATCCTCTATCCCCATGCACCTCCGTCCCCTCCCCCTCCTTGCCTCCTTCCTCCTCGCCGCACCCGCCCTGCCCCTCCTCGCGCAGGCCCCGGTCCAGATCACCCTCAAAACGCTCACCGCCCAGATGAAGTTCGACCAATCCGAACTCCAGGTCTCCCCGGGCGCCAAGGTCAAACTCACCTTCGAAAACCCGGACGACATGCCGCACAATGTCGTCTTCTGCGTCCCGGGGACCAACGTCGAGCAGCTCGTCCTCAAAATGCTCGAAAAACCCGAGGAAGCCATGAAACGCAACTTCCTCCCCGACGACCCAAAGGTCTGGCTCACTTCGCGCCTGCTCAATCCGCAGGAAAAACAGGAGATCGAGTTCACCGCTCCCGAAAAGCCCGGCAAGTACCCCTACGTCTGCAGCTTTCCGGGCCACGCCATGAGCATGAAGGGCATCCTCAACGTGCTCCCCCAAGGCCCCAAACTCGAAGACCTCCACTTCGCCCTCTACCTCGGCTCCTGGGACAAACTCCCCGACTTCTCCAAGCTCACCCCCCATCGCGAAGGCCAGGTCCCCGACAACCTCATCCAACTCCAATTCGACGACTACAAGAACCAGTACGGCCTCGTCTTCACCGGCAAATTCAAGACCACCGCCAACGGCGAATACTCCTTCTTCCTGGCCTGCGATGACGGCGCCCGCCTCGTCGTCGATGACCAACGCATCCTCACCGACGACGGCATCCACCCCTCCCGCATCAAGGAGGGCAAGGTCCGGCTCAAACCCGGCACGCACACCCTCCGGCTCGAATACTTCCAGGCCGAGGGCGCAGCCGAACTCTACCTCGGCTGGCGCGGCGAGGGCTTCGACACCACGGCGCTCTCCAAATGGACCCCCGAAAACTGGAGGGCTCCTCTCGCCCAGAAAAAGGACGAGTTCACCGGGCTCCCCCTCGAACCCAAGGAGGCACCCATCCTGTACCGCAACTTCATCGCGGGCGCTGGAAACCGCAGCATCGGCGTCGGCTTCCCGGGCGGACTCCACTTCGCGTGGAGCGCCGAAACCCTGAACCTCGCCCTTGCGTGGAAGGGCGCCTTTATCGACGCCGCCCGCCATTGGAAAAATCGCGGTGGCGGCCACCAGCCTCCCGCCGGATTCGACGTCGTCCGCCCCACCGATTTGGTGCCGCCGCTCGCCGTACTCGCCAGCGCCGAGACCCCGTGGCCAACCTTCACCCCCGATGAAACCCCCGAGGGCTACGTCTGGAAAGGCTACCAACTGGACGCCAAAGGCATCCCCACCTTCCGCTACACGTGGAAAGGCGCCGAAGTCGAAGACCGCATCGAGGCCCGCGGCAACTTCAAAGAAGCCGGAGCCCAGCTCGTGCGCACCCTGCGGATTTCCGGAAAAACACCCGAGAAATCCTTCCTTTTGCTCGCCCGATCCGGGGAGGCCCAAGCGGGTGCCAAGGGCTTTCTCGTAAAGGGCGACAAACTGCAGCTGCCCAGCGGCAATTTCGACAACCAGATCCAGATCCACGCCGACGGCGCCACGCTGCAAGGCAAACTGCTCGTCGTTCCCGCGCGCCCCGAGATCCAGATCACCTACTCCTGGCCCGCGACTCACGCTCACGCCGCTCAAAACGCTCAGTAACCCTCCACCCCCCTCCCCTTCCGCCCATGAAAGCGCCCCGTCTTTTGCTCACCATCCTCCTCGGCAGCATCACCCCCTTCGCCCTCGCAGAGCCCATCGATCCCAACGAGGCGGAGTTTTACAAAATCACCACCTTCCCCACCCCGCCCGGAACCGCCCTCGAAGTCGGCTCCGTGGAACTCCTCCCCGACGGGCGCGTCGCCGTGGGGACCCGCCGCGGGGAGGTGTGGATCGCCTCCAACGCGCAGAACGCCTCCGTCGAGGGCGTCTGGAATCCGCAATCCCTCGCCTTCGAAGCCCCGGCCGACGCACCCGCCGCGCAGTCCATCCGCTACCAGCGCTTCGCCGAGGGGCAGCACGAAATCCTCGGCCTCTCCTGGAAGGACGGCTGGCTCTACGCCACCAACCGGTACGAACTCCTCCGCATGAAGGACTCCAACGGCAAGGGCGCCGCCTCCGCCTTCGAAACCGTCTGCGATAAGTGGGGCGTCAGCGGCGACTACCACGAATACTCCTTCGGCTCCCGCTTCGACAAAAACGGCGACCTCTGGGTCGTCGCCTGCCTCACCGGTTCTTTCTCCAGCAAAACCCCCTTCCGCGGCTGGGCGGTGCGCATCAAACCCGATGGATCCATGGTGCCCACCTGCAGCGGGATCCGCTCCCCCGGAGGCATCGGATTCGACGCCGACGGCGAGGTGTACTACACCGACAACCAAGGGCCCTGGCACGGCGCCTGCACCCTCCAGCACCTCGTCCCGGGCTCCTTCCAGGGCCATCCCGGCGGGAATGAATGGTACAAGCTCGCCCCCAACATGGGCCCGCGCCCCCAGGACCCGCAGGACCAAAGCCGCATGGTCACCGAACGCGCAAAAATCAAGGAGCTCGTCCCCCCGGCCGTGTACATGGTCTACGGCCCAGGAAAAATCGGCAACTCCTCGACCGCCGTGGTCTGCGACTTGAGCGAAGGCAAGTTCGGCCCCTTCCAGAAGCAGCTCTTCATCCCAGACCAAAGCCACTCCAACCTCTCCCGCGTCTACCTTGAAACCGTCAACGGGGTGAAGCAGGGCGTCGTCTTCCCCTTCCTCAAGGGACTCAAGTCCGGCCCCATCGGCGCGCGCATGGGGACGGATGGCAAGTTCTTGGTGGGCGGCTCGGACCGCGGTTGGGGCGCCAAGGGCGGCCATCCCTTCGCCTTCGAACGCGTCGACTGGACCGGCAAAGTCCCCTTCGAAGTGCACGAGGTCCACGCGAAACCCGACGGCTTTGAACTCACCTTCACCCACCCCGTCGACCCCAAGACCGCAGCCAATCCCGAGAGCTATAAACTGCGCGAGTTCACCTACATCTACCAAGCCAAGTACGGCAGCCCCGAGGTGGATGACGTGCTTCCCAAGATCGAGAAAATCGACGTCGCACCCGACGGCAAGTCCGTGCGCCTGAAGCTCGACGTCCTCACCAAAGGGCACGTGCATGAGATGCACTTCGACGGCATCCGCTCCGCCGAGGGCAAGCCGCTCCTGCACCCCGTGGCCTACTACACGCTGAACGAAATCCCCGCGAAGTAGAGGTCCCTCCTCCGAGCATTCCCAAAAGGGGAACCCGGCACGCCGCCGGGTTCCCCTTTTTGCGTTCACAGGGTTGTTTCTCCCGCGCACCCCCAGGCCGTCATGCGATTCAGAGGGTGTGAGGGGGGAGGATTTTCGGCGCTGGAGCGGTGCACACAAACAGAGACCTCCGGCGGCGACCTTCGCAGCGTCCATCCCTCCGCAGCCCCTGCTCCGGCCCCGGATGCTGCGTTTCACGGCCCTCGGCGCCCTCCTCGCCCTCGGACTCGTCTGCGGCGCCCTCCTCGCACCCCCTCCCTCGGACACCGCCGCGCCTCACCAGATTTCCCCCCCAACGGAACCCGCCGCCCCGGCAGATCCCACCCCCTCTCGCACCTCCCTTCTCCTCCGCCGCGTTCGCCGCTCCCTCGGCGACCTCCGGCACCGACGCGGCCCCGACCCCGCGGAGGCGGTCTTCTACTCCATCACGACCCTCCCCACCCCACCTGGTACCGCGCTCGAAGTCGGCTCCCTGGAGCTCCTCCCGCACGATTCCCTCGCCATCGGGACCCGCCGAGGCGATGTCTGGATCCTCCGCGGCGCCGCTGCATTTCCCGGAAACGCCTCCTGGGATGAGCGCACCCAATCCTTTGTTTCCCCAAACACGTCCCCCCTCCGCTACCACCGCTTCGCCAGCGGGCTGCACGAAGTGTTCGGCCTCGCCCTTGAGCCGCCCCCACCGCCTGCACCGACCGCGGAAGCTTCCCCCGCCTCCCCGGCACTGTTCGCCACCACCCGCACCGAGATCGTCCGCCTGCGCGACACCCAAGGCACGGGCCATGCCGATTCCTTTGAAACCGTCTGCGCCCCCTGGGGCGTCAGCGGCGATTACCACGAGTACACCTTCGGCTCCCGCTTCGATCCCCAAGGCAACCTCTGGGCCGTTTGCTGCCTCACCGGTTCCTTCCGCAGCGACGCCCGCTTCCGCGGCT
>JBEBAG010000157.1:0-13763 GCA_041159065.1 Verrucomicrobiota bacterium | reverse complement strand
CGAAAAATCAGACCTCCGGGAGGCCGGCGCGGCCGCACCTTCCCCGCCCCACCCGCCCCTCCCCACCCGCCCCTCCCAAACCCCCGCCCCCGTCCCGCCCCCCCCCAGCCCAAACAGTCCGCCCCTCCTCGCCCCCCCACTCGGCCGAGGCGTGCGCAGCCGGAAGATCCTCCTCGTCGAGGATCACGAACCCACCCGCGCCACCCTGTCGCGCATGCTCGGACGCCGGGGCCACACCGTCACTCAGGCCGCCAGCCTGGGAGCGGCCACCGTGCTCGCCAAGGAAACCGTCTTCGATGTGCTCATTTCCGACATCGGACTCCCCGATGGGAACGGCGGGGAACTCATCCGCCAGTTCGCCGACCGATTCCTCGAGGGGGGCATCGCGCTCAGCGGCTTCGGGATGGAGGCGGAAGTCGCCCGAAGCCTGAACGCTGGATTCAAACGGCACCTCACCAAGCCCATCGAGGTTGAAACACTCGAGGAAACCCTCAACGTCCTAGGATCCTTGGGCAACGGAAGCCCCCTCAACGCCTTCGAACACGGTCCCCTCGAACCCACCCCCCTTCCGACCCGCATCGCGGTCTAGGGGCCGGGGGGCGGGGCGCTCAGGGGCGCGTCGCGGTGTAGATCGAGGCAATCCCGCCGAGCAGGTCCCGATGGCGCGCCTCCACAAACCCCTCGCGCTCAAGCCGCTCGCACATCTCCTCCCCGCAGGGAAAGTGCTCGATCGAATCCGCAAGATAATCGTACGCCGCACGCTCCCCCGTCACCCAAGCCGCCAACCGCGGAAGCACCCGGTGCAAATAGAACTGGTAGGGAGCCCGCAGCCAGCCCCGAGGAAGCCCGAAATCCAGAATCAAAACATGCCCGCCGGGAGCCAGCACCCGCTGCATCTCCCGCAAAGCAAGGCTCCAAGAAGCCATGTTCCGCAACCCAAACGCCACGGTCACCACCTCGAAACTCGCCTCGGCAAAGGGCAGCCGTAACGCATCCGCCACCACCAAATGCGGCACCCCTTTGCGCTGCGCCTCCCGCAGCATGGGTTCGCAAAAGTCCGCCCCAATCAGCACCGCCTCCGGGCACGCCTCCGAAAGCACCAGCGCCAGATCCCCGCTGCCCGTCGCCAAATCCAAAATCCGCCCCGGATGCCACTGGCGGACCATCCGCGCCGCCGCCCGACGCCAGAGCACGTCCACCCCAAGACTCAGCACCCGGTTGGTCAAATCGTACCGGCTGGCAATTCGCGCAAAGTACGCACGCACTCGCTGCGCCTGAATGGAGCCATCAAGGGGCATCCCTCATGATTCCGAACCGAAGCGCCTTTGGGAAGGGCTTTCCCGCACCCCCTTGGCCCCCGGTCTGCTACGCTCCCCTGCCATGCGCTACCCGGCCCTCCAAAGAGCACGCTTCCTCATCGTGGATGATGAACCCGAAAACGTCCGACAATGGGAGCGTACCCTCGAATTGCATGGCGCTTTTCAAATCGAAAGCACCACCGATTCCCGAAAGGCCCTCGGTATCTTTTTGGACTGGCGCCCGGACATGGTCCTGCTCGACCTCCATATGCCTTTTGTCGATGGCTTTGCGCTCATCGCCCAGTTCAAGACCGCCAACCCGCCCGGCGAATACCTGCCCATCCTCGTCTTCAGCATGGACACCAGCCCCGAGATGCGCAGACGCGCCCTCACCGCCGGCGCCCAAGATCTCCTCCCCCTGCCCATTAACCAGGCGGAAGCCGTCTCCCGGATTCAAAACCTTCTGGACAACCGCTTCCTCCATCAGGCCATGCAGCGCCAAAACGAGGAACTCGAACGCCAGGTCAAGGCCCGTACCGCCCAGCTCGAATCCACCCTCGAACGCCTCAAGGCCGCCCAGCAAATCGTCATCAAACAGGAGCGCCTCCGCGCCCTCGGAATGATGGCCAGCGGCATCGCCCACGATTTCAACAACGCCCTCACCATGGTCCTCGGCTACGGCGAACTCATGGCTCCCTACGTCCGCGAACAACTCCCCGAACGCGAACGGGAACACTTCCAACACCTCATGTCCGCGGCCCAGGACGCCGCCCACGTCGTCGGTCGCCTCCGCGAATTCTACCGGCCCGCCGCCCATGAGGACGCCCGCGTGCCCGTCGATATCAACGCCACCATCGACCAGGCCCTCACCCTGACCGCCCCGCGCTGGCGCGACAAATGCCGGGCCGACGGCATCCCCATCGAAACCCTCACCGACCTGCGCCCCCTCCCCCCCTTCATCTCCAGCGCCCCCGAGCTGCGCGAAGTCCTCACCAACCTCATCTTCAACGCCGTCGACGCACTCCCCAAGGGCGGCCTCGTCCGCATCTCCACCGCCGAAGTGGACGACCGCATCCAGATCCAAGTCCATGACAACGGCGTGGGCATGACCGAGCAGGAACAGGCCCGCTGCCTCGAACCCTTCTACACCACCAAGGGCGAAAACGGCACCGGCCTCGGCCTCGCCGTCGTCTATGGCTTCGTCCAGCGCTACGGCGGCTCCATCTCCATCCAGTCCGCCAAGGGCGTCGGCACCACCGTCACCCTGCTCCTGCCCGCCTCCCAGACCCTCCCCTCCACCCCTCCCCCCACCCCCGAGTCCGCCTCCCCCGCTCCCCTCCGCATCCTCGTGGTGGATGACCAAGAGATCATCCGCGAGCTCATCTGCGAAATGCTCCACGCCGAAGGCCACATCGCCTCTCCCAAAAGCGATGGCCATCAAGCACTCCGTGCCCTCGCAGAAGACCCTTGGGATATCCTCATCACCGACCAGTCCATGCCCGAGATGACCGGCAGCCAGCTCGCCCTCCTTGTCCGGGAAAAAGGACACTCCCTCCCCATCATTCTCCTCACCGGGTTCGGCGAGGAAATGCGCGCCCAGGGAGGGAATCCCCAGGGAGTCGATCTGATTGCAAGCAAACCACTCACCATGAACGGACTCAGAGAAGCCGTCTCCGCCGTCCGCCCCGCCCTCCCACCCCGCGCCTAAGCGCTCCTGTCTCCCACCCCGTGCCTCCCGGCCCCCTCCCCCCCCGATTCCCACTCCTCCCCCGGCGGTTCATTCTCTGGACCACCCTCCTGCTCGCCCCGCTCCTTTCCGCCCAGTCCCCTCCCCCTCCCGATCCCGAGCCCGTCCCCCTCACCACCCTTCGCGAGTTGCGCGCGCTCCCCCCCAAGACCGCCGTCCGCGCATTGCCAGTGCACATCCGCGGCGTCATCACCGCCCTCAATTGGGGCTCCACCGCGTTCATCCAGGACGAAACCGGCGGCAGCTTTTTCAACCTCCATCCCGCCTCCCCAGCGATCCACCCGGGAGACGAAGTCGAAGTCCGCGGCAAATCCATCCAATCCGGCTTCGTCCCCGGCATCGACGCCCAGGAATACCGCGTCCTGGGCCGACGTCCCCTGCCCCACCCATTCCCAGCCACCTACGATGACCTCCTCACCGGCCGCCTCCAGTGGGAAAGGGTTTCCCTCTCAGGCGTCGTACGCTCCCAAGAGGAACGCGAGCCCAACGCCTGGACCCTCAAGCTCGCCCTCGGCTCGCAGCCCCTCGAAATCCTCTACCGCCCCGAACAACGCGTCCCGCCCCCCCCGCTCGTCGACGCCCGGGTGCGCGTCAGCGGACTGGCTGCGGGGGTCATCAACCTGAAACGTCAAATTGCTTTCCATCAGATTTATGTGAACGACCTCGCCGATATCGCCGTCGAGGCACCTCCGCCCCCCCTCCCCTTTGAAGCCCCCGTGCTCCCCTTTTCGGAACTCCTCCAGTTCCGACCCGACGGCATCCGCCCGCACCGCGTCCGCGTGCGCGGGGCCGTCACCCACCATCAGCCGGGCGAACTCCTCTGCCTGCGCGAAGGCAAAGTCGGACTCTTCGTGCGCTCCACCCAAACCACCCCGCTCACCCCCGGGGACCGCGTGGAGGCGATCGGCTTCCCCGTGATGGGCAGCTTCAGCGCCCTGCTCGAAGACGCCGAGTTCCGCCGCGTGGGAAGCGATCCTCCGCCCGCTCCCACCCCCATCTCCATCACCGAGGCCCTCAAGGGTGCCCACGACGCCAACCTCGTCACCCTCGAGGCCCGCCTCTTGGAAACCCTCCACGGCCCCACCGAATCCGTCCTCCTCCTCCACTCGGACGATACCGCCTTCGAAGCCCGCCTGCCCCGCTCCCCCCTCGCCCTCCGCTCCGGATCCCTCCTGCGCGTCTCCGGCGTCTGCCGCGTCGAGGCCTCCTCCACCACCCTCTCCTTCCGCGCCAGCCCGAAATCCTTCGAACTCCTCCTGCGTTCCCCAAACGATATCCAGCTCCTCGCCGCCCCCTCGCCCTGGACCGCCCGCAATCTCGCCGCCGCAGCCCTGGCCCTCCTCCTCCTCGCCCTCGCAGCGCTCGTCTGGGTCGCCGTCCTCCGCAGGCGCGTGCGCAGCCAAACCGAAATCATCCGCTCCCGCATCGAACGCGAGGCCGTCCTCGAGGAACGCCAGCGCGTCGCCCGCGAAATCCACGACACCCTCGCCCAGAGCTTTTCCGGCGTCGGCTTCCAGCTCGAAGCCCTCGACGCCAGGCTCCCCGACGAGCCCGCACTCCGCCAATCCCTCGCCACCGCCAAACACCTCGTCCGCCACGGCCAGGAGGAGTTCCGCCGTTCCCTCCTGAACCTCCGCGCCTGCGAACTGGAACGCGGCTCGCTCGCCGAGGCCCTCGCGGAAACCGGTCGCCTGATGACCGCCGGCTCCGGCACCGCCTTCGAACTCCGCCACACCGGCCTCGGCGCGCGCTTCCCGGAGGCCGTTGAAAACAACCTCCTCCGCATCGCCCAGGAGTGCCTCACCAACGCCCTCCGCCACGCGCAGGCCTCCAAAATCACCGCCGAGCTGTCCATGGCCCAGGCGCAACTCCGGCTTCAAATCCAAGACAATGGCCGGGGATTCCATCCCGCCTCCCTTTCCTCCCTGCCCGAAGGCCACTTCGGCTGGCAGGGCATCCGCGAACGCGCCGCCCAAATCCATGCCCGCGTCACCCTCGAATCCACCCCCGGAAAGGGCACCTCCATCACCCTCACCGTCCCGCTCGACCCGCCCGCGCATTCCTCGCCTGGGATGGCACTTTGAGTCCCCTTCCCGCCTCCGGTCGTCCGCGGCCCTCCCCCCCTGCGCAAGGCGGGTTCACGCACCCGGTCGTCATCCGACCCGCACCCGCCTCTCGGTGAAAAAATCGCGCATCGGCCCTTTCACTCGGACGCTCCACCCCGCCACTGCAGAAAAACGCAAATTCTTTGGCAAAACCGAAACGCTCACGGAGCAACTCTCGTATGGAAGATTCCGACCGCTCGCGGCACGACCATTTCCTCCGCCTTTTCATGGAGCAGGAAGAGCGATTGCGGATTTTTGTGAGGTCGCTGCTGTTCTCGAGGGAAGAGGAACGCGAAGTCATGCAGGAGATTGCGATCGTGCTGTGGCGTAAATTTGACCCCGCCACGGACCAAACCGCTTTTGCACGCTGGGCGTTTGGGGTGGCGAGGATGGAGTGTCTGGCCTTCCGCCGGGATCGGGGACGGGACCGGCATCACTTTGGCGAAGAGGTCTTTGACTTGTTAGCGGAGGTCGTCCTCGAGCAGGCGGACCATCTCGAAGAGGAACATCAGGCACTGCAAAGCTGCCTTCAAAAACTCCCCTCCGATCACCGCAGCCTGCTCGAATCCGCGTATGCCCCCGGAGTGAAAATCGAATCGCTGGCCAGAACCCTGAATCGGACTCCGATGGCCGTTTACAAAACACTCCACCGCATCCGCTTGATCCTCATGGAATGCACCCAACGCATCCTCACCGCCGCTGAACCCACATGAAAATCACCGATCCCCGCTTTGATCTGATTCGCCGCTGCCATGACGGCGAGGCTTCCCCTGCGGAGCTCGCTGAACTGGAGGCGCACCTCCGCGAAGACCCCTCCTTTCGCAACGCCTACGTGCGCTACATCCAAATGGACCTGTCTCTGGGCCGAATGGCCCCGCACCACTCCAAACCCCAAACAGGCCCCATCCAGTCCGCGCACCTCGCGAGTTCCTGGCGCTGGATACCGGCCATGGCCGCCGGACTCGTCCTTGGAATGTTTACCACCTCCCTGATCTTCGCATTCTCAGAGCGCAACCCCGCCACGCCCACCCAGATTACCAAGTTGGGGGATGGCGGATTCGGAGAACGAATCGGAAAAGTCCCCTCCGGTTTCCCTCCCGCGTTTGGCCTCTGGAGCGGCGATGACTCCGAGTTTGTCCGCAACGATCCCCAAGGGAGGCCTCCGGCATTGCGCTTCGTCCGCGCGGAACGCGAGAGTATGCTGCCCAGCGCGGGTGCGGGATCTTGCGATGTTTACCAACTCATCGATCTGCGTGCGCTAAAGTCCAAAGCCTCCTCCGGAGAGGCCACCCTGTCGCTCTCCGTCCAGTTCCGGGACGCACGCGCAAGCGAAGGGGACACCGTGAGGTTCATCGCCAGAATATATCTCTTTTCCGGCGCTCCAGACTCCATTCAAGCAGGCTGGCCGCTTAATCGAAGGGAAGCCCTCGCCATCGGATCCAACCAGATCGATAGCCGTGGCGGCTCCCCGGATTCCCGGAGTCACGTCACGGCCCAGGTCTTCCTGCCGCCGCTGGCAGACTTCGCGCTCGTGCACCTCATCGCAAACAAGCCCGAATTTCGGGCGCCACCCAACGTTCAAGCCACTTTTGGCGAACAGTTTATCGAGGAGGTTCAACTCACCCTAAAGACCCCCCTCGCGCCACCCCCCGCCATCTCCCGGCGTTAGCCTCGCGCCGCCACTCCCCTTCCCTCCCGGAAATGAAAAACACCCTCCCCCTGTTCGTTCCCCTCGCACGCTCAGGCAAAACCATGAGCTGCATGGGCTCCAGCCCATTGCGCTTGGACGACCTCGTCCTCGAAGCACTCCCCCGCCCCAGCCGTTAACCAAACCACCTGCCACGCCTCTTCCTCGGTCCCCGAGAGGCAAAAACACCCCCGACGCAGTCTTCGTTCGCCATGTCTACCCCCCTCTTCCGCGGCGCCACGCTCGTGGCCTTTTGGATTCTGCCATGCACCGCCCTCCCTGCTCCGGAGGTGAAACCGGGCGCAGCCCCCCTCCCTCGAATGGAGGAAAGGCACCGCGCCTTTTTCAAGAGCTACTGCACCGAGTGCCACAACGCAGAAAAACAGAAAGGCCAAGTGCGCCTGGATGACCTCTCCTTTGTGATGGATTCCGTGGAAAACGCGGACCGCTGGCAGAAGATTCTCAACCAGATCAACTCCGGCGAGATGCCCCCGGAGGACTCCAAGCAGCCCGAGCGCGGTGCGAAAACCGAGTTCCTCGACGCTCTCTCGCGCACGCTCATGACCGCGCGGCGCACGCTCGGAGACTCCGGTGGAAAAATCACGATGCGTCGCCTGAACCTGCGCGAATACAAGAACACCCTCCGCGATCTGCTCGGGGTCGAGGTGAACCCCAGCGAATTACCTGTCGACGGCGGAGCGGGCACCTTCGATACCATCGGTTCCTCGCTGTTCATGTCCCCGGATCAGGTCGAACGATACCTTGTCATCGGGAGGCAGGCTCTGGAGGAGAGCTTTGCGCGGTATGGAACCGCGCCATCGTCCAACGCCGGTGCGGGCAATCTTGCGCCCACCAAGTTGCATGTCGAGGCGGAGGACCGGGCCAACAAGCTCATGGAGACCATTGTGAAGACCAACGAGGGTGCGATGGAACGCTACCAGCAATGGACGGCTGCGGTGGACAGGGTCGCCGCCAAGCCCGAGAACGCAGCGCTCGTGAAAGAGCTCCGGGAGTTGCCCGTCGTGAAAACGCAACCCTTTCACTTCTACACGCAATGGCAAAAACGAAACCCTGAGCCCTCGCCAAAAACATTCAAATTTTCCGATGCGGATGAAGCCGAGTTTCTTCGCGGACAGTACCGCAAGAGCCAGTACGCCAAAGATTACCTCCGGTTACCCCATCGCGACACGGGGGCCTTTCTCACCATCGGGGTTTTTAACAACGCGATAACCTGCACCCCCAATCCGAAGTCGACTCCCGGCTCCTACATCCTCCGGATCCGAATCGGGGCCACCAAAGAATCCCCAAAGGAACGCCGCTTTCTGCAGCTCGGACAGACCACGGACGTGAAACACGTCGGCAATTTTTCACTCCTCAGCACGCATCAGATTTCTGGAACGATCGAGAACCCCGAAATCCTGGAGATTCCCGTCACCATCGGAGTCAACGACGGCCGGAGCTTTGCGGTCCGCGAAAAGGTGGATACCCGGACCAAAGGCTACGATATCTGGATGGAGACTCTGCAAAAAACGGGCACCGGCCCCGTTCCAGCCCTTTGGATCGATTGGATGGAACTGGAGGGGCCTCTGAAGGACCCCGCTCAAGCGAGGATCCAGGCGCTGCTGACGGTGAACTCGGAGGATCGCTTGGGCGCGCGGAAAGTCATCGAACGTTTTGCCATCCAGGCCTTCCGGCACCGGGCTCCAAGCCCGGAATACCTTGAGAAAGTCCTGGGCGTCTATGAGATGCGGATCAAGGCCGGAGACAAATTCCAGGCCGCCCTCAAGGAGGCGCTCAGCGTCGTACTCGCCTCCTCCCAGTTTCTGTACCTGAGCGAGCCCACACCGGAGGACAAACCGCGCCTGCTGAACGGGCTCGAACTGGCCACGCGCCTTTCTTATTTCCTGTGGAGCGCTCCGCCCGATGAAACGCTCCTCGCGCTCGTGCGGACCGGAGCGCTGGGCAGACCCGAGGTGCTCGTGGCCCAGGTCGATCGCATGCTCCACAGCGAAAAATCCCGCGAATTTGTCACCGGATTTACAAAGCAGTGGCTCCGCCTCGACCGGTTGGACTTCTTCCAGTTCAACACGCAGCTCTACCGTGAATTCGACGACAGCACCAAGGACGCGGCTCGAGAGGAGGTCTTCCAAACCATCGAACACCTGCTGCGGAGCAATGGCAGCCTCCGCGATTTGCTCAAAGCCGACTACGTCATCGTCAACGGCCTGCTCGCTCAGTTCTACGGGCTGGAGGGGGTGACCGGGGATGCCTTCCGCAAAGTTCCCCTCCCCAAAGATTCACCGCGCGGGGGGCTGCTGGGTATGGCCGCCATCATGGCCATGGGCAGCAACGGAGAGCACTCCAGCCCCGTGGAGCGCGGCGCATGGGTCCTGCGGTATTTGCTCAACAACCCCCCGCCACCGGCACCCCCCAATGTTCCCCAAATCACCCGCCTCAATGGACAACTTCTCACCACCCGCGAACGCCTCCTCGCGCATCAGGAACAACCGCAGTGCGCCAGTTGCCACAGGGCAATCGATCCGATCGGCTTCGGTCTCGAAAACTTCAACGCGATCGGCAAGTGGCGTACGGAGGACACGTACCAAGCTCTCGACCCCAACGGGAAACCCATCCGGAACCAAGTGAAAACCTGGAACATCGACGCCTCCGCCGCCTTCCACAAAGGCCCGGCGTTTAAGAACTACTTCGAACTCCGCAACTTGATCGCCTCCCGGCCCGATCTGTTGGCCCGAGGCTTCACGGAAAACCTCATCGCTTACGCCCTGGGGCGCCCGTTCGGGTTCACCGATGAAGCACTCGCAAACACCCTCGTCCAACGGGCCCTGAAGAGCCAATTCGCGATGCGAGAGTTCGTCCAGGCCCTCGTCGCCAGCAAAGAGTTCCACAGCAAGTAGCCCTTCCCCGCCCCTTTTGCTCGCCTCGCACTCCCCTCTGCATCCTCACTCCCAATCCAAGCCCTCCCCGAGAACTCCCCCAATGAACTCCCCACTCTCCCGCCGCCATTTCCTCCGCAGCGCCACCTCCCTGATCGCCCTCCCCGCTCTGGAGTCCCTCGGATTCCGCCGCTTTGCCGCCGCCGCAGCCCCAACCACCGGACGCCCCAAACGCGCCGTTTTCCTGAGCATTGGTTTTGGCGTCACCAATGAAACCTGGTTCCCGGACATCAAGCAGACCGGCGCAGGATACACCCTCTCCCCGGGACTCGCCCCGCTGGCACGGCACAAGGCGAGCTTCACCGTGGTGCAGGGACTCACGAACAAGTTTAACAATGAGGGGCACTGGGGCAGCACCTTATGGCTCACAGGCGCCAACCGCTACGCCGAACCCGGTCAGACCTTCCACAACAGCATTTCCGCCGATCAAGTGGCTGCCGGGTTTCTCGGTAAAGACACCCGGTTTACCTCAGTTCAGCTGGGCAGTCCGCGCGTTGAACTGGATGGACACGGCCCCGGCCTGTCGCTCGCCTGGGATCAGCACGGAAAACCCGTCGCCGGATTCGACAATCCCGTGATCGCTTTCCATCGGCTGTTTTCCTCTGAAACCACGCCTCTGGCAGAGCGCCAAGCCATGCTCTCCCAGAAACGCAGCATCCTAGACGCCCTCGCGGTGAATGCAGCCGACCTCCAACGCGGACTTTCTAAAAACGACACCCACAAACTCAGCGAGTATTTTCAAAGCATCCGGGACATCGAAACCCGCCTCTCCAAGGACGAAAGGTGGCTCGCGATTCCGAAACCCAAGGCGGCCATCTCACAGCCCGCCGAGGGCCTCGGCGGGCGCGAAGAGATCAAACTGATGTACGACATTCTGGTGGCCGCGCTGCAGACCGATAGCACCCGGGTCGTCACCTATCGACAACCCTGCCAATCGCTCCTCCAGAGCCTCGGCGTCCAAGTCGATTCCCACGCCATGAGCCACTACACCCCGGGAGAAAAGATGGAGGCTTCCCAGAAACGCGACGTCGCTCTGAGCGAGCTCCTCGCGGGCCTCATCGACAAACTGAAGGCCACCCAGGAAACGGACGGAACCAGTTTGTTCGATCACACCGTCCTGGCCTTCGGCAGCAACATCCGCTCCACCCATTATCTCGACAATTGCCCCACGTTGCTCGCTGGGGGCGGAGCGGGCTTTAAACTTGGTCAACAGCTGGTCCTTCCCAAAAACACCCCGCTGTGCAACGTCTGGCTCTCGCTGCTCCAAGGCCTCGGGGTCCCGGCGCAGCGCCATGGCGATAGCACAGGGGTCGTTCGGGAACTCCTCGCTTGACCCATGGCGTCTCAACCGGCGTGCAGGGACCCCTCGTCGGGGCGGACGAGCCGCGTCTTCCGCTGGCTGAACGCCGCCGCGCCCCCGTTTGCTTCGACGTCGACACCCCGCTCGGACACGGCGAGAATCCGCGCTGCAACCTCGCAACCCACGAGCCCAGCGCATGGCCCCCCAGCCCTCACGCATCCGGATCCTCCTCGCCGATGACCACCTCGTCGTGCGCATCGGCCTGCGCGGACTCCTCGAAACCCAGCCCGATATGCAGGTCGTCGCCGAGGCCGCCAGCGGATCCGCCGCCGTCGCCGCCTTCCATCAACACCGCCCCGACCTCGTTCTCATGGATCTGCGCATGCCGGACCTCGACGGAGCCGCCGCCACCCTCGCGATCCGCGGCGTCCAGCCGAACGCGCGCATCCTCATGCTCACCACCTTCGACACCGACGAGGATGTCTTCCGCGCCATCGAGGCCGGCGCCGCCGGATTCCTCCTCAAAAACACCAGCAGCGACACCCTCTTCCAAACCATCCGCACCCTGCACTCGGGCGCCTACCGGCTTCCCAAGGACGTCGCGGACCGGCTCGCCCTCCGGCGCTCCCTCCCCGAGCTGTCGGCGCGCGAACGGGAAGTCCTCGTCCTCATCGCGCAGGGGCGCAGCAACAAGGAAATCGGCGCCCACCTCGGCGTTGCGGAGAACACCGTGAAGAACCACGTCAAGGTGATCCTCGAAAAGCTGGGGGTCGCCGACCGCACCGGTGCCGCCACGAAGGCCATCCAGCGCGGTCTGGTCCAGCTCTGAGCCATACGCAGCGCCGCACCGCCCCTGCGGGCCACGCCGCACCCCCTTCGGGGCTAACGCCCCATCAGGCCCAAACTGTCGATCGAGGCGTCAAGCTGCGCCACCGTGGATTCCCCGCCCTTGCGGAAGATCAACGTGATGGAGGTCACATCGCGCAACTCCTCCTCGCTGATCGCCTTCTCCCCCAGCTTGAAGCCTTCAAAGGAGAGGAAAATGTCCTTCCACGCCTCGGAAAGCTCCGCCGCCTGGGCGTACTTGAACGTGCCGCCTCCGTTGCGTTTGCCGGAAAGCACCACCTCCACCACGTTGTTCACCGCGCTCTTGGCGCTGAATTGCACCCCCGTGTAGCGGGCTCCGCTCAGACTGCCCGGAACCACGGTCTTCATGACCGACCCGGTTCCGTTGCCCTCCACCCGCAGCGTGGAGGTGTGCTCCGCCTCGCGGCTATGCTCGATCCGAACCTCGGCCGCGGCGCTCTTGAGCGTGCGCTTGTCCAAAAACGCAAAGTTATCCAGCAGCCGCAGCTTCGCGGACTCCCCGGAAGCCAAAGCCTGACTCCCCCCGCCCAGCGGCCCACCCAGCGCCCCGCCGATCATCCCCAACACCATCCCCAGCCGGACCACCCGCTGGAGCCGCATGCGGCAACCCCGCAGAGCTGCTCCGCCGGAGACTGCACCGCGGCACTCCCTGCCATTCGAAAGGAAACCCGAAATCATCATCATAAGTCGTATCGTCGAAGAAAATTCCGGGGAGGAACGGTCCGAAACGTACCCCGAACCGCCCTCCCCCCCAAGTCGCATAAGGATGCGACAACCCGGCATCCTCGGGGCTTGCTTGTCTGACATCTCACGGGCAGGCTGGTCACCACGCCCGCATGCCGACCCGACGCCCCGCCTCCCTCGCCCGCGAGCTCGCCGAGCTCCTCGAACACCGCATCCTGTCCGGCCAGATCCCCCCGGGCTCCAAACTCCCCTCCGAACCCCAGCTCTGCGCCTCCCATCAACTCAGCCGCTCCGTGGTCCGCGAGGCCCTCTCCCAACTCCAGGCCCGCGGCCGCGTCACCACCCGCCACGGCGTCGGCACCTTCGCCTGCGACCCCCCCCAGGCCCTCGCACCCCTCCCCCCCGCCAGCTCCGCCGGGGACATCGTCTCCATCATGGAACTGCGCATCAGCATCGAATCCGAGGCCGCCGCCCTCGCCGCCCAGCGCCGAACCGAACCGCAACTTGCCACCCTATCGTCTCTTGCGGAGCAGCTCGCCCAGAACACCGCCCTCGGCCGCCCCTCCCAAGAGCTCGACCAAAAGTTCCACCTCGCCCTCACCCAGGCCACCGCCAACCCCTACCTCATCCACATCCTCTCCAGCCTCGCCGACAGCCTCATCCCCCGCATGCGCCTCCAGGCCTCCTACGCCGCCAGCGGACACTCCCCCGCCTTCCTCCAAAAGCGCGACGCCGAGCACGAGGAAATCCTCCGCGCCATCGCCCGCCGCGACCCCGTGGCCGCCTCCGCCGCCATGCGGGTCCACCTCTGCAACAGCCGCGAACGCCTCCTCCAAATCTTCCAACCCACCCCCTGAACCCACATTCGGCTTGTCCGACAACGGATGTCCTGATAGGGATGTCCCCGCTTTTTCCAAACCCCGCCATGACCCCGCTCCAACTCCAATCCACCGTCTCCTCCGGACTCCTCTCCTTCCCCGTCACCGACTTCGACCCCCAGGGCCAGTTCCACCCCGAGGGCTACCGCAAACGCCTCGAGTGGCTCGCCCCCTACGGCGCCTCCGCCCTCTTCGCCGCCGGCGGCACCGGCGAATTCTTCTCCCTCGAGCCCCGCGAATACT
>JBEBAG010000156.1:0-5533 GCA_041159065.1 Verrucomicrobiota bacterium | reverse complement strand
CGCGAGGGCGAACGCTGGCGCTTCCTCGCCTGGCAGTCCTGCCGACTGCCCCCCAAATAGGCGCTTCCCGTTCGCCCGCGCCCCATCGCCCGCACGCCGCGCTGTGGGGCCGCGAGTTTGCCAACCGCCCGCCACTCCTTTACAAAGTCCGGCGTCGGCTTGCTCAACTGCTCGGTTCCTCTCTCGCCCCCATCTTCCAATGGACGAACCATCCTCCCCCGATTGGAGCCTCCAGTACATGGCACCCGGGGAGCCTCCGCAGTGCGTCCTTTTGAGCGATGGCGAGTACCTGATTGGCAGCGGCCCCGAGGCCACCCTCCATATCGCTTCGCCACAGATCCCCTCCCTGCTCGCGAAGATGCGCCTTGGGAATGGCCGCGTGGAACTCTCTCCCCTCCTCCCCCTGCCGGGGATTTACCTCAACCAAGTGCTCGTGGCGGAAAGCGCCTCGGCCCCCGCGCCCGCCACACTGCAGTGCGGGGAAATCCGTTTCACACTCACCCGAGCGCCTCTCCCCGAGCAGTTTCAAACCACCCTGGCCCCAACGGATCGGAGGGTCCCAAGCCAGCAAACGACCCTCGTGCTCCGCCCCCACAAGGCAAGCGCCACGCTGGATTACGTTTTCGGCCGAGAACTCGGCCGTGGCGGCATGGGCAAGGTGTACGCCGCCTCCGAACCCCAGCTGCAAAGACAGGTCGCCCTCAAAGTCTCCCTCCTCGCCCCAGGATCGAGTGATGTCCGTTTCCTGCGCGAAGCCCAGGTGCTCGCCAGACTCGCACATCCCAACATCGTCCCCATTCACTCCTTTGGGCGGGATCCCCAGGGCCGCCCCTTCTACACCATGCGCCTCGTCGGAGGCCGCTCCCTCCAAGCCATCCTGGCCGCACTCGCCCGCAACGAACCGGAAACCCAGGCCCAATTTCCCCTCGAGGGGTTGCTCTCCATTTTCCTCAAAATCTGCGATGCCATGGCCTTCGCCCACAGCGAGGGCGTCATTCACCGCGACCTCAAACCCGCCAATATCATGGTTGGCGACTTCGGGGAGGTCCTCGTCATGGATTGGGGCGTAGCCAAAATTCGGGGAGAATCCCCAGAGCCCTCCCGGAAGAGCGACGGTTCGCCGGTCGGCCCGGATTTCCAAGACCGGACGCTCGTGGGCGAGATCATGGGCTCCCCCCAGTACATGTCCCCCGAGCAGGCCGCCGGTCGAATCCACCAGATCGACGCCCGCTCCGACATCTATAGCCTCGGTGCGGTTCTCTTTGAAATCCTCACCCTGGAACCGCCCGTCGAAGGCTCCTCGGTGGAGGAGATTCTCACCAAGGTGCGCGCAGGATCCCTCAAGCAAACGCTCACCGGCGTTCACCCGTCGCCCGACCCGGGAAAGCTCGCCCGATTCGATGCCCCCCTGCGGTCGCGCCGCATCCCGGCGCCGCTGGGGGCCATCGCGCTCAAAGCGCTCTCCCTCAACCCAGCCCAGCGGTACGCTTCGGTCGAGGCCCTCTCCGGGGACATCCAAGCATACCAGAACGGCTTCGCCACCTCCGCCGAGGCCGCCGGGCTGCTCCGTCTTCTCAAACTGTGGATGCTACGCCATCGGATCGTCGCAGGGGCGGCAGCCCTCCTGCTGTTCGTATCGATGGCATTCACCGTGCAATTGCTCAAGGAGGGCAACCGCGCCCAGTCCGCCCTCGAGAAACTGCGCGCCACCTCTCCTGTGTTTGTCGACGCCGCCGAACACGCCCTCACCGAGGGCGATTTCTCAACCGGACTTCAGCACGCCGAAAACGCCGTCCGGGTCGATCCCTCCAACGCCCTCGCCCACCGCCTCCGCGGACACGCGCTCCAATTGCTTGTCCGCTGGCAGGAGGCCATCCAGTCCTATGAATCCGCCCTCCGGCTGGGACCCGATGAACCGAGTCAGGAAAATCTGCGCCTCACTCGGGAACTCCTCGAAATCACGGCCCAGAAGTCGATCGATGCCGCCAAAATTCACCTCTTCGACTCGCTCTCCCAACAGGGCCGCCGGTTCGAAGCCGCCGTTTTCGCCGGAGATTCCAAGGACTACTGGACCCACTCGCGGAAGGATCCGAGCGTCATTCCCCTTCTGGTCCGAAAACTGGAGGCCAAGCTGCTGCCCGTTCCCAACACCCAGATCGTCCTCAGCAGCACCGAGTGCACCGTGGAGGAATGGGACCTCTACCTGCGCGCAGCGGGATTGCAAAAACCCGTTTGGAGGTGGGACTTTGCGCAAACCCCACAGCACCCGGTTGTCGACGTCAGCTGGAACCAAGCCCAAGCTTTCTGCAGCTGGCTCAGCGAGCAAACCGGCCAGACATGGCGTTTGCCCACCTCTCAAGAGTGGCACTGCGCAGCCGGAGAAACCCGCTTTCCCTGGGGTGAATATTACCCACCCCACCCCGAGGACGGAAATTTCGCCATCCTAAGCGATGGCTCGAAGGATCCGCAGATGCGCGGCATCGATGGCATTTACGGCACGGCTCCCGTCGCCTCGTACAAGCCCAATCGCCTCGGTTTTTACGACTTGGCCGGAAATGCGGCCGAGTGGCTCTGGGATTTGGACCGCAGAAGACGCCTCTACCGCGGTGGCTCCTGGCTCAATGGCGGCGTAGAGGCGGTGTCCGCAGTGAATGGCCTCGGTCCCGAAATCCAGTTCTACAACGTCGGACTCCGGCTCGCCCGCGAGCTTCCAAGGAGCGCCGGCTCCCCGAGCCGAAACTGAGCGCTGCGCGCAGCTCTTTTTTCACAAAAGACGCTTGCCAAAAGGGTTCGGCACCAAGATTCTCGCCGTCCCTCTTTTCGTCGGGCCGTAGTTCAGCTTGGTAGAACGCTTGAATGGGGTTCAAGAGGTCGCGAGTTCGAATCTCGCCGGCCCGACCACTTCCCGGATATTCCAAAGTCAATCCGACGGGATCCGCTCTTGGGGGCGTGCTTGCTTCGCCAGTCATCCGGCCGCGCAACGGTCCGTCAATCCGTTGGGGATCAGTCCCGTTGCAAAAACCTTCCCCAGACGCCGCAACTATACGTCGGAGACGGGGTTTTCTTCCTCAGAGAAAGAAACGTTTCGTGTTCATTCCACCCTTTTTACCCATGCCTCTCCCCAGGAAACTTGCCCCCTTTGTTCTGACCTGCCTCGCAGCCCTTGTGGCCCCCCGGTCACGCGCAACTGCAGTCTCTCCGAAAACCGCCCCGGATAAACCCAATATCTTGTTCATCCTGGCCGATGACCTCGGTTGGAGAGATCTCGGGTGTTACGGCAGCACTTTCCACAAAACCCCGAATATCGACCGCCTCGCCAGCCGGTCGGTTCGATTCACGCAGGCTTATGCCGCCAATCCGTTATGCTCCCCAACGAGAAGCAGCGTGCTGACGGGACTCTGGCCCGCCCGCACCGGCATCACCGCCCCAGTATGCCACGTACCCGAGGTCATACTGGAGAAACACTTGTCACCTGGAAATCCGAAGCGACGCGTCTTAGTCGCCAACAGCGTCACCCGGCTAAAAACCGATTATCGAACCTTGCCTGCGATTCTCAAGGAAGCCGGTTATCAAACCGGCCATTTTGGGAAATGGCATTTAGGGCCCGAACCCTATTCCCCTCTTCAACACGGATTCCAAACAGACTGGCCTCACTGGGCCGGACCGGGACCTGCGGGCAGTTATATCGCGCCGTGGAAATTCCCGCCGCCGCTCGGAGTCCAGGGGCAACCGGGAACACACATCGAGGACACCCTGTCTTCTCAGGTGGTGACGTTCATTCGCGAAAATAAAGACCGTCCATTTTATGCGAACTACTGGACCTTCAGCGTCCATGCGCCGCACGACGCCAAGGACGAGTTGGTCGCCAAATACCGCGCTCAAGCCAAACCGAACGCACCACAGCGGAATCCCGTTTATGCGGCAATGGTCGAAAGTCTGGATGACGGAGTCGGGCGGGTTCTGAACGCTCTGGAGGAATGTGGCATCGCCGATAAAACCATCGTGGTATTCTTCTCTGATAATGGGGGCATCAGTTGGGGGGGCGCCGATGCGGACGGATCCGCGCATCACAAGAGTGCCCGCTTTCCCTCCGACATGACAGCGCCCCCCACGAGCAATCTGCCTTTGCGAAATGGAAAGGCCAGTTTGTACGAAGGCGGTGTACGCGAACCCTGCCTCGTTCGCTGGCCTGGCGTCACCCAACCCGGATCCACCAATGATACAATCATCCAGAGCATCGACTGGATGCCGACCCTTTTGGAGATGGCCCGCATCCCGATGCCCTCCGATGCAAAACCCGACGGGCTCAGTATCGCCCCAGTCCTCAAGGGGGGCCAGCTTCAGCGGGAGGCGATCTTCTGCCATTTTCCCCATGAAATCGGCGTCAGCGGGCAACGTCCGGGGACAAGCGTCCGGCGCGGTGACTGGAAGCTGATCCGGCTGTATGCCGAGAACGCAGACGGCACTGACAAATTGGAGTTGTACAATCTGAAGAATGACCTTGGGGAAAACAAGGAGGTGTCCGCCCAACATCCAACACGCGTCGCCGAACTCAACGCTTTGATCACGGGTTTCTTAAAAGACACCGAGGCCGTGATCCCCAAACTCAATCCCAAGTATCTCCCCTTGGCAAGGGGCCAACCTTAACAGACGTCGGTTTCTTGTGCCACACCTCATTAAACGCCTCGTTCAGTTCTTCGCATTCCCACCACCCTCCGTTTTAAACGGTTCTCCCATTCTCGCCCCTCCATGGCCCTCCACTTCTAATTCCTCTCCCTGCTTGCGAACGCCGAACCGCTCTGGGAGCGGCGCCTCAAAAAAGCCTTTCCTTCAGAAAGAAATAAAAACCGCTCCAGCTAGGTAGAAGAACCGATAAATCCCAACCAAACACCATATGATGAGCCTTCTGTTCGCTTCGATTTGCACCTTGCTGCTACTCTCCTCGCTCGCTTCGCTTTATGGAGCGGATCCCTCGCCATTACCGTTCCACGAGTCATTTGGCCCTGCCTTCGATGCCAGCCGCTTTACGACTCGAATTCCAAACAAGAACACCGAGGTGCGCAACGGTGCGCTTTGGACACATGGTTCGAGTGGCGGGAAATATCCACCGATGGTGTATCTGCCGGTGGAGGGAAAGGACCTTACAATATCATTCCGTTACCGTCATCTCGGGAACGGGCGATCCTTGTGGTTTTTTGTGGATGGCGATGACGGGTTCGGAAGTGTGGATCACATGCTACGCGTGAAACTCCTGCGTGATTCCGTTGTGCTTCAAGTAGACTCCCACTCGAGGGACGCCAGTCACCCACTACGACAAAATAATCGTGCGGCGGACGCAATCAGCGGCGCTTATCGTCTGAATGAGCATTTGGCTCCGGAAAAAGTGGATCTTCAAAGCAATGCGTGGAGGGAGGTGCGGCTCGTATTTCTGGGCGAGAACGTGAGGGTCAGTGTGGACGATACGTTTTGGACCAAAGAATTGAGCCGCCCGAATTTTCATCATGACAAAAGGAAACTTTTGTGGATGCAGGAC
>JBEBAG010000155.1:0-3566 GCA_041159065.1 Verrucomicrobiota bacterium | reverse complement strand
GATTACTGGATTCCCTCCAAGGCGGCGCAGTTCGCATGGCCTCTCAATCTGGTGTCGTTCGATGGGGCCGTGAACTGCGGGCCGCGTCAGCAGGCACTCTGGTTGCAGCGTGCCCTGGGAGTTCTTGCCGACGGTTTGATCGGGCCGAAAACGCTTGCCGCCGCAAAGGTCGCCGATCCCATTGGGATCTCGCGCCAAATTCTGACCCAGCGCAAGGGGTTCTACATTCGCCTCGTGGACCGAGATCCCTCCCAGCAGGTGTTTCTGGGAGGCTGGCTCAATCGCGTCGAAGCGTTACGAGAGCGGCTGGCCCAGGGGTGAGGGAGTGCCGTTGACAGGTATCCCTCGGTATGGGCTCGAATTTTCACGCATCGCGATTGGCTGAGCCGTCCTCTTGGGCGGGCATCGGAGGCTTTCTCCTGACGGTGGCGCACAGCACCACAGGCACGGCCTCGGTGGTGCTCATCACGCTCAGCACCCTGGCATTCGGAGCGTCCTACTTCCTGAGGGAAAAACTCTCTGGGGTTGGATCCCTCATGCAGAACGTGAACGACTTTCTGCAGAAGGCCTCGACTCCGGCTCCGAAGCAGCCTGCTCCCGCTCCTGAAAGTGTTCCTCCAGCTTCTCTGTGATCTGGCGGCTGCCCTCCGGCTCTGGCTTCAGGTTAAGGCCAAGCGAGCGGGGTGGGAGCTTCAGAGAGACATCGCCAAGCATGCCGATGACACTGAAGACGAGATCCATGCCGCTCGTGTTCGTGGCGATTTCGATCGTGCTGACCTCCTGTTGCGGCGGCTGGCGAGGGACGCAGGGATCGCCAATTCCGCAAGCGGGATTTCTCCGGCTTTCCCCGGGGCAGACGCATCGAGCGGAGGAACCCGAAACGTGGGTCTCTCTGAGAAAGCATGAGGTGGTGGAAAAGGACCTGATCGACGCCCTCACGGCACTCCAGCAACTCCGTGCCCAACGGTGAGAGGGGGGGGGCGTCACCTCAAATCCCGCACCCGGGCTGGGGTGAGTGTCCAAAAGTCCTCCGCCATGCGCTTGGTGATGACTTCGCCGGAGGTCGTCTTTGTGGCCCTGTAGTGCTGGTGCAGGACCTCTTCTCCTTCAGAGTGCCCCATCTGCACCCGGAGCACTGCGGGATTTTGGTGCGTGGCGTAGTGCATCGAGGCGAACGTGTGCCGGAGTGCGTTGTGGGTCCATGGAACGCCAGCGCTTTTGATGAGAGCGTCCATCTTCCGGCGGAAATTCTTCGGAACGAAGGCGCTTGCGTCAGGACAGCACCACCTCCAGAGACGGAGCCACGCCACAGCGACTCGATCAAGGTCGACCACTCTCCTTTGGTTCGTTTTTGCTGCTTCTGAGCTGATGGCCACCCAACGCTCTGAGAGGTTTAATGCTCCGAGGTCCGTTTTTATAACCTCATTGGGGCGCATGCCGGCAAACAGCGAAAGGGCCACCGCTCCGATGCAGTCGCGGAAGTCGGCTTGGTAAAACTCCCCAGTGTGTTTGTTGAAGGCGTCATAGCGTCCGAAAAGGCATTGTCGGAGGAGGGCGTGAACCTAACGTACTCCGAAGGCCGTGGGGCCGTCCGACGGCGGCTTTCGGATGGTGATCCGGTTGGCTCTCCCTTCGAGTGGGTGTGTGGAGATGTAGTGCTGCGCCAGAAGCCAGGAGCAGAACGTGCTAAATGCGGCACGGATGCTCTGCTTCGTTGAGGCCGAGACTCCCCGCTTCACCTCTTGGATGATGAAGTCCCGGGTGATTTGGAAAACCGATTCAATGCCCCCCAGTGGGCGGGCCACTGTCCTTGTGGTTTGGTCGGCGTATTTTTGGGAGGCGACGGAGTAGAGGTGAAGATTGAAGGCTTGGAGGAGTTCTGGGATTGGGGGGGCTTTCTTGGTGCTGGCCTTGTGGGTGAGGAAGAAGTCCACGGCTTCTGTGAGAGTGGCGCCCACGGCTTCGACGCGAGCCCTGTTCCTGTAGAAGTCGGTCCTGTCCTCCCCGGACATGGCTATGGCGGCCTGCCCCTCTTTCCGGATGGTCTCCAAAAACTCCTCGGCGCGCTCCCGGGAGACGAATGACTTCTGCACCCGTCGCCCGTTGACCACCCCGACGTCGACCTGCCAGAGGTCCTTTTTTCCCGTTCGTTGGATGAGCCGGAGTTTCACCAAAACAGGTTCACAAAAGGTTCACAAAGGTTCACGAAAAAACCGCTTTTTGGGCCTTTTTCTTCCACTTTGAACCACAGGGAAGACAGGCAGCCCTGAGAAAGAAGAAGGCCCGTAACTCTCTGTTCTTCAGAGTAATTACGGGCCTTTCAGTGGGTTAAAAACGTGGAGCCAGTGACGGGAATTGAACCCGTGACCTACTGATTACGAATCAGTTGCTCTACCCCTGAGCTACACTGGCTGGGACACTCCGAGGGGGCCTTGTTGGCAAGCGCCCAATCGGGGTTGCGGATGTAAGCGTCTTTTTGGGTGGGCCTCAAGCCGCTTTTTGGAGTGCACTTTTCGGCGCCCTGATCGTGCCCTCCGTCCATGTCTGGAACTGCGAATTCTTTGCGGAATCGCGTAGCAACACGACGGAAGGAACGGGGACGTATTTTGTGGGGCGCGGGATGAGGGCGGTCGGGACGCCCTTGGGCGTTACGGGGAGCTGAGCACTCCCTGAAAGGGGGTGCGGGACCTTTGGATGACCGGAGGCGGTGTTCTTCGGGGTGTCCAAGCCGTGTTGCCTCGAGGCGAGCGCAACGGCGCTTTTGCGGCGGTGCGCGGCTTTCCGCTCGCGGAATCCGCTTTTTTTTGTCAAAGTTGCCCCCTTATTTTATCGAGTTCCCGCCCTTTGCCTCTGAGATGATGCCTCTGAGATACCCGAATCGAACCTCTACTCTTTGAGTTTTGCCGTGGGACCCATTTCACAGTTTGCTCTTACTTGATAATCACCCTCCCTTTTCCATCCTCACCCCCATTTCCGTCATGAGTTCTGCGTCTTCCTCCAAGTCTGTGAAAGCTCCCAAATCTGCGAAGGCTGAGAAGGCCGAGAAGGCTCCGAAAGCCACCGGTTCCGCCAAGGCGGTTAAGAAAGTGGAGCCTGCCTCGCTGCATCGGAAATGGTCTGCCGAGGTTGTGGATGGCGCGGAGCGGGCGGCGAGCCGCGCGATGCTCCATGCGGTGGGTTTCACTCGGGACGATTTCAAGAAGAGTCAAATTGGGATCGCCTCCACGTGGAGCATGGTTACGCCCTGCAATATGCACATCGACGGGCTGGCCCGGCAGGCGGAGGCGGGAGTCAACACGGCGGGGGGCAAGGGAGTCCTCTTCAACACCATCACCATTTCGGATGGGATTTCGATGGGAACGGAGGGCATGAAGTACTCGTTGGTGTCGCGGGAGATCATTGCGGATTCGATCGAGGCGGTGGTGGGGTGTCAGGGATTTGACGGGGTGGTGGCGATCGGCGGGTGCGACAAAAACATGCCGGGCTGCCTGATTGCCTTAGCTCGCTTGAATCGTCCCTCCGTGTTTGTCTACGGAGGAACCATCTTGCCGGGGTGTATCAATGGC
>JBEBAG010000154.1:0-5332 GCA_041159065.1 Verrucomicrobiota bacterium | reverse complement strand
GACGGTGCCTTCGGGGAGGGAGTCGAGGCCGAGGATGGGTTTGCCGGTTTCGTAGTGGTCGGGGTAGCCGCCGGAGGCGAGGATGACGCACACGGAGGCGCCCTTTTTCCAAGCGGGTTGGACGTGGTGGAGGGTGCCGTTGAGGGTAGCCAGGAGCAGCTCGAGAAGGTCGGAATCGAGTTGGTGGAGGAGGACTTGGGTTTCAGGGTCTCCGAAGCGGCAATTGAATTCGAGCACCTTGGGACCCTCCTTGGTGAGGATGAGTCCGGGGAAGAGCATGCCCCGATAGGCGATTCCGTCTTGCCGGATGCCTGAGAGGAAGCGGTCGAGGATCTCCGAGCGGACGCGCCGTTGTAGTTCGGGGGTGAGTTGGGGAGTGGGGGTGAAGGTGCCCATCCCTCCGGTGTTGGGGCCTTGATCGAGATCCAAGGCGCGTTTGTGATCCTGGGCGCCGGGAAAGAGAAGGTAGCTTTGGCCGTCCACTAAAGCGTGGATTGAGCATTCGGGCCCCTCCAAAAACTCCTCGATGACGACGGCTTTTCCGGCGTCCCCGAAGCGCCGCTCGTCCATGATCTGGCGGATGGCCTCGAGTGCCTCCTGGTGGGTTTGGGCGATGAGCACGCCTTTGCCGAGGGCGAGTCCGTCGGCCTTCACCACAATGGGGAGGGACATGGACTGAATGAAGGAGGCGGCTTGGGCGCTGTCGGAGAAGCTGGCGGAACGGGCGGTGGGGATGCCGTGCCGGAGCATGAAATCCTTGGCAAATACCTTGGAGGATTCGAGTTGGGCGGCGGCTTGCGAGGGACCGAAAATGCGGAGTCCCGCAGCCTCGAATTGATCCACGATTCCGGCGGCGAGAGCGTCGTCCGGGCCGACGACGGTGAGGTCGATCTGTTCCTTCAGGGCGAAGGCGATGAGCGCAGGGATATCCTGGATTTTGAGGGGAACGCACTGGGCGACCTGTTGGATGCCGGCGTTGCCCGGGGCACAGAAGAGGGAGGAAACCTGGGGAGATTGGCGGAGTTTCCATGCGAGGGCGTGTTCTCTGCCACCGCTGCCGAGGATGAGGACTTTCATAAGAGGAGGAAGGGGGCGCTAGGGCTTGAGGGAGACCGCCTCGGGTTGGAGTGGGGCGGAGAGGGTGCGGCGTTCCTGCTGGATCAGGGTTTGGAGGGAGGGATCCAGGGATTGCATGCGGGAGTAGAGCAGGGAGTAGTGCGCGAGGAGCCGTTCTCGAAGCATGCGATCGGATGGGGCGGATTGGGTCGCGCGGAGGCTGGCGGCGATCTCCGGGAGGGCAAGGCAGCGAGCTTTGAGTTCACGGAAGCGGACGCGTCGGGCGAGCTTGCGGGCGGCCTCCTCGGTGGGGTTCGGGTCGTCTTGAGAAGGGGCTTCCTGGCGGCCCGAGGAGATGCGGACTTCGGGCTTTGCGGAGGGGAGTGGGGGGAGGAGAGAGGGTTCGGAGAGGAGCGGAGCGGCGTCTGGGAGGGGAAACAGAGGTTGGGGGGAGAAGGGGGCCGGTTCGTTGGAGGGGAGGGGGAGCGGGGGCGCGTTTTGAGCGGTAGCCTCGGGGAGAGCGGAGAAGAGGAGGCAGCAGAGGAGCGGGACCGGGGCGAGGAGAATCCGGGCGAATTTCATGGGTCTACAGGAAGGAGGGAGGCTACCGCCAAAAAAGCATTTGAAAAGGATGCCTTGATCCGGTTAGCGGCGGGGTGGCATGCGCGGTTCCCGATTCCAAGTGATCCCTGAACTGGAGGAGTGTGGCCCAGCGGAATTGGCCGCGAGGGTGCAGTCGTTGCCGGGGTGTGTTTTTTTCGATACGGCCAAGGATTCCGGTGGGGGAGAGATTTCGATGCTTGCGGCGTGTCCGGCGCGGGTGTGGAGGGGAGACCTGTTTGATGCGGGCGGCTTGGAGGCCTTGCGGAGGGGGGTCCGGGGATTATCCGAGGGAGGGATGGGGGTGGACCAGGGGTTGCCCGGAAGGGTTTTAGCGGGTTCGATTTCCTACGAGGGGGGGTACCATTTCGGGGAATACGGCGAGGTGTTGGTTTATCGGCATGGGGAGGGGCGTTGGTATGGGAATGGCGAGGGGTGGCGCAGGTGGATGGAGGGGGGGCTTGCAGGACGCTTGCGCGGGGCGCTGCGGTTTGAGGCGGGGATGGAGCGGGAGGTTTTCTGCGCGATGGTGCGCCGGGCGCAGGAGTACATTTCCGCGGGCGACATTTATCAGGTGAACCTGAGTCATGAATTTCGAGCCGCGTGGCCGGGAGGAGCCCCGTGGGCGTTTTACGAGGCGCTCCGCCATTACTCCCCGGCGCCCTACGGGGCGTATCTGGACCAAGGGAGCCGTTTTTTGCTGAGCACGTCCCCGGAGCTGTTTTTGCGAATCTCAGGCCGCGAGATCCGGACCCGCCCGATCAAGGGTACCCGCCCCCGGCGGGCGGATGCGCACGCGGACGAGCGTTCGGCTTACGATCTGATCACCTCGGCGAAGGAGGTAGCCGAGTTGGTGATGATTACGGATCTGGAGCGCAACGACTTGGGGCAGGTGTGTGAGTGGGGAAGCGTGGCGGTGCGGGAGCTCTTGAAGTTGGAGCGCTACGAGCAGGTGTTCCATCTGGTCTCGACGGTGGAGGGGCGTCTGCGGGAGGAGTTGGACGAGGTGTTGGCGCTGCGGGCGTGTTTCCCCGGGGGGTCGATCAGCGGGGCTCCAAAGAAGCGGGCGATGGAGATTATTCGCGAACTCGAAGGGGTTCCGCGTGGGGGGTATACGGGGGCGATCGGGTGGTTTGGTTCGGGGGGAGAGAGTGCCTTTAATATTGCGATCCGCACGGTGGAGGTGGACGGGGAGGAGGGCAACAGGCAGGCCCGTTTTCGGGTGGGAGCGGGGGTGGTGGCGGATTCGGTGCCGGAGCGGGAGTGGGAGGAGACTTGGGATAAGGCGGCGGGTATTTTGTTGGGGGCGCAGCGTTTGGAATGGGAGGAAGGCGGTGGGGTGGGGCGTTGCGGCGGGCACGGTTTGGGGGTGGATCGAGGGAAAGCGGGCGCGGGCTAACGGATGCGGTGCCGTCGAGGGGACGGCGGTTGGCTCCGGAAATTGACTCGACGTCGCTGGACTGGGGCGCTTTCGATTTGCCCACTGAAGAAACCCTCCCTGACGATGAATCCATTTCCCTTCCAAGCTTTCGCTTTTTGCATGCTCGCCACCCCAGTGTTGGCAGCGGGCGGATTTTACGGCGACCCTCCGGATGCGACGCATCCTTGGGCCATTCACGACATGAATCGCCCCCAGCCTCTCAGGGTGGAGCCGGGTTCTTTCAGCAGCCATGACAAACCGGGACAGCCGCCGTCGGATGCCGTGGTGCTTTTTGGCGGGAAAGCGGAAGATCTTCAGAAATGGCAGTCTGACAAGTCTGACGGCCTGCCGACAAAGTGGATGGTCCTTGACGGGGTGCTGCAGTGCGTTCCTGGAAGCGGTTATATCCGTACAAAGGAGGAGTTTGGCGACTGCCAGCTTCATGTGGAATGGAGCGAGCCGGTGGACATTCAAGGCAGCGGTCAGGGCCGCGGGAACAGCGGCGTTTTTCTGATGGGGCAGGTCGAGGTGCAGGTGTTGGACAACTACAATAACCCCACCTATCCCGATGGATTCGCCTCTTCGGTCTATGGAATCAACCCGCCCATGGCCAATGCGTTGCGTGCCCCGGGGGAATGGCAGACGTATGACATCGTCTTCCGGCGCCCGATTTTCAAGGACGGCAAGGAGGTGGACCCCGGTTACCTCACGGTCTTTGTCAACGGGGTGCTGACTCAGGACCACACCGCGCTGGAGGGGGGAGGGGGACACAGGGCACGCTCCAAGCCTCGTCCCTTTCCGGAGGCGGGGCCTTTGAAACTGCAGGATCACGGCAACCCGGTTCGCTTTCGGAATATCTGGTATCGGCCCTTGCCGAAGCGGGCGATTGAGGGGGGGGACGCCAGTCGCATGAGCGAGGAAGCCACTGCGGCGAAGCGCGCGGAGATCGCCCAAGGGATTCGCGAAGACGCAGCCAAGCTGGAGGGGAACGCTAAAATGCTCCGGCTGTTCGAGTCGCTGTGTTACGCGGAGGATGCGGAGGCGAGGCGGTCGGCCTCGGGCATGGCGGAGAGTTTTGTGTCGGGACTGAAAGGGATTCCAGCTGAGAAGCTTGCGGCGCAAAAAGGCGAGGCGATGCAGGTCGTGGCCGCCTGGCGTTATCTCGCCAAATTCCGTTTGCTTCCCGAGGATTTTGTGCCCAAGGCGGAGTTGGAGGCGGTGGTCTCCGCTCAGGGTTGGGACAAAAAGAAGTAGGCAGGGAAGGGCGATCCGGACGATTGGGATTCTGTTACGTTGCCACTCGGAGTGGCTGATGCTATTAAGGAAGAAAGCTCCCATGAACCAGATCGCCCTCCTTCCCAATCTTGCTGGCCCGGATATGTTGCTCATTTTCTTCATCGTGCTGATTATGTTTGGCGCGAAGAAATTGCCCGAGTTGGCTCGGGGGATGGGCCAGGCGGTTCGGGAGTTCAGCAAGGCCAAGGACGATGTGAACAGCGAGTTTCAGAGGGCGGCGAGTGGGGAGTCCCGGTTGAGTGATGGGCATTACGCTGCCGATCCTCACACCCACGGGGCGGGCGCGGCTTCCCACTCCGGAACCGCGGGGACGGCTCCGGTTTCGTCGCATACAAACGACCCCAAGCCTCAGGTCTAGACAGGCTCCGGCTGAGAGCTGGTTTGGAGCGAGTTAGGGGGGGAGGTTGGTTGTTGAATTTTCTGTGGTGTGTCTTTAGGCGTCGGCCTGTTTGGGAATTTCAGCCCAGGCACTCCGAGTCACTGAGTCGTTGCGGGCGCGGTGTGAGTGATTGGAGTCGCTAGTCTTATCCCGAGCTTTAGCAGGGGAGCGCGAGCTCGGTGGCTTTCACGCGTGGGGGGAGCGTCCAGGCTTGGGGTGGAATGCGATGGGAATGAGGGGACTTGTACGGGAGTGGGGGAGTGGGAGCTATGGGGTTGCAGCAGGAATTGGAGTGCAAACATGGGGGGAGAAGGGCGTGCGTCGGGGTGATTTCACAGATCCCGGCCGGGGTGGTCTTCGTGTGGGTGGGCTTGTGGCTTCGCGTTCTGGGCGCGATCAGCGGCGGAGCGGAGTTCACGGTGGGAGCGTATAATTTGGAGAACTACTCGACAGAGGGAGATTCTGCGGCGGTAAGGGCGAAGCCGGAGGCCTCGCGTGCCGCGGTGGTTCAGGGCATCCTGGAGATGCGTGCGGACGGGGTGGGGGTGTGTGAGGTGGGGGGGGAAAGGGGATTGCGCGAC
>JBEBAG010000153.1:0-5250 GCA_041159065.1 Verrucomicrobiota bacterium | reverse complement strand
TTGTCCATGAGGTGGTGGACCAGACCCCAGTGTTCGATATCCACACGCACCTATTTGATCCGGCTTTTGGGTCGCTGGTGTCTTGGGGAATCGACGAATTGCTCACCTACCACTACCTGATTGCGGAGTCCTTCCGCGTGGCGAAGTCGACCCCGGATTTTTTCTGGAAGTTGGATAAGCGAGGTCAGGCGGACTGGATCTGGGAGCAGTTGTTTGTGGAACGGTCTCCGATTTCCGAGGCATGCCGGGGCGTGCTGACGAGTCTGCAACTGCTGGGGATCAGTCCGCGCAAGCGGGATTTGGGGAGTATTCGTCAGCATTTCGCCTCGTGGACGGCGGAGACCTTCACAGACCGGATTTTGGAGGTGGCGAAGGTGAGGAAGGTGTGCATGACCAATCTGCCCTTCGACGACCAGGAGCGGGTGGTGTGGGAGCGCGGGTTTCAGAGGCATCCCGCCTTTGTGGCGGCCTTGCGGTTGGATCCGCTGCTGCTGGACTGGGAGCGCACTGCGGGACAGATGCACTCTTGGGGCTACGAGGTGCGGGCGGATCTTTCCGGGAAGACCATGGAGGAGATTCAGCGGTTCCTTCGGGATTGGACGCTGAGGATGGATTCGTACTACTGCATGGCGTCATTGCCGCCCGAGTGGCGTTTTGACGCCGAGTCAGTCACGAACCGGATTTTGAGGGAGGCGGTGCTGCCCTTTGGACGGGAGCACGGTCAGGCGTTTGCGATGATGATCGGGGTGAGGCGGAACGTGAATCCGGCGCTGCGGATGGCGGGGGACAGTCTGGCTCCGGCCGATGTGCCTTCGGTGGAGGCGCTTTGCGCGGCCTATCCGGAGAACCGGTTCCTTTGCACGATGCTTGCCCGGGAGAATCAGCATGCGCTCTGCGTTGCGGCGAGGAAGTTCCGGAATCTCCATGTGTTTGGGTGCTGGTGGTTTTTGAACAACCCCTCGTTGATCGAGGAGATCACCCGGATGCGCTTGGAGCTGTTGGGGCTGAGCGTGACTCCGCAGCACAGTGATTGCCGGGTGATGGATCAGCTCGGGTACAAGTGGAGCCACTCGCGTCCGATTCTGGCGAAGGTGTTGGCGGAGAAGTACGGCGATCTGGAGGAGTCGGGATGGCATCCGACGCGCCCTGAGATTCAGCGCGATGTGGAGGCCTTGCTGGGAGGCGAGCTGGAGCGGTTCATTGGTCGCTAGGGAGGTGTGGGGCGATTGGGGCCCTGAACCGCGGTTTTTTCGAAGTCTCTCTGTCCTGCCATCGCGATGCTTGCCTCGGCCCTGACGGCTTTTTTGTTTTCGTGCTCGGTGCTCTTTGCATCGCGCTCGGTTCGGAATCTAGGCGGGATGGCGGCGAACGTGTCCCGTTTGACCTTGGCGATGCTGCTGCTGGGGATTTGGGCTTTCTGGAGGGGGGGAGGGTTTTCCGGGCCGGCACTTCCGTGGTTTTTGCTGAGCGGTTTGATTGGTTTTGGAATGGGGGATATGGCGCTTTTCGGGGCGCTTCCGCGGATTGGGCCGCGGCTTTCGATTCTGCTCACCCAGTGTCTTGGGGCGCCGATTGCGGGGGTGGCGGAGTACCTGTTTTTAGGCACGCACCCCACCGGGAAAGAACTGGGGTGTGCGGCGGTGATTCTCTGTGGGGTGGGGTTGGCCTTGGCGCCGGAGGAGCAGTGGAAAGGGGAGCCGCGGGTGTTTCGATTGGGAGTGTTTTTTGGATTTGTTTCGGCGCTCGGGCAGGGATTGGGCGCGGTGCTGTCCCGTAAGGGATCGGCGGTTTCGGAACTTGCCGGGGTGCCGATGGACGGGGGCACGGCGGCTTTTCAGCGGATTGTGGCGGGCACCCTGGTGACGGCGCTCTTCTGGTGGGGGTTGCGTTCTCTGGGGAAGGAGAAGACGCCGCTTCCCGGGAAGGCGGCATGGAAAGAGAGCGCGCCTTTTGTGGTGGGCAATGCGCTGTCAGGTCCCACGCTCGGGGTGGCCTGCTTTCAGATGGCGCTTCTGAGCACGCCGAGCGCGAAGGTGCTGCCGGTGGTGGCGACCTCGCCCCTGATCACCATGGGGCTGGCGTGGATGTTCCAGGGGGTCCGTCCGACGGGGAAGTCGATTGCGGGCGGTTTGTTGGCGGTGGGGGGGGCGGTGGGGTTGGCCTGGCTGCGTGCGACGAAGGCGGGGTAGTCTGGCGGTGCTTGTGGGTTGCCCACGGGAGCGAGCGGGTTTAGCCGGGGGGGAGGAGGTCGGGGCGTACGCGGCGGGTTTTTTCCACGGCCTGCTCGCGGCGCCACTTGGCGATGGCTGCATGGTTGCCGGAGAGCAGGATGTCCGGAACCCGGCGTCCTTGGAACTCCACGGGACGGGTGTACTGGGGAAATTCAAGGAGACCGGTGGCGAAGGAGTCGTCCGTGGCGGAGGCCTCGTCGCCGAGAACTCCGGGGATGAGCCGGACGATGGCGTCGACGAGTACCACGGCGGCGATGACGCCGTTGGTCAGGACGTAGTCGCCGATGGAGATTTCTTCGTCGACGAGCAGGTCGATGACGCGTTGGTCGATGCCCTCGTAGTGTCCGCAGAGGAGAATGAGGTGGGGGCAGGTGGAGGCGAGGCGTTGGGCGGTGGCGTGTTTGAACGGGGTGCCGCTTGGGGAGAGCAGGAGGACGCGTGTGTGTTCAGTTTTCAGGGATTGGATGGCGTCAAAAATGGGTTCGCACTTGAGGACCATGCCCTGTCCGCCGCCGTACGGGGGTTCGTCTGTGACGCGGTGTTTGTCTTTGGCCCAGTCGCGAAGGTTGTGGGAGTGGACGGAGGCGAGGCCGCGGGACTGGGCTTTGCCGAGGATGCTTTCGCTCAGGGAGGCCGTGGCGATTTGGGGAAAAAGGGAGAGGATATCGATGCGCATGGGGAAAGGGGCCGAGGGAATCAGGGGGCGAGCATCTGGCGGAAGGTCAGGTTGATGCGGGGTTCGAGGACGCGTTTGGACTTGGGCAGGCAGTGTAGCCAGTGGGTTTGGCTGGGGCCTGACATGAGCAGGAGGCTGCCGGGTTCGAGGAGGAGGGAGAGGGTTTGCTGGGTGCGGCGGTGTTTGAAGGAAAATTTCCGGGCAGCACCGAAGCTGAGGGAGGCGATGGGTGCGAGGGGGTGGAGGGAAGATTCGTCGTCGCTGTGCCAGGACATGCCTTCGGAGCCGGAATGGTAGAGGTTGAGGAGGCAGGAATTGAAGGGGTGTTGGGCGAGGGTTTGTACCGTTTCGAGGAGCTGGCGCAGGAGCGGGGACCATCCGCAGGACTGTTTGGCGGTGCCGGAGTAAGCGTAGGGGAGGTCCTGATCGGCGACCCAGGCGACCTTGCGGGCGGTGACGATGGTTTTTCCGAAGAGGCGCACGGAATCGGGGGCCCAAGGGACTTGGTGGAGGAGCGAATCGAAAAGGGTGGTGGCGGTGTGTGGGGCAAAGACGGGGCCGAAGTAGAGGGCGCTGCCGTCGCAGGGGAGGAGGTTGCGCGGGGCGGAGGGCATGGGGGTGTTGGGGAGGGTGTGGGGCGGCGCAAGACACGATTTCAGTCGAGGGGAGGGGGGGGATCGTCTGGCTTGCAATCCGGCCCATGGGGCGACTAGTTTCCGCGCTCACTATTCCTCTTGGAACTATTCCTCATGAGCACAAAAGACGAAAACCAACCAGACATGTCCCTTTTTTGGGGCTGTTTCATCGCGCTGATTACCACGGCGTTTGCCTTCATCACTCGAGCCTTTTTGGTGAATGATCCGAGTCTGTGGCCAAAGGCATTCGGGCTGGATCAAGTCCAAGGTGCGCAGTTGTTCGGGGCGGGAATCTGGCCTTTCGCGATCTCCATCATCGTGTTTTCGCTGATCATCGACCGCATTGGTTATAAGACGGCGATGTGGTTTTCATTCCTGTGTTATGCGGCGTACGCGTTACTGGCATTGAAGGCGCATGGCATTATTGCCGCAAACGCCGAGGCGAAAAAAGAGGCTTACGACGCATTGTACTGGGGTTCGGTGATTCTGGGGCTGGGTAATGGTACGGTAGAGGCCTACATCAACCCCGTGGTGGCGACCATGTTTAGTCGTAATAAAACCAAGTGGTTGAACATTTTGCACGCTGGATGGCCGGGTGGCCTTGTGGTGGGCGGTCTGATCACGCTGGCTCTTGGAGAGAGGGCTCATCAAGACTGGCGAATTTTGGTGTACCTCATCGCGGCTCCGGCGGTCGTCTATCTTGCGATGTTGTCTCGCGCGACCTTCCCCCCGAACGAGCGTGTGGCTTCAGGAACAAGCTACCGTGAAATGCTGGGTGAATTCGGAGTGCTGGGAGCGGCGATTGCAGGCTATTTGATCTCCAGTCAGCTCGCGCTCGTTTTCCATTGGTCTGCCGGCATCAAGTTCGGGGTGTTGATCGCCTGCGTTCTGGCTTTTGGGTTGTATTCCCGGTCCCTTGGGCGCGGGATTTTGGTGTTCCTGTGTTTGGTCATGTTCCCGTTGGCCACGACGGAGCTGGGGACGGATGGTGTGATTGCAGGGATCATGGAGAAACCGATGGCTGCGCTGGGCGGCAACGGGCTGTGGGTGTTGATTTACACCTCGGCGATCATGATGGTGCTGCGTTTCTTCGCAGGGGCTATTGTGAGCCGGATCTCTCCGCTTGGCCTTCTGGCTCTCTCCGCCACGCTGGCGGTGGTGGGCTTGCTGAGTCTTTCGATGGCATCCGGACTTGTGGCAATTTTTGTGGCGGCGACGATTTATGGCTTCGGGAAGACGTTTTTCTGGCCGACCACGCTTGGCGTTGTTTCGGAACAGACTCCCAAAGGCGGCGCTCTCACACTGAATGCTATCGGCGGTATCGGAATGCTGGCTGTGGGAATCGTGGGCGGACCTGTAATTGGGGCGATCACCGAGAAAACGGCGGAAGTCGCGATCGAGAAATCGGTTCCGGGAACGTATGGAAAGGTTTCGAAGGACGACAGCTATGTGTTGGGGGCTTACAAGGCCGTGGATAAGGCCAAAGTGGATGCCTTGGCCAAGACCGAGCCGGACATTGCAAAGAAGGTGGAGGCGGCTGCCGAAGGCGCCAAACAGAGTGCCTTGGCCAAGGTTGCTCTCTTTCCCGCATTCATGCTGGTCTGCTACCTCGGGTTGATCGGTTGGTTCCGTGCGCGAGGGGGGTATAAGCCCGTTTCGCTTTCAAGCTCCGGGCACTAACGCTCCCCATTCCCAATGCCCCGAAGTG
>JBEBAG010000152.1:0-14543 GCA_041159065.1 Verrucomicrobiota bacterium | reverse complement strand
GATGCCCCCGCTGCTCACCATGTACACCCGATTCTGAATCAAGAGCGGCGAGGCCTGATCCGGCGCCCCAGTCTTCTGTTTCCAGAGC
The DNA here is from genome assembly GCA_041159065.1 of Verrucomicrobiota bacterium. Lineage (GTDB taxonomy): Bacteria > Verrucomicrobiota > Verrucomicrobiia > Chthoniobacterales > Chthoniobacteraceae > Chth-196. Next base: position 14,455 of record JBEBAG010000152.1, on the reverse strand, counting down.
ACGTGGCTCTCCGTCAGATCTCCTTTGCCCCCTCCCAAACGGATCGCCCACAGCTCCGGCTTCATGAACCCCGTGGAAATCACCGCAATCTTCCCATCCGTCACAGGCACGGGGACGTTGGAAAATCCCTGACCGTATTTCACGAACCATTTCTCCTCCCCAGTGAGGGGATCCAACGCATATAGACGCGTCGAGGCGGTCGTGAGACTCGTTGGCTTCCCATCCACCAAAGTCACAAACGACGTTCCGTAGGCCTTCCTCCGATCCGCAGGCAAAGTCTCAAGATACTCCTTCGCAGAGCGCTCAGTCTTCCACACCGTCTCCCCCGATTCTTTGGAGAGCGCCACCTCGTACTGCTGATCCATCCCGTCACACGGAATCAAAATGAACTTTCCGTGGATGGTCAGAGACCCCCCCGGCCCATTTTGCACATCCACCACCAAGTCGCGCCTCTCCCAAAGCTTCTGCCCCGTTGCGGCATCCAAGGCCGCAGTTCCCATGGGCCCGTAATGTACATAGAAGCGATCCCCCTCCAGCACGCCCGTGGGCGAGGCGTAGGAATTGCGACGATGCTTCGCGGGAACCACTTCATTCCGAAAAACTTCCACATCCAAAAGCAGCTTCCCCGTCTCAAAATCCACGCACAAGGCCCGCAAGGACTTTCCCTCCTCCGTCGCTGTGGTCATCCACACCCGGCCATCCGCCACAACGGGCGAGGACCATCCCTCCCCGGGCAACTCCGTCTTCCAACGCACGTGCTTCCCCTCCCCCCACTCCAACGCGACCGTCTTTTCACGGCTCACCCCCTGCTGGTCCGCCCCGCGAAACCGAGGCCAACTCGCCTCCCCCTTCGCCGTCTCCACCGAAACAGCCCAGCCCAGAGACAAACCCAAAATTGCGAGTGTAATGTGAGACGTTTTCATCTAAAGGAATATAACCTATGAGCATCACCAAACTTATTACCTCTGCAACCCTCGCGTTCGGATTGCTGGCTTCCCCCGTGTTCGCGGAGTCCTGCTGCGACAAGGCCAAAGCCGCTGGCAAAGACTGCGCCCACGCCTGCTGCGTCAAGGCGAAGGCCGATGGCAAGGTATGCAAGAAGTGCAACCCTGACAAATAAACGACGCCCCGCGTCTACCCTTCAACCGAAACGTCGCGCCCAGGGCCTCCTTGGGCGCGACGTTTTGTTTAATCCCGGCCACGTTTTCTTCCCGCGGAATTCCTGACGGACCCTCCATGTGCCTTCGCTCTGCACTTAGGTAGCCAGACGGAGAGGCAGATCCGTAGCGCCCCTAATCCGTACAACTGCGAAGCACTCCGAGGAGAAACCTAGGAGATGGCGGAAGGGGCGGGATTCGAACCCGCGGTGAGTTTAACCCCACGCTCGATTTCGAGTCGAGTGCCTTAAACCGGACTCAGCCACCCTTCCATTTCGAGAGGAGTTCATTAAACCCGCCCACCCCCGACTCCTCAATAGGAAAAACACCTATTTGCACTTACAGGCACGACTGCCCCCGCGAAGCGCCCCGGCGTTCGGGACGGACCGTCTCCTCGTCCGCCCCTTCGCAATGCAAGCCGCCTTTCCCCGCCCACGCCGCCCCTCAGGGGCGGCGTCTGACCCCACCCGCATTCGGCCGTTAACCCGCCCACGGGTTCACTCCAAGATCCACGAAAAGAGGAAGTTCAGGAGACCGGAACGGGTGGCGCTCAGAATTACCTCCCTCGACGGTCTGCAGCTTGAAGTCCTCGGTGACCGTAATCTTGGGCGGCTGCAGCGTGCAGTTCAGTCCTGCATCACAGAGGTTGGACTTAAAATTGCCGGCCACCATATTGCAAAGCTCCCCAAGGATATCGTTGGCAATGGCAGGATCCTGCATGTCCTCGGGCTGCAGGCCGAGAAGCCTCGATCCAATCACCGGCACGGAGGCAAAGGTAAAGCGCAACTGGACGCGGCCTTGAGCCTTGCCGGAGAAAGCCACCTCCCCCACCAAGTGCTTCTCCTGAAAGGGAGCGGTTACTGGCAGGGATTCGAGCTTCACATCCAGCATGGTCTGAAAGGTCTTCACCACTGCACGCACGAGGGGTTCCCGCATCGCCAAGAGCAGCGCGATACTCAAGCCCGTGCGCTGCAGGGCCCCGTCCACCGTCGTGATGTTGTAGTCGAACTCATCTGTCGCTCGGGGATTCGCAAACTTCAAAAGTCTCGCGGTCAGCTCCTTGTCCTGAGAGATAATCTTCCCAATCTCCTGAAGACTGCCCCCCCTTCCCTCGATCAGTTTGGATAACTGACGCACACTCTCTGGGACCGCATCGAGTCCAAAGGTCTTCGCGATTTCTTCTTGGTTGGCGCTCATAGATTCAATTTCAGGTGGGAGTCGAGTGAGGAATGCTCTTCGAGCAGAGTCCGATGGGAATGGTGGGGGCAACGCAGGGGGGAAACGGCTTGGCAAAGCCACAGGGCAGCTCCACCGCCATGCGCATGACGAGGTGAACTGGCTAGGCCGCCGGTTTGGGCTCCAACTTCAAGACGCGGCCCGCCTTCTCAATGAGTTGTTCATCCTTGAACGGCTTCACCAAATAATCACGCACGCCCAATTTCGCAATGTAAGCCACGTTCTCCCTGCCGGACTCCGCCGTCAGCATGATGACCGGGATCGCCTTGAGCTCCGGATTCTCCTTCAGCTTGGTCAGCATCGTGACTCCGTCCATGACCGGCATGGTGATATCCAGAAAGATCAGGTCCGGCTTCTCTCTGGCGATCGCCGCCAACCCCTCCTCGCCATTGCAAGCCTCCATCACTGTGCAGTCGAAGCTTTTGAAGGAACGCTTCACCAACATCCGAATCGTCAGACTGTCATCAACACTTAAAATCTTGTGCGGCATACGGAAAATAAAGCTAAGGCTATGCTTCAACTCGAAGGTGAATTTCCAGATCCAGAAGCTCCCCCTGGCAGCGAAAGTGGAAATGTTCCACGGCCAGTCCTGGCTCCGATTCAATCGAAAAGTCCTTCCCGCGAACAATAGAGGGAGGGCTCATCGCCGTGTCAAAACCGGCGTCCGCCAAGTCGCCCTTCAATCCGCCGGAGATCATGTTGCAAAGCTCCCCGACGGCATCATTGACCTCCCGGTCCCCAGCGGTGTGCCCAAGTTCAGAATCCAGCAATCTGGAGGCGACAATACGTGAAAATCCCTCGGGGAGATGGAAATAAAACATCCCGCTCACCACCTCGCTGCCGATGCCAATGATCGCGCAAATCCGGTTTTCCTCCGATGCCCATTCTGGCGGCCTTGACGCATCTGGAGCCACCACTGGCTCCGCGGCGAGATCCAGCATCGTTTCAAATACGTTCGGGACGACTCGGAGCACACTGGCCCGGAGGTCGAAAGAGGAAGAGGGTGGGTTCATAGACAGAAAAGACGCGCGGAACGACGTGCCGACTCGAAAAACTACGCTTCACGCCTCTTGCGATGCAACGGCATCCACGAGCGCTTGAGCAATGCTCTTCAAGGGAAGAACCCGGTCAACGACCCCAAGTTCCACCGCGGCCCGAGGCATCCCATACACCACACACGTTTCCTCATTCTGGGCAATCGTTTTTGCACCGCAACCCTTGAGCAGCTTCATCCCCAGCGCCCCGTCCATCCCCATGCCCGTCAGCAGCGCCACACTCACCCGCGCCCCGTCAATCTCGGCCACAGACCGGAACATGACGTCCACCGAGGGACGGCAGTGGTGCACGGGCGGCTTCTGATTCAACTCCATCCGGTACCCTGCCCCCGTAAAACGCAGGGTCATATGATAATCGCCTGGGGCCACATATGCCGCACCCGGGCGCGCCATCTGCCCATCCGCAGCCTCGCTCACCGGAAACGCACACGCATCGCTCACCCGCTGGGCAAACATCCGGGAAAAATGAGCCGGCATATGCTGCGTGATGCAGATGGGGGGAAGCCCTGCAGGTAAATGCGTCAGCACCTCCGTCAACGCCTCGATTCCACCCGTGGAAGCCCCGAGTAGGATAATCTGCCTAAGATTCCACGAGGCGCGCCCAGAAGGCGCCAGAACCCGCTGCGCGGGAACGACCAGCGCACGTGCTGAAGACGACACTGCAGGTTCCGAGCGGGAACCGGTGACACCGCTCCCACGCTCCTGCGCCGCCACCCCCGCCCCCGCACTCGGGCGCGAGTCGCCGCGCCCCTGGAGGGAGCCCAGTTTCGCCTGGGCGGCTGCCTTGATGTGCCGCGGGAGCTGCTCTGCCAGATGTCCGATAGAGTAGCTGCTGGAGGGTTTGGCCAGCACCTCCACCGCCCCCGAGTGCAACGCCTCCAGAGCCGCCGCGGAACCCGCCTGGGAAATCGAGCTGATGACCACCACCGGCATCGGCTTGTGCTTTTGTAAAATCTTCAAAAACGTCAACCCGTCCATCCTGGGCATCTCAATATCCAACGTAAGCACATCCGGATTCAGCTCCACGATCATATCGCGCGCGATGTACGGGTCCGGTGCCGCGCCTACTACTTCAATCTCCGGATCACCCGACAGGGCATCCGTTATCATTTTCCGCACCATCGCGGAGTCATCGACAATCAAAACGCGGATTCGTTTGGAAGCAACTGCCATAAATTGAAATTCCGTACCTCGTAACTCCTCTAAAGCACTCGGGTGCCCTTTCCACTGATATCCAGCGTGACATTTCCCGAGGCCATTTCCATTCGAAAAGTCCGAATCTCCTTTCCCCCCACATCGCGCCCCTGAACCACCACTCCGTTGCGACAGAGAATGGACTCCGCCGCCTCAATGTTGCGCCTTCCGATCCCAAACAGTTTGTTGCCCTCAAAAACCTCTGCGCCGCCCGCCAATTTCACGATCAAGCGCCACTTGACCCCTCCCAAAGCATAAACGGCATGAAACAGCGCCGGTAATCCGGTGTCCACAAACGTGAATGGATTTCCGCGAGCACGCTCGAGATTGATGGAGGAGTCTGGAAGCAAGGCATGCAAAAGCCCACCCACCTTGACCACTGGATCGTAGACCGAAATACCCACACACGACCCCAGAGAATACGTGACAAGCTGCGCATTCTGCTCATTGCTCGCAAGCATATCGGCCATCTTCACCACCAAACTCACCTTCGGGGCCGGGATCGTCCATTTCTTTGGCCCCATCATGATCGATTCCCCTCAACGCATCCCTTCTTAAGCGCGCCCGTACCTTGAATAACGATTCGCCGCATCCAAAGACTACTTTCGGTAAATCGTAGGCTTGACCGTTTTGAGGTCGTGCTTGACGGCCAATAGGCTCTCCGAATGTCCCACGATCAAATAGCCGCCGGGAGCCAACTGTTTCGAAAGTTTGCCCACCAGTTCCTGCTGTGTTGTTTGATCGAAATAGATCATCACATTCCGACAAAATATGACGTGTTGATTGGGAGAAACCGGGTATGAGGGATCCAACAAATTGAGATGATGGAACTTCACTGCCTTCCTCAAGGCCTCCTTCACCCGATAATATCCCGAAAAGTCTCCAATCCCATTTTGAAAATAGCGCTCCAGCATCTGGGGATCGGGCAACTTCACCCGATCCTTGCTGTAAATTCCATTCCTTGCGTGCTGCAGAATTCGAGTTGAAATATCCGAGCCCTCGAGCATCCAGGGACGCATCGGGTGTTTTCGAAAATATTCCGAGAGCACGATCGCAATCGTGTACGGCTCCTCGCCCGAGGAGGAGGCCGCACTCCAGATTCGAATCGGCTCATGAGGCGGAAGCTTCTTGGTCAGCTCGGGAAGGATTTGATCTCTCAGGAAATCCAAATGCTGGTTTTCCCGAAAAAAATGGGTGTGATTTGTGGAAATCAGGTCGATGAGTGGACTTAATTCCGCCTCGCCCACCGGCGATCGCAAAAGTTTGCAGTATTCCTCGTAAGAACTCAGCCCCAGCTCACGTAAACGTTTGTTCAGGCGGCCTGAGACCAGCGTCTGCTTGTCCGGTCCCAGTTGAATGCGGCTGTGCTCATACACAATACCCCGAAGGAATTCATAACATTCCTTGGAGAGAACTAACGATCCACTCGAATCACTACTCATTGCCAAAATTCATCCGATACCAAAATACTATTGCTCCCGAGCCGAGCCCCCCTCCATGTCGCCGCCCGCCGCCCAGAGCCCTTTTAGCCATGCCTGGATCCAAAGCTCGCATTCACGATACTGGTTTCCGCGTGAACTGCCGAAACCACCTTGTCGATGTCCAAAAGCGTTTTAACGCTGCCCTTCACTTTGGCCATCCCCAAAATGTAGTCGGTGGAAAGAATCGTCCCAAAATCCGGCGCAGGCTCAATATCCGACTCGCTGATCCAAAGTACCTCCTCCACGGCGTCCACAATCAAGCCGATGGGAGTGGAGCTGTGATCTGCCAGCACCACTTGGACCACCACAATGCACGTGTGTTTGGTCTGTTGAATATTCGCTAGGCGGAACTTGATTCTGAGATCGGCTACCGGGATGATTTTTCCTCGCAGATTCAATACCCCCCGAATATACGGGGGCATCTGAGGCACGGGGGTAATATCGCAAATTCGGATAATTTCCCGTACCTTCAGCACGGGAATTCCATAGCATTCGTGCCCCAGGACGAAGGTCAGATGCTTCCCTGCAAGGGTTGAAAAGGTCGGCTGAGAGGATCCTTCTTGATGCATGTTCTTAATATCGCTCGAGATGATGAGGGCGACCAATGCGCCGATGGAAATGCAGAGAGAGGCCCCTAACTACTCGCAACCGGGCCGGCGGGGATCGCACTCAGTTTAACCAAAGCATCGACATTCAAGATCAAGCCAACCCGGCCATCTCCAAGCACGGCTCCCCCGGCGAGCGCATTGTTTTTCTTTAACGCTCCGCCCAAGGTTTTGATCACCACCTCCTGCTTACCCAAAAGCTCATCCACCATGAGGCAGCGGGTCTGAGCTCCCGACTCCACTACCACCACAATGCCCTCGGAGGGATCGGTCACCTTGGGTTGCTGCTCTAAGTACTGATAGAGCCTCAAAAGCGGGCTTAACCGGCCTCGCACATTCACCATCTCCCCACGCTCATGCACGCTCGAGATCATTTCCGGACGAGGCCGGAAAGATTCCCGAACCGAAAGCGTCGGGATGATGTAACGCTCTGGACCCACACTCACAATCATGCCGTCGATAATTGCGAGGGTCAGCGGCAAATAGATGGTGAACGTGGTCCCCGCTCCAGGACTGGTGTCGATCTCAACCTTTCCACGAAGCTTTTCGATGTTCTGCCTGACGACATCCATCCCCACTCCTCTTCCAGAAATATCGCTGACCACTTCGGCTGTGGAAAAACCCGGCGCGAAAATCAGCTCGTAGATTTCCTTGTCCGAGAGCACCTCCGTCGGCTTGATCAACCCCTTTTCCCGCGCTTTGGCGAGCAGGCGATCCTTATTGAGGCCATTCCCGTCATCCTCAATCTGGATCACAATATTTCCCCCTTGGTGAAACGCCCGTAGGAAGATGGATCCCATCGCCGTTTTTCCCCGCGCCTCACGCGCCTCCGGCTTTTCCACCCCGTGATCGACGGCGTTACGGATCATGTGCACCAGAGGATCGCTGATCTCCTCCACAATGTTTCGGTCCAGCTCCGTATCCTCACCGCTCATAACCAAATGCACCTGCTTTTGTTGTTTGGCCGCAATATCGCGCACCAAACGGGTCATCTTCTGGAACGTAGCCCGAATGGGCACCATCCGCAAAGACATAGCCGTCCTTTGTAACTCGCTCGTAATCCGATGCAACTGCCCAAGGTTCCGTGTCAGATTGCGACTATCCACGGATCGCAGCCCGGGATCTTGGACGACCATGGACTCGGAGATCACCAACTCACCGACCAAATCAATCAACGCATCCAGCTTGAGCGTATCCACTTTGACAAAGCCTGCATTCACAGTCGCGGGCGCTGCGGCCCCTCCTGAGGCACCTGCAGCACGTGCACCCGCAGCTCCCCCCGGGAGAGGAGGAACTTCCGCGGAGGCTCCCGTGGGCTTGCCCGCCGACGCGGAGGCCCCACTCGCCTGCCTACTCTGCGAAGGCTGCACCGCTTCTGGCTCTGAAGGCGCAACAGGTCGATCGGTATCCCTCGCCCCCAGAGAATTCGAGGGCGCCGCCGGAACGGACACGATCTCGGGTCCCGATTCTCCTCGGAGAATCCGCTGAGCCCTCGCAATCAGGGGCAGCGTGGGAATGCAAATGGGCACGCTCAAATCCTTGCCCGCCAACCGGTCCGCAATCTGCGCGACAAATTTCCCCAACGTGTCCCCGCCCTCCAGGATGGCGTTGATGATTTCGGTAGTCAGCGCCAGCCGATGCTGGCGCGCAGCATCCAAAACCGACTCGAGCTCATGCGCCAAGTCTTTGATGGGAGTCAAATTGCAGCATCCGGCTCCCCCTTTGAAGGTGTGAAATGCGCGGAAAATCGAGTTGAGCGTAGCCGCGTCGGTTGGGTTTTCCTCCAGAACCAGAACGCCCTGTTCGATGTTTTGGAGATGCTCGTAGGATTCGCTGATGAACCCGACGATCAGGTCCCGGTCATCCCCCTCCAACGGAAGGGCCAGCGGGGGCTCCGCCGGAAAACCCGCGGATTCCTCGCCTTTTGAATGCCCTCCCGCGTGAGTCCCACCGGAAGACACCGCAACCGGCGCGTCCTCCACAGAAGGGGTCGATCGGAATGAGGAAACCGGTACGGGAGCCTCGGAGACCAGCTCCCCCTCCTCCGGAGCCACCGGAAACTTTTCCCCACCGGATTTCGTGCGGTTGGCCCAAGCGGCAGGCCACTCGGGAAGCGGCTGGGAGGAACCCAACCGCTCGAGAGCGGTATCCATCCAAGCCGCCCACTCGGAGAGACGGGCAATCGTCCAGGCATCAAATTGCGCCGTCGTGTCGAAGAGCGCATCCAGCCAGGCGCTGGCCTGCACCAGCGCCTCGGAAACGGCGTTGGGAAAGCCCGCGCTGGGAAGCAACTCCCGCATCTGCGTGAGAAAGCTGTTGATCGGAAGCAACCCCGTGTCCTTGCCTTCCTCGGTAAACGCAAGCTCCAGCGAGAGTTGGCGTACCAGCCCAGCCATCGCTCCAAGCGTGTTCCCCGCCCGCGCCCCCCCCTCCGCCTCCGTGACCGGGGTACCGGAGCGAGCCAAATCCTTCCATGCCGGGGGGATGGTCAGGGAAAGTTCTGCGGTCTCATTCTGTTCCAACGCCGCATCAATCCAAACCACCCACTCCGAGAACAAAGCCAGCGTGTGCGCATCAAAAACCGCTGTCGTATCCAGAATCTGATCGACCCATTCCCTCGCCAGACGCACCGCCTCCTCGATCACCGCAGGCAAGTCGGCGCGGGAAAGCACCTCTTCGATCTCACAAAGGAAGCTGTTGACCGGAAGTAGCCCCGCGTCTTTCCCCACCTCCGCAGTAGAAATCTCACGGGCCACGCTCTGCGCAAGCGCGGCGACCTGGGAAGAAACGGAGAAAGCCTGCCGCGATGGGTTCTGCCATGCCTCAGGGAGAGCGGGAACGCCCGAGGAACCCGAAACGGCATCCATGGCGGCCTCCATCCACAGCGTCCACTCTTGGAAACGCTGCAAGGTTTGCACATCGAATCGCGCGGTCGAATCGAGCGTCTGGTCGATCCAAAGGCGCGCACACTGGACGGCTTCCCGCATGGGGGCCGGGAGAGAGGCCAATAGTGCGGGATCCTCGAGATCGCACACAAAGCTGTTGATCGGGAGCAGCCCGATATCCTTGCCCGGCTCCGCAGTGGCGAGTTCCTGAACGATGGAGGCGACTGCTTCCCGCATGCGGACGACAGTAGGATGCATGGACATTTTTTAAAAAACGCGGATGGGAAAGGGAGGGCGGATCAAAACCCGACCAGCGGCGAGCTGAAGCCGCCTCCGGTCGGGTATTCTCGAACTAAAAATCTTTGAAAGAGTTCTCGATCGCCTCTGAGGATTTCGCGAAATCCCGCTCCCCGGGCATGGGAATCAGCGAACTCGCAGACGCACTCTTTGCAGGCTGCGCAGCGGCACTCCCCGAGCGAAGCGGCAAACTCGGGCGAGCCTCACGGCCGAGCGAAACCGAGACCTTGCCCCCACCGGATTTCCCGAGGGAGAGCTGAGGCTTGTGGAAAAAGGGTTGCGCTCCCTCTCCGCCTGCCGCCTCGGCCGACTTTCTTCCGGAAACGACCGCCTGCAATGCGACAAACACCTGCTTCAGGCTGAGCACATGTGACTTGAGTTCATTCGCCACTCCAGCGTTCTCCTCCGCAACCGCCGCGTTCCCCTGCGTCACCGAATCCATCTGGGTAACGGCTTGGTTTACCTCGTTGATTCCGGTGCTTTGTTCGCCGCAAGCCACAGCCATCTCGTGAATCACCTCATCCAAGGAAGTCACCTGCCTGACAATGCCTTGGAAGACGGCCTGCAATCCTTCGGCGGTGGCCTCCACCTCGGTCAGGCTACGCACCACCTTTGCGCTCGCCACCCCACTCTGCTCGCTTCGCTGGATGGAGGAATCGATCTTTTTCGCCGTCTCCTTCGCCGCCTGGGCGCTACTTTGCGCCAGGGAGCGGACCTCGTCGGCCACGACCGCAAAGCCCATCCCTGCCTCCCCTGCCCTCGCCGCCTCCACCGCCGCATTCAGCGCCAACAGGTTGGTTTGAAATGCAATCTCGTCGATGGTCGTGATGATATTGGCCACCTCCTGACTGGAGGATTGCATCTCGCGCACGGCGCTCTCCATTTCCATCACGGCCGAGCGAATGCCAGACAGTGTGCGGCTCATTTCCGAGAGTTTCTCTAGCCCCACATCCGCTGAATCCCGAGCGCTCTGGCTGAGACTCTTGCCACTGTTGGCGTTCTCGGACGTTCTTCGGGTCATGGCCGCAATCTCCTCTAACGACGCACTCGTCTCCTCTAAAGCGGCCGCCTGCTCGCTAGCCCCCTGCGCCACCGTTTCACTCGACTTTGAAAATTGGTTGGAGGCCAGACTGAGCGAGTCATTGATGCTCTGCAATCGCCCCACCTCGCGTACCACGGACTGCGCGATGGCGCGGCTCAGCAACCAGGCCACCACAACGAGGCCCGCCGCACTGGCAATTAGGTAAAAGGAGATCATCTGCCGGTGCAAAATCGGAAGCGCCAAAGCGTGCTCCGCCGGAGTCCGCACCAGCACCGCCCACTTGAACGTCGGCGCCCCCAGGGCTCCCTTGCAAACCGCATACCCGACCATCTGTTCCACCTTGGTCTGCGAATTCACCGTGACGAGGTGTCCCGAATGCCCCTGCATCGCCTCCCGTGCGGCCTCATCCCCGAGGCTGGCCAAGTTGGTTTTGAGCAGGGAATCCATCCTCCGAACGACCTCCTCCTTCCCGTCCCGCGTGGGGTCGTAGTCCACCAAAAGTCGCCCGTAGCGGTCTAACACCACCACGTCGGTTTCAGTGAGAGATCGATTCGCCAGCTGCTTGTAGGCACTCACCACATTCTCCTCCACGAGGGAAAAGTTTGCACTGTTGTGCCACACCCCGATCACCAGACCGGCCGCGTCCTTCACCTGCGCGGAATATCCGAGACAGAGCCCCTCCGTATTGAAAACCTTCGCCACATCTTCATCCACGTGAACGTCCTGCGCATACGTTCCATCGGACTGCGGTCCCTTGGTGAAGTTCCCTGACAACGTGTCACGGAACCATGGGGAGTCCGCAAAGTTCTTCTGGTACAGGTACTTTGTATCAATGAGACGCCCCTCGGAATCCCGGTCGTTCACCGCGACCACCCTTCCCTTCGTATCCACCATGAAACTCAACGCGTAAAATCCGCCGTACAGCGCGACATTCCGGTTCGCAGCCTGAGCCACCCTGTTCTGGGAGCTGTCGGGGAGGTACCAAGACTTGATGTCCTGGATGTGCCCGTTGGAGGCAAACGCCTGCACATCGCCGTACCGTTCAAACAAAGTCCGATCAATCCGGGATGCCACCTCTTCTGCCATCGCGAGGTAATAATCCCCGGAATCACCGGCCGACTCCTCGGCGGCTCTCCATGCCAGCCGGCCAATCAGAAGCGCGGGCAGCAAACCACTAACAAGGATGGCGAGAACAAGTTTCGTAGTGAGTTTCATGGAAAGGATCGGGATCGCGACGGATCAGCGGGGCAGAAGTTCAGAGGTGGCGCAGAGGAGTGACGAGAGCCCCTAGCCAAGCGGCTTCACATGCGGCAAGAGACCGGGTACGCCGAGTTGCTCGGGGGTCACGGCGGAAACTACCCGATCGATGTCCAACAACCCCTTGACCCTCCCCTTCACCTTCGCCATTCCCAAAATAAAGGCGGGGTTCACGGCCGCTCCGAAATCGGGCGTGGGCTCCACTTCGCTTCCGGCGATGTGAACCACTTCTTCCACCGCATCCACGATCAGCCCCATGAGCGCGTGGGCGTTTCCACCCGGCTGGAGCACCTCCACCACCACGATGCATGTGTGCTCCGAGTCCACTGCCGGAGCGAGGCGGAACTTCAAACGCAGATCCGTGACTGGGATGATTTTTCCGCGCAGATTCAGAACCCCCCGCAAGTGCTCGGGCATGTTGGGCACGGCCGTCAGTTCGCAGAGACGAATAATCTCGCGAACCCGCAGGACCGGGATGCCGTACGCCTGAGGGCCAAGCACGAACGTCAGATACTTTCCCGCCACGCGATGTGAGGGCGTTGGGGGTGATTTCGACAAGTCAGGCGACATACAAATTCCCCTGCGCAGGGAGCAGATCCCGAGCCAGATTCTCCCCACGCGCCGCCCGCTCCCGATACCGGTTACCCAGACCTCCACCAAAGCAATCCGCGGCGGCTCCGGCCCGAGCGTGGTGCGAATCATGCTTACTCCCCCGCCATGGTAGCATCCATTCGCTCTAAACTCGTTGGCCTTGGCGTCCTTCTTCCCCTGGTCCTCGCGACGGCGCTCTTCCTCGGCTTTGCAAAACACAGCCGCGATGCCGCCATCGAATCTTTCGTGACCAAATCCCGAGCGATCTGTCTGGCCGCCGAAGCCGCGCGCGAAAACATGGAGGAAAAGTGGGCCAAGGGCATTTTCTCAACCGAACAGCTCAAAGCTTGGGCAACCCAAGGCTCCCAGGGCCGGGATAAAATCATGGCCACCGTGCCCGTGGTTTCCTCCATGCAGGGGCTCGCGAAAAAGGCCAAGGAGGGCGACTACGAGTTCAAGGTCCCTAAGAAGCAGCCCCGCAACGACAAAAACGAGCCCGACGCCTTCGAACTGGAGGCGCTGAAGAAACTCGAGGCCGGCGAACGCGAGTACTGGAAGGTCGACCCCGTCAAAAATGCGGTCCGCTACCTGCGCCCCATCAAACTCTCATCCACCTGTCTTTACTGCCACGGCGATCCCAAAGATCCGAAACAAAACATCTGGGGAACCCCCGATGGAAGGGATGTGACCGGGGTGCTCATGGAAAACTGGAAGGAGGGCGAGGTGCATGGCGCCTTCGAAATCATCCAGTCCCTCAAAGTCGCGGATGCCGAACGCCGGAAATTGCTCCTCACCGCCGGATTTACCTGCCTCCTTGCAATCGTCATCGCCGCCCTCGTGTACGGAGCCATTATTATTCAGTGGGTAGAAAAGCCCATCCGCAGGCTTTGCGACTCCCTGCGCGCCGGAGCGGAAGAAACGGCCCGGGCCGCCGGGCAAGTCGCCCAGGTCGCGCAAAACATCGCCCAAGGCTCTGCGGAACAAGCCGCCGGCCTGAGTCAGACCTCCGCCGCGCTCTCCGAGCTCACCAACCGAACCCGCCTCACCTCCGAAAGCGCCAAGGAGGCCGACTCCCTCTCGCGGCAAGCCGCCGATTCCGCGCGCCAAGGCAGCGAGGAAAGCAACAAAATCAACTCCAAGCTCGATAGCCGCCTCGCGGATCTACGCCACGCCGTTTCCGACATCCGGCGCACGACCGAAGAGACCTCCGCCAACGTCAAGACCATCAACGAGATCGCGTTCCAAACCAACCTGCTCGCACTCAATGCCGCCGTCGAGGCGGCGCGCGCCGGGGAGGCCGGAATGGGCTTCGCAGTCGTGGCCGATGAGGTCCGAAACCTCGCGGGACGCAGCGCCGAGGAAGCCAAACGTTCCTCCGCCCGCATGGCGGAATCTCGCAGCGCCACCGATCGGGTTAGCGACGCCATGAGCTCCACCGAAGACCTCCTGCGCAACACCCTCGCCCAACACATCGAGGAATCCTTCCGGAATGCCGTCAAATCCTCGGATCGTGTCACGGGACTCATGGCGGAGGTCGCTCGCGCCGTGGAACAACAGTGCCAGTCCGTGGACTCCATCAGCAACGCCGTCCTTCAGATGGACAAGGTGACGCAAGGAAACGCAGCCGTCGCCGAGGAGTCCGCCGCCGCCGCCGA
>JBEBAG010000151.1:0-3035 GCA_041159065.1 Verrucomicrobiota bacterium | reverse complement strand
GGATGGGGGGGAGATTGCCGGGGTGGTGATCGAGCCTCTGATTCAGGGGGCGAATGAGATGCGGCTGTGGCCGGAGGGGATGCTCCGGGAATTGCGCGCCTGGTGTGATCGGGTGGGGACGTTCCTGATCGCGGACGAGGTGATGACGGGATTTGGGCGGACGGGGACGCTGTTTGCGTGTGAGCGGGAGGGGGTGGTTCCGGATTTTGTGGCGTTGGCGAAGGGGATCACGGGGGGGTATTTGCCCCTGGCTGCGACCCTGACGACGCGGCGCGTTTTCGAGGGGTTTCTTGGGGGCGGAGAGCGGACGTTTTTCTACGGGCACTCGTATACGGGAAATGCGCTGGCGTGTGCGGTGGCGCTGGAGAGCTTGGCGATTTTCCGGGAGGAAGGCGTGATGGAGCGCTTGCAGACCCAGATCGCGTGGATGGGGGAGCTCCTGGAGCGCGAGCTGAAGGGACTGCCGTGGGTGTACGAGGTGAGGCAGTGCGGGTTGGTGGCGGGGATCGAGTTGCGGGAGCCCGGGGGCGGGCGCTTTGGACCGGAGCGGGGGGTCGGGAAAGCGGTGTGTCTGGAGGCGCGTCGGCACGGGCTATTGACGCGGCCGATTCGCGATACGGTGGTGTTGATGCCGCCCTATTGCATCTCGGCTTGCGATTTGGAGAGGGCGGTGGGGGCCATCGCGCGTTCGGTGCAGGGCGTGCTGGGGGGCGGAGCGGGGGATGGAATCGGGGCTCGAAATTGAAGGCGCGGTGTGGAGATTGGAGATTTTATGGAACGCTGGAATGGAATTCGGAGGGGCGCACAGGAGGCGCTTTCGCAGAGGGATTACTCAACGGGGGGGCTGCTAGAGCGGTTGGCGACGAGCGGGGTAGCGGCCGGGGATTTGATGGGGGCGGATCGGGCGAGCCTGGGTGCGGGGTGGATTCCGGGGGTGGAGTTGGTGCCGCGCAAGATTTACCGCCAGAAGCACCGCGGGTTTTTCGGGGAGTTTTCGCGGGAGGGCGAAGGGGTGTTGGGGGCTTTGGGAATCTGGCCCAAGCAGTGGGCGACGGCCCGGATGTATGCGGGTTCGGCGAAGGGGTTTCATATCCATCCCCCGCATGTTCCTGAAGGGTGGAGTGCGCAGGCGTGGAACCGGCGCTTGTTTGGGCCGGAGGCCGCTCCGGTTTCAGAGCGCCCTTATGATATGGAGCAGTGGGATGTGATGTTTTTCGTGCAGGGGAATGTGGAGATGATTTTGGTGGATGAGCGGGAGGGATTGGAGCGGCGGGTGATGCGGATGAGTCTGGAGGGGGATGACAGCGGGGGGAGCTGCCACTGTGGGGTGGTGATTCCCGCGGGGGTGGCGCATGCGCTCTGCGTGGAGGGCTCGGAGGACGCGATCATGGTGTACGGGACCACGACCCGGTTTGACCCGGGAGCGGAGGGGCGGATTGCCGATGGCATCGAACGGCACGCGCTTCCGGCGGAGTGGCTGGCCTACCTGGGGCAGACGCGCTAGGAAGAGGGCATGCCCATTTACGAATACGAGCCCTGTTCGGGGGAGTGTCGGATTTGCAAAAAGGGGTTCAGCTTGAACCGGCCCCTTTCGGCTCCCCCCCTGGAGAAGTGCCCCCTCTGCCGTCAGCCGGTTCGCAAGATTCTCAGCGGGTTTTCTTCGCCCAAGATCCTCAAGCCTCTCTCCGTTTCGGATGCCAAGAACGCCGGATTCAGCGTTTGGAAACGCACGGGCAAGGGAGAGTACGAACGTCAGTAGCCCCCGGGGCCCTCCGAGCGCATGAATGAACCTTCGCTGATCCACCCATCCACCCCGCGCATCCGCATCGAGGTGCAGGTGATGTTTTTTGACACGGATTGTGCCGCGGTGGTGCACAACATTGCCTACCTGCGCTTCATCGAGACGGCCCGGACGCTGCTCGCCGAGCAGATGGGCATGGGGTTGTCTGAGATGGCCGAGAGCGGGCTGTTTCCCGTGGTGGCGCGGACGGAGATTGACTATCGCCGCCCTGCCAAACTGGGGGACAAACTCGAAATTGAGGGGTGGCTGGAGTCGCTCGATCGGACGCGGTTCTGGTGTGGTTTTACGGTGCGCCGGATTGCGGATGGGCAGGAGATGGTGCGCAGCCGCCAGATGTTGGCGATGGTGCAGATGCCTGCGGGGCGGCCGGTGCGGCTTCCGGCGGACTGGCAGGAGCGGTACGCCCACTTGGTGGAGCGAGGCTAGGATCGTGGAGCGTGGGGGTGGGGCTGGCTGGATTTTTTGAGGTAAATCGAAGGGTTCCTCGTACATCTTCGGGGTGCCATGAGTGTATTCCCCCCTTTCATTCCCGGTCGCCTGCGTGGATTTCGTTCTTTTGCCAGGAGGGCTCGAGCCGGTCTCTGCGCGCTCGCGTTGGCTCTGGGGTGCTCGAATGCGGGTGCGGAGGATTCTGGAAAATACAAGGTGCTCGACGCCTTCGATTTTGTTTCGAAAAACAGCCTGAAGGAGGGCGGGGGCGGGTCGAAATTGAAGGCGGTGGAGACCAAGGATCCGCTCCATCCCAAGGTGATTGAGTTCACGTGCGACTTTCGGGACGCAGGCGGGGGCGGGGGGTTTGGGAAGTCCTTCAAGGAGGGGACGATCAACCCGAGCAAGCATGCGGCGATTCGTTTTTTTGTGCGGAGCAACACGGGGACCTCGTTCAGCTTTGGCGTGAGCGGGAGAACCCCGAGGAAGGACAAGAAGAGCACGTCCTTTGGGGGAGGAAGCTGGAAGGCCACGGAGGAGTGGAAGGAGATTATTGTCCCGATTGACAAACTGCGTCGGGGAGGGGTGGGGTACTACGACAAGCAGAAGCGGGAACACGTGACCATCTGGCCCGGAGGGGATCCGCCGGAGGAGGAGGATGTGCTGGATTTTTCCGGGATGGGATGGGGGGTCAATGTGAACTCGCGCGGATCCAGTGTGGTGGGCCACCTGCAGTTCGATGAGCTGAGTCTGGTGCTGAAACCCGAGAAGAAGTAGCCACCAGCAGAGGGCCTGCTATGTCTTT
>JBEBAG010000150.1:0-4126 GCA_041159065.1 Verrucomicrobiota bacterium | reverse complement strand
AAGTCATGCTGACTGCATCACGGATCGGACCGGGTTTCGTGGAGGAATCGGAAGGGGAGGTGTCTTTGGCTGCGCCTCTGTCGTTGGCTGCGCCTCGAGAGCGAGGGGCCGCGGAGGCTGTGCACCGCGCGCTTTTGGGCGGGGAGTACTGGAGGCATCTGCCGGGGTTTGAGGGGGTGGAGGCTGCGGAGTTTGAAAGCCATCTCTTTCAGCAGAAGGCGACGGTTACCAGTGTGGGGCAGCTCCGGAGCATCGTGGGCGATCGGGCTTCCGAGGCCTTTTACGCGGACCTGACCGCCGGGCTGAAGTTTGCGCCCATGGCGCTCCGGATTTCCCCGCATCTGCTCAGTTTGATCGACTGGGAGTCCCCCGAGGATCCCTTGAAACTCCAGTTTTTACCGCTTCGCAGCCGGCAGCTACCGGATCATCCGATGCTGCGTCTGGATTCCCTCGGAGAGCGCAAGGATTCGCCGGTCCCCGGTTTGACGCATCGGTATCCGGACAAGGCTTTGTTTCTTCCGGTGGACAGCTGCCCGGTGTACTGCCGGTTTTGCACGCGGTCCTATGCGGTGGGGGCGGATACGGAGGTGGTGGGGGAGAAGCTGCGCTTGCATGCGGACCAGCAGCGTTGGGCGCGGGCTTTCGCGTATATCGAGTCCCAGCCGCAATTGGAGGATGTGGTGGTGAGCGGGGGGGATACCTTCAATTTGCGCCCGGATCATCTGGAGGCGATTGGGATGCGCTTGCTGGCGATTCCGCATGTGCGGCGGCTGCGTTTTGCGACCAAGGGGCTCTGTGTGATGCCGCAGAAAATTTTGTCCGACGCGCGCTGGACGGATGCCCTGACGCGGGTGGTGGAAGCGGCGCGCCGCATGCACAAGAGCGCCGTGGTGCACACGCATTTCAATCATCCCGGCGAGGTGGTGGACGTGACGCGGCGCGCGATGGATCGGTTGGTGGAGCGCGGGATCACGGTGCGCTGCCAGACGGTGCTGCAGGACGGGGTGAACGGGGAAGCGGGGGTGATGCAGTTGCTGGTGCGGCGTCTGGGGTTCATCAACATCCAGCCTTACTACGTGTATTTTCACGATCTGGTGCCCGGACTAGAGGATCTGCGCACGCCGCTCTCGCAGGGGTTGGCGGTGGAGAAGCGGGTGCGTGGTACTACGGCTGGATTCCACACGCCCGCCTTTGTGGTGGACACCATGGGGGGCGGAGGAAAGCGGGATGCGCACTCCTTTGAGCATTATGATGCGGAGAACGGAATTGCGGTTTTCACGAGCCCCTCGGTGAAGCCGGGAGAGTATTTTCTGTATTTCGATCCGCTGCGGAGCCTTGCGCCTGGGGTGCAAGAGCGGTGGCAGGATGCGGCGCAGCGGGAGGAGATGATCCGGAGCGCGCTGCGGAAGTCGGGCGTGTTGGGGTAAGGGGTGTATTGGGATGGAGGCGGCTCAGGGCGATGGTCGCCCGAGGTTCTAGCCGGGGGCCGAGGCCGCGTCCTCCAAGAGGGCGTCGACGAGCTCCGGGGTGGTGAGCCAAGAGCACATGAATCGGGCTCCGCCACCGATAAAGACGTAGAAGCGCCAGCCTTTGGCGCGGAGGTGGAGGCGCATTGGTTCGGGGAGTTCCGCGAAGACCGCGTTGGCGTCGGTGGGATAGAGCAGGCGCACGCCGGGGAGCGAGGCGAGGCCGGCGCGCAGGCGGGCGGCCATGGCGTTGCCGTGTGCGGCAATGCGCAGCCATGTGTGGTTGGAGAGCAGGGCGTGCCACGGGGCGGCGAGGAAACGCATTTTGGAGGCGAGTTGTCCGGCCTGTTTGCAGCGGTAGGCGAATTCGCGCCCCAGCTCAGGGTCGAAGAAAACCACAGCTTCCCCGTAGGGCATGCCGAGTTTGGTGCCCCCCATCGAGAGCACGTCCACTC
This sequence comes from Verrucomicrobiota bacterium, assembly GCA_041159065.1. Classification (GTDB taxonomy): domain Bacteria; phylum Verrucomicrobiota; class Verrucomicrobiia; order Chthoniobacterales; family Chthoniobacteraceae; genus Chth-196. Next base: position 2,205 of record JBEBAG010000150.1, on the reverse strand, counting down.
CGGCCTCCCAGGTGAGCTGCCTCGGGGACACTCCGAGCGAGGCCACGGCGTGGGCGAAACGGGCTCCATCCATGTGGAATTTCAAGCCATGCGCCTTGGCGAGGGTGCCGAGGGAGCTCAGTTCCTGGGGGGAATAGACGGTACCCAATTCCGTCGGGCAGCTGAGGCTGAGGACGCGGGGCTTGGGGTAATGGATGTCGGTGCGGCGGGTGAGGGCGTGTTGGATGGCCTCGGGTTGGAGTTTCCCTAGGATGCCGGGGGTGGTGAGCAGTTTGGTCCCGTTTGAGAAAAATTCGGGAGCGCCGCACTCGTCGGTTTCGATATGGGCGGAATCGACGGTGACAACGCTATGGTAGGACTGGCAGAGGGAGGCGAGGGCGAGGGAGTTGGCGGCGGTTCCGTTGAAGACGAAATAGACGTCGCAGGGGGTTTCAAAAACGGCGCGGAAGGCGTCGGATGCGAGTGTGGTGGCGGTGTCTTCCCCGTAGGAAGGGGCGAAGTGGGCGTTGGCTTTCTGAATGGCTTCGAGGGCCTCCGGGCAGATGCCGGAAGTGTTGTCGCTGGCAAAGGCGGACGCGAGGTGGGCGGGAAGGCTCATGGGAGGGGAATGCGCGGGCTTTTTTTGGGGCAAAGCCGGGGGCATGATGGGGGGCGAGATGAGATCTGCGCCATTGGAAAACGGAAGGATGGGACGGGTTCGGAAGCTTGCGAGGGCGGTGCTGCGCTTTTGGGGGAGGTTGGAGGTGGAGCGAAGCGCGGACATGACGGGGGAGGGAGGCGTGTTGGTGGTCAATCGTCTGGGAGGCTGGGAGGCTTTCATATTGCAGTTGGTGTTTCCCTGGCCGCTGCGGTTTCTGGGTGGGGACTTGCAGGGCGCTCGGGTGAGGCGGCTGCTGAGGTGGGTGGGGGCCTTGGGGTGGGGGGGCGAGCGAGAGGCGGAGGAGGGGTTGGGGGCGGGCGAGTGGGTGTGCGTGTGCGGAAGGGGGCTAGGGGCAGGGAAGCCGGGGCTGCGGAGGGAAGGGGGGGGACGGAGTGTGCCGATCGTGCCGGTTTGGGTGGAATGGGGGGGGCAGGCGGGAGAAATGGAGGCGTTCCGGGCAGGATGGATGCCGCGCGGCCGAGGCGAGCGGCGGATTGGTTCCGTGGCCTTTGGAGAACCCTTCCCGGGGGACTCGTTTCGCGTGGATCGGGTGCGGGAGCGGCTGTGGGAGTTGGGGGAGCGCTGCTATCGGAGGCGGCCCGAGTTGGGGCGGCATCTGGGGCGCGAGGCGTTGCGGGGGCTGATGCGGGATCGGTTTTCGGTGGCATTGGTGGACGGGGTGGATGGGGTGCAGATGCGGCGCGGCTGGCTTCTGGCGGCGGCGATTGCGTTGGCGGGGGAGGTGCGCCGGTTTTGTCCGGCGCGGCGGGTGGGGGTGGTACTGCCCTCGGGGAGGGGGGCGGTCTTGGCGAATCTCGCGGTGGTGCTCGCGGGAAAAGTCCCCGTGAACCTGAACTTTTCGGCGGGGCGCGAGTCGGTGGAGGCGGCCAAGCGGATTGCGCGGCTCGAGCATATGATTACGGCCCGCGCATTCGAGGCGCGTCTGGAGCAGTTCCCTTGGAGTCGTGAGGTGATGCGGTTGGAGGACGTGGTGCCGCGTTTGAAACTTCGGACGCTCGTGTGGCGTGTCCTGGTGGAGGTGCTTTCGGCGCACCGGGTGGGGGCGATTTTACGGCTTCCCAAGAGCGGGGGGGAGGAGGAGAGCGTGGTGCTGTTCACCAGTGGGAGCTCCGGGGATCCCAAAGGGGTGGTGCTTTCCCACCGCAACCTGCTGGGGAATGTCTCCCAATTTTCGCAAATGCTGGGTCTGGAACCCAACGCTCCGGTGCTCGCGTGTCTGCCGATTTTTCACTCGTTTGGGAGCACCGTCACGTTGTGGTTCCCGATTTTGCGCGGGGCGCGGATGGTGACCTATCCCAGTCCCATGGATGTCCCGCGCAATGCGCAGCTGATCGAGGAGCATCGTGTGGCGTTGCTCTGCTCAACCCCCACCTTTTTAAGAGGATACCTGCGCAAGGCGGAGCCTGCCCAGCTGCGCAGTCTGCGCTTGGTCATCACCGGCGCGGAGCGACTACCCAGGGAACTGGCGGAGGCTTTTGAGGCGCGCTTTGGAAAACCTGTGCGGCAGGGTTACGGGCTCACGGAGACCTCGCCGGTGGTGAGTG
>JBEBAG010000149.1:0-2586 GCA_041159065.1 Verrucomicrobiota bacterium | reverse complement strand
CATCTGCTCACCCGCCGGGAACGCCAGATCATGGACATCATTTTTGCCCGGGGCGAAGCCACCGCGGCGGAGGTGAATGCGGCGCTCCCGGATCAACCCAGCTACTCAACCGTCCGAACCCTCCTCCGCATCTTGGAGGAAAAGGGTCACTTGAAACACCGCGAAGACGGACAGCGTTTTGTGTATGTGCCGACGCGGACGCGGGCCGCCGAGAGCAAGTCGGCGCTGCAGCGCGTGGTGAAGACCTTCTTCGAGGGATCGCTTGCCGACGCGGTTGCAGCGCTCGTGGACACGGCGGACGGCAAGCTGCCTGCCGAGGAACTCAAACGCATTGAGGCGATCATCAAGAAGGCGAAATCCAAATAGCCATCCCGCCCCGTGAAACTCGAAAGCTATTTTCCGCTCCTGCTCGATCTGCTCCTAAAAAGCACGGCGCTGATCGCGATTGCCTTGTTGCTGAGCACCGCATTCCGCCGCGCTTCGGCGGCAAACCGTCACGCCATCGGCGTTGCGGCGCTTGCCGCACTGCTGTTGCTGCCTTTCACAAACCTGGTCACGCCTCGGTGGTCGTTTGCTCTCAACCCTCAGAGGCCCACCGTACCCATGACCATCCAGCGTGCTCCGATCAGCGCCACGACGTCTTCGGAGACCGTGGCCGATTCCGCTAGGGTCGCGCCCCCTCAGCCGCCCGCGAGCGCTGAGGTCCTTCGCGTGAGCGGTGCTGCCGCAGGGGTCGGCGTGTGGGTTTTGGGATTTGCCCTCGTGCTGGTGCGTAGAGCGGTGGTCGGATGGCAGTTGCGCCGTCTGGCGGAACAGAGCCGTGCGATCCAGTCGGGGCGCGTCCTCGCGATGGTGCGGGAATGGTCGGCCGCTTGGGGGGTGAGAGTGGATGTCCGGGAGTCGGATCGTTGCCGGGTACCCTTGGCGTTGGGGATGTGGCGGCACACGGTGCTCCTGCCGGCGGAGGCGATGGAGTGGAGCGAGGCGCGTCTTTGCGCGGCGTTGCGTCATGAATTCGGGCACGTGAGCCGTCGGGACTGTTTCACCCGGTGGCTGGCCGACTTGGCGTGCGCATTTTACTGGGTGAATCCGCTCGCGTGGTTTGGGGCCCGTTTGCTGCGGCTTGCGCAGGAGCAGGCTTGCGACGATTTGGTGCTGAACGCCGGCACCTGTCCGGACGATTACGCCACGCAGCTCGTGGAGGTCGTGCGTGGTCTGCAAGGGGGGCGCTTCAGCGGGCGTCATGCGCTGGCCATGGCGCAGCCATCGATGCTCGAAGCGCGCGTGCGCGCGATTGTGGACGAGGGCTGCGACCGTAGCGCGTGCTCGGTACGGGGAAGGTTCGCGGGGATCACTTTTGCCACCGCCGCGTTTGTGTTGTGCACCGCCGTGCAGTTGCGTGGGGCGGAGGAGAGAAAGGCTGCGTCGGTCGCGAGGGTGCCCGAGGTGGAGTTTTCAGGCAAGTTTGCCGCCGGCGCGTTTGTGGTCCGCACTGGGGTACAGTCGCCGGGGGCGGAGAAAAAGCCTGCGCCGAATGCGAGGGAGCCGCTGGTCGAGGTTGACGCGAAGTGCATCGAGATTGTGGGCCATGTCCCCGGCCTCCCGGATTTTCTGCAAGCACCCGAGGCAAAGGGGCATTCAGAGGCCATCCGGATCTTTCCCATTGAGGATGTGGACCGCGGGCTCAAGGCATTGGACGGGCGGAAGGGCGTGGCGCAGCTTTCATGGCAAACCGTGATCACCCATGCTGGACAGCAGGAGCGGATCGAATGTGTCAGGGAATTCGTCTACCCGACGGATTGGGAAAAGGAGCGAAAGAGCGGGCGGTGGCTGCCTGCGAGGTTTGACACCAAGAATGTCGGAGTGACGTTCGATGTGACACCGGAGGTGGAAGCAGATGGCACACTTCAGATGCAGACTGCGTTTCAGGCTGTGGACCTCGCGGGATTCAGGAAACTGCACGGGGGAAAAACCGAGGTCAGGGGAAGGGGAGCGCTCGATCGGGAGTTGAGCGGTTGGTCTCCTGCGCGTACGGGCCTCCCTTTCGAGGCTCTCTTCGACACGCGAAAGGTGGACGCCGCCTTGCGTTTGTCCCCCGGAATGACTGCGGTGCTCCGAGCCCCGGAGGAGGGCGGAGCGGCGGTTCAAGTTTCGGTCCCGCGCCCGCGACGCCAGCTCTTCGTGCTTGTCACTGCTCGCATCGTGGAGGGACGGATGGCCCAGACCGAGGAAGCGGCGGGCGTCCCGGGGAATCCTAAAACAAGAACCTCCGTTGCAGAAGAAGCCGGGTCCGTGGGGATAACGGCGGAGGAAATCACCCTCGACGAGGAGAAAGGCGTCGTCAGAGCCAGGGGTGGGGTGAAAATCGACACGCCCCAGGCGGTCATCTCTGGATCCGCTGCGGAGGTTACTCTGAAAAAGCCCGGGGACGGCTCTGTGACGAAGTAGCGGGAAGTGGCCCTGAGTTTTTGGGGTTCGCTCGCGTGCAGGGCTCGTTTGGATGACGCGCCGGGGAGCCGGAAACGCCTCAGGGAGAACGGTGGCGTCCCGTGAGCAGAAAATACTCCTGGGGACTCAGCGGAGCGG
>JBEBAG010000148.1:0-8013 GCA_041159065.1 Verrucomicrobiota bacterium | reverse complement strand
GATCGCCTTCTGGGTGTCAATACTCACCTCCGGACTGAGCAGAATCGTCTGGCCATCTAGGTAGCTCCGAAACGCCGCCCCCTCCTCGGTCATGCTCCGCGCGTGCGGCAGCGAAAAAATTTGAAAGCCGCCCGAATCCGTAAGTACCGAGCGCTCCCAACTCATGAACCCATGAATCCCTCCGGTCCGACGAAACACCTCCGCACCAGGCCGCAAAAGGAGATGGTACGTGTTCGCAAGGAGAATCTGCGAGCCCGCCTCTTCCAAACTCTGCGTCAACTGCGCCTTCACCGTCGCCTGGGTTCCCACCGGCATGAAAAGCGGACCCAACACTTCGTTGTGAAGCGTCCGAAACCGGACGGCTCGTGCCCGGGAATCCGAGGCACGGGCATCGAGACGAAAATCCAAACGCGAAACACTCATGGGATGGCAGGCGGGGGAATGTGGGCCCTCTTGTCCATCGGGGCAACCCCATCCCGCTTCCGCTTTTCCCCATTCTCCGGTGTTCCGCCGACGGGTTGAAGACAATTGGAGAAAGACCCCGCTCCCCGTCTCCCCCATGATCCCGCTCATGTCCGAGCCAACCCCAGTTCCCTCGCCCGAGGAATCCGACCTCGTTCGCCAAGCCCAATCCGGAAACCTGCACGCCTTCACCCTCCTCGTGCAACGCCACCAAGGTGCCATCCGCGCCTACTTGGCGGTCCGCCTCAACGACAGCGCCGAAGCCGAGGACCTCGCCCAAGACACCTTTCTGACCGCCTACCGAAAGCTCTCGGAGTACGACCCGACTCGCCCTCTCCTCCCTTGGTTGCGGGGCATCGCCCACCGATTGCTCCAAAACCATGGGCGCAAATTCCGCGCCCTGCCCCTGGGCGGCAGCCTCGAACTGCAAACCCTTCTCGACGTGCGTCTCGCCTCCGAATGGCCTCTTGAGCGCGACAGCCAGCGCATGGAAGCGCTCCTCGAATGCCTCGATCGCCTCGACGGGCCGGGACGCCAGCTCCTCCGAGCGCGCTACGCCGAGGGCCTGAGCCTGCAGGAACTCGCCCAACGCTCCGGTCGCAAACACTCCGCTCTCACCATGCACCTCCACCGCCTGCGCTCCACCCTGGCCTCCTGCGTCCATGGAAAAATCGGGCCGGACTCCGCACTCCCCACCCCCACCTCGGTCTGATTTCCGAGCGTCCCCATCCTCCATGACCTCCTCCACTCCTCCTTCGCCAACTCCCGCAGAGGCCGAGCTCCTCATCGCCCGAGTTCTCGCCGGGGACGCTACCCCCAAAGAGGTCGGCCAACTGGCCGCCCTCTGCAAAACGCACCCTGCCATCCTCGAGACCCTCGCTCAGCACACCCTCACCGAACGCCTCCTCCAAACCACCCTGAAGGACCCGCACGGAACGCTCTTTGCCTCCGAAATCACCCTCCGCCTGAGTCCCCCCCCCATCGTCCCCTTCCCACCCACCCCGCGCGAAGACTTACCCAGCCGCGTCCACCGCTCGCTGCGTTCCCAGCGCTGGCAGCAACGGCTCCTCCAGACCGCCGCAGCCCTCCTCTGCGGGGGAGCCCTGCTGTGGACCCTCTCGAGCAACCCCGCCGCCGCGCGGATCGAGAGAACCGAGGCGCTTGGCGCTCTTTCCCCCATTCAATCCGGGCGTGCCCTCCAAGCCGGAGAGACCCTGCGCTTCGACGCCGGATTCGTCTCGCTACGCTTCCAATGTGGAGCGCAAGTCCTGCTCGAAGGCCCAGCCGAATTGCGAATCGACGACGCCTGGCACGGGTTCCTCTCCAAAGGACGCGCCGTGGCCACCGTCGGCCGAGCCGCGCGCGGCTTCACCCTCGACGGACCGGGTGGACGCCTCGTGGACTTGGGAACCAAGTTCGCCGTCTCCGTGGAGCCGCAGAAGGCGATGGAGGTGCACGTGCTCGAGGGACTCGTCGAGGCGACTGCCCAAGGGCAAAACACCCCCGTGCGCCTGACCCAAAATCAGGCACTCCGCCTCGAGGGAGGCACCTCGGAGCCCCTTCAGACGACGGATCCCTCCGCATTTGTCACCCTCTTGCCACCCAAATCCTCCGCCGCCCCGCGTTTTGTCCACTGGAGCTTTGAGGAAAACAGCACCCGGTTTCTCAACCGGGGAAACGGACTGGGGGGCAAGAATGGCCAGCTCCAGCTCCATCCCGCCCCGGGCACTCCCCAAACGTCCGCCCTCAAAGGGCCGTTCGGAAACGCCCTTTCCCTCCAGGGGAACGGAACCTACGCAGAGAGTCCGTTCCGCGGAATCGGCGGCGCAGCGCCACGGACGGTGGCTTTCTGGGTTCAAGTCCCCAGCGACTTCGACCCCCGACAGGGCTACGCGATCGTGAGCTGGGGTTCCCGAATGCAGGACGGCGCCGCTTGGCAAATTTCCATCAACCCGGTCCCTGAGGAAGGCCCGGTGGGTCGGCTGCGCGTGGGGGTCAACCGCGGTCCGGTCGTTGGCACAACCGACCTGCGCGATGGCCGCTGGCATCACTGCGCCGTGGTCCTCTACGGAGGCCCAAAAGCGGATGTCTCCACCCATGTTCTCCTTTACGTAGACGGCATCCTGGAATCCGCCCTGCGCAAAGCCGTGATGCCCGTCCAGACCGATACCGAAAGCCCCCTGGCCCACGGCATCTGGATCGGACGCAACCTCTCGATAACCACCAACGGCAAAGGCCCCAGTTTCCGGGGTGCCATCGATGAAATGTTCATCTTCGACTCGGCCATGGGTCAGGCGGAGATCCAGCACCTGATGCAGCACAATACTCCCAAGCGTCTCTGAGTTCCCCCAAGGCTTCATGCCAGGCCGCCTCGATTCGCAACAGTCCACCCTGGGCAGGTGGCGCCCCTCGGGTTCGCGAAGCCGCAACTCTCCCCCTGCGGGCGGCCAGCCACCGATCCTCCCCGGCCTAATTTCGAATGGACAAGGGGACCGCACTCATGAACCCCATCGCATCCCCCAACAGGCGCACCAGAACCAAATCCCGTTCCCGGATGACTTCCTCCGGACTCGCAGCGAACCCACAGGCCACGAGAACCTCGCGTTTGAGAAAGGAGGATGCCTGTTCAAGCACATCCAAAGCGTGCGACAGCTGGGAAAGCGTCACGCCCTCGATCCACTCAGGGGCCACCTCCGCCACCACCCCCAAACGGCCCCACCCGTTGGAGTAGGCGATCATGCGAGCGGATTGGGAGGCCACAGTCACCCCCGCCATCAACGAAAGCAGCACACGCGTCTCCTCCCACACCGCCGGCAAATCCTCGTGAACGACAGGCAAAGGTTCCCGCACATGCAACGCGATGCCCAAGCGCCTCCGCAGGACATGGGTCAGCAGGTAGCGAAAAATGTCCACCTCTTCGCCCCGGCAAGCCTCACGCCGACAGTGGCGAATCATCGACCAGTAATCGGACACTGGCAACCGACGGAGCAAGGGCATGGCGAGATCCAGCAACAAGAGCGCCTGCATGGGCGTGGCGGCCCCCAAACCCCACTGCGCAGCCGTACTCGGCTTGCACAACTCCACCACCATGCGCCGAGCTCCCTCCACCGAACGCACCATCCGCCTCCACTCGGGCATGAGTCCCCTCATCGCCAACTGCCCCTGAACCAGATGCGCGGGGCCAAACCCCGATCCGATTTGCTCCAGAACTGCGAGCCGGAACACCGAGGTCCTTCCTGCGAGCGATCCCCCCTCCGACTCACCCGTTTCCTCCCGCTCCAAAGCGAAACCAGCCTCCGCTTTCACGTACTCTCCACCCCACTCCGGCTCCAGTTGGCGAATTCGCTCCTCCAAGGGAGGATGCGTGGGAAAAATCCACGAGAAAAGGCCCACCGCAGCCTGACCGAAAAACAAATGCCCCACGTGGGACGCGTTGGGACTGACCAAAAGCGATCCATTGGGCATCCCACCCATCTTTTTCAGTGCCCGCGAAAGACCTGCCGGGTTCCCCAAAAATTCCACCACCGCCACATCCGCCTCCCCCTCCCGCTCCCGACAAATCGCCGCCTGAAGGATCCTCCCGAAAATTGAGGAGACGGAGCCGATGAAAACGAGAAAAACCCCGAGCACCGGGATTCCCGCATTGTCCATGTTCGTGCCCTCGGGCGGCCCAAGCCGGCTCTTCTCCACCGAGACGCCATCCTTCGCCTTTCCTTTCTCCTTCTCGGGCTCCCCCTTGCGGCGCGCCGTGGAACGCCCCCGGGAGGGGGCCTCGTCCAAGCTCGTGCGAATCATGCTCCGGCCCGTGAGCGTGATGAACAGGATACCCTGCACCCAAGCCAAGAGCCGGAAATTCAACGCCATCTCTCCCCGCAGGATGTGACTGAACTCGTGGGCCAAAACCGCCTGCAACTCCGCACGCGTCAGACGCTCCATCGCTCCCCGCGTCACTCCGAGCACCGCATCATTCGCGTCGATTCCCGCCACAAAGGCATTGATCGACTGCTCTTGGGGAAGCACCCAAATCTCCGGCACCGGAATCCCCGCGCCCAGCGCTAACTCCTCGACCAACTGCACCAAACGCACCTCCCCCGGATCACTCGTCGCCGGATGCACCCGATATCCCCCCAACTCCACCGCCACCGAGCGCCCCCCATCCTGAAGCGCGTAAATTCTCGCCACCACCCCCACGGTCAGCAGCATCACCGCCAACGGCAAGGTGTACGGAGCAACCCGCCAATGGTCGGCCATCACCGTCAGGGACCCGCCCGAAACCAATACCCCCACGCCGTGCAGCACCAACAACGCTCCGAGGACCATCAAACCCAGGAGGGTCACAAGACCACCCGCCCGCTGGCGCGACTCATCTTGTGCCAAGTAAAGGTCCATCTTGTATCAATTCGGCCAGAAACCGGTGTTCCTTAACCCATTTCAGGCCGGCAGGAAACCTTCTCTTTCCCATCAGCCACTTCACGTCCGCCCAAAGCCATCATCCCTCCAAGCTCCCCCCCTCGGAGGTCTTCTCCCCCGGCTCCCCCTCTTTTTCCACCTCGGGCTGCGGCCCGCCCGCCCCCGCCTCGATGCCCTCCATCAACCGCTCCTTCTTCTTCCCCGCCTTCTCCTCCGGGCTCGGCGCCTTGGGCAAATCGATCCGGCGCAACTCATCCGCGTTGGGCAAGTCTCCGGTCGATTTCAGCCCGAAATGCTCCAGAAAATACGCGGTCGTGGAATAGAGCAGCGGCCTTCCCGGAAGCTCTGCCCGGCCCGAAATTTTTACCAACCCGCGGTCCAGCAGCACTTGCATAACCCCATCCACCGAAACCCCTCGGACCGCCTCCATGTCGGCCCGGGTCACCGGTTGCCGGTAGGCGATGATCGCCAGCGTTTCCAGCGCCGGACCGCTCAAGCGCGTGGGCTTCGCCTCGGGATACAGCTGCCGCACCCACGGCGCATACTCGGAGCACGTGACAAAGCTCCAACCGCTTGCACCCTCCACCAACCGGAACGGAGAGCCCGCGCTCTCGAGTCCCGCCCGCACCTCTCCCAACGCCGCCTCAACCTCCTTCCCTCCCATTCCCGACAACGCCTGCGCATCCAGGCTCTCACACGATTCGCCGGCGCCCTTGAGCGCCGCCACCAACTCCCCCACCGAAATCGGCTTTGGCGAAGCAAAAACCAGCGCCTGCAATACCTCGTGAAGCGTCATGACCTCTTCCCTAGCGGGCCAAACACAGCTCAATCTCCCCAAAAGCCTCCTCCTGCACCGCACGCAACTGCTTGAGGCGGATCAGCTCCAACATCGCGAGAAACGTCACCACAATCTCCGCCCGCGACGCCACGCTCGCAAACAGTTCGCTAAAGCGCATCGGGACCCCGCCCGACATGAGCTTCAGGATCAGCTCAATCTTGTCGGAAACTGTAAAATTCTCTTCGAAAATTTCCCTCAGATCCTCCCGCTGGTTAATCCGCTTCAGAATCCCGTTAAACGCGTTGATCAGATCAAACACGCTCACGTCCCCAAGCGGCCGTTCGGGAGCCTGGTCCGGCACCTCCCCCACCCGAGAGAACAGCGCCTCCTGAGCCAACTCCCGCTCGTGCAGATGGGCGGCAACATCCTTGAATTTCTTGTACTCCAACAACTGGCGCACCAGTTCCCATCGGGGATCCTCCTCCTCTGCCTCCTCCTCGGGTGGTTGCACACTCACGGGAAGCAGGGTGCGGCTCTTGAGATAGATCAGGTTCGCGGCCATCACTACAAACTCCCCGGCCACATCCAAATCCAACACCTTAAATGCCTCCATGAAAGCCAGATACTGCTGAGTAATCTGCTCCAGCGAGATATCGTAAATGTCCACCTCGTCCCGCTTGATCAGGTACCACAGCAAATCCAGCGGCCCCTCAAAAACCTCCAACTTCACCTTGTAATCAGACTCCGACATCACCCGAAAACCCTAGGCTCCCCCCCCCGCCAGCTCAACCCTGCTCTCCCCACTCCCCTCCCGCAGCCGGCCCAGCGGCGTCCCCATCTTCGCGTACAACTCCACGCCTTCCTCCCCCGCCCGCACGAGATCTTCCTCCAAAACCACCCGCCCCGGTTCAAAAAGGGTCGCCAAAAACGAACCGCCAAACCGGAAATACCCCCGCTCCTCCCCCTTCGCCACTCTCCGGCCCGCCTCGTACGTTTCCACCATCGATCCCACATTGGTCGCCCCCACCGCCACCACCGTGACCAACCCAAAGGGCCCCGCCTCGATACTCACCCGCTGCCGCTTGTTCTCCCAAAGGAAGGAAACCCGCCTGCGCAATGCCAACGGGTTCACAGAATACAACGCCCCGGGTGTCAACACCGCAGGACCGGGCATCCCCCCCACCGGAAAATGAAATCGGTGATAGTCCACTGGACACAACCGCGAACATACCACCGTCCCACGCGCGTATCGTTCTCCCAAAGCCCGATCCCCTACCAACTCCCCCACCTCCAAGCGCTGCCCCTTCGTAAACACTCCACGCGTCTTGGAAATATCCGAAAAACCGAGGTGGCGCCCATCGGCTGGCAGCACCGCCACCTCCGGACGCCCATCCACCGGCCTCGCCGAGGCTTTGAGCTTCCTGAAAAAAAACGCGTTGAAACTGCCGTACGCCCCCAAGTCCTCCTCCAAAAACTCCCGGCAATCCAACCCGTATTCCCGCACAAAAGGCTCCACCCGGCCCGCGCTCGAGGGACGATCCATCCACGCGCCATACAGGACCGAAAAAATCGCCCGCTTCACCAAAATGTGCAGCGCAAGCGTTCCCAGAGGGGTCCCATAAATCCTTCTGAGCCATTTTTCTCCATAAATCCGTTCCTCCTCGAAGGCTCCCGTCTCCCGGTTTCGAAAACGCACCGGCCGGTTGGCTTCCAACGCGGAACTGGGACTCTGATGAAAGGTCGGATCGGTCATGTGCCCCCTTCCAAAGCACAAAAAACGCCCCCGCGTGGAATCAAATCGGTATCCTCCATGCCCCCTTTGCGCTTCCCCGATGTACACCCGAGACGCCCTACGGTAAAAATCCCCCACCCCCTCGCCCCCGCCCTCATATGAGTACCGACTGGTTCACCCAACCTGCAGCGTTCGGCTTCTACGTCGGACTCATCCCCGCCCTCGTTTTCCGCTTTCAACTCTTCCTCGCACGCCGCGATATCCGGCGCTCCGAAAGTCAGCAGTTCGGCCATATTAAGTCCCTCACCGACGCCTTCAAAAAGGTTCAGGACGAACTCACCTCCACCCAGGCGGAGAACGAAAACCTACGCATCAAGATTCACGCCCTCCAAATCTCCCCTGAACGCCAGAAGATGCGCCAACTCGAGGTCCTCAACCGCGCTGAACAACGGCTCACCATCAGCGCCCCCGGCTTCGCCCCCGCATGGCAAACCGCAAAAAACGAGGCCCTCGAGCAACTCGAACAGGAGGAGCGCGGTAAGAGCGCCCCCAAACAGGTCTTCGCCCAACTCGTCAGCTCCGGCAGCGCCCTCTTCTCGCGGACCAAAAACACCGCGCCCTCCGATCCCGC
>JBEBAG010000147.1:0-7956 GCA_041159065.1 Verrucomicrobiota bacterium | reverse complement strand
TCGATATCTTCATGCCCGGGATGGACGGCTTCGAGTGCTGCCAAATCCTCAAGTCCGACCCCACCACTCGCGACATCCCCCTCATTTTCCTCACCGCCAACACCGAGACCGATGGCATCGTGCGCGGCTTTGAAGTCGGGGCGGTCGATTACGTCTTCAAACCCTTCAATGCGCCGGAACTGCTCTCGCGCATCCACACCCACCTCTCGCTCCGCTCCGCCCAACTGCGCTACGAGGCCCTCACCCGCCAGGTCTCGCGCTACGTCTCGCCCCACGTCTACTCCGCGATCATCAAGGGCGAGAAAACCGCCTCCCTCGATACCGTCGAAAAACCCCTCACGATCTTCTTCTCCGACATCGTCGGCTTCACCCGCCTCACCGAATCCCTCGGAGATCAAGAGATCACCCTCTATCTCAACGAGTACCTCCGCACCATGGGCCGCATCGTCCACACCTACGGGGGCACCCTCGACAAGTTCATCGGGGACGCCGTCATGGTTTTTTTCGGCGACCCGGAATCGCGCGGAGTGGAAAAGGACGCCGCAGCCGCCGTCTGCATGGCCCTCGAAATGAACGAAGCCGCCCGCCAAATGGACATCCGAGTCCGCATGGCGCTCCACTCCGGACCGGCCTTGGTGGGCAACTTCGGCACCGAGCAGCAGATGAACTACACCATCATCGGAAAGGCCGTGAACATCGCCAGCCGGCTCGAGTCCGCCTCGGAACCCGGCCGTATCCTCATCTCCGAAACCACCCGCGAACTGCTCGGAGACGCCTTCGTGTGCCAACCCCGCTCCGCCGCCGAGATGCGGGACGTCGAGGGCAGCCTCAGGACCTACTGGGTTACGGGATCTCGCAATCAATCCTCCGATGGATAGGCCCAAACCCCACCTCCCCCTCGGTCGCCTGGGAGTGTTCCGGCTCCTCGCTCTCACAGTCATTCCCCTCGGCCTCTTCGGCACGCTGCTGCTCCTCTGGGCAAACCGCCTCGCAACCCAGACCCCCGCCGAACTCACCCCCCAAGAACTCGCCCAACGGGTGTTCCTCATGGCCGTCGGCTTCCTCCTCGTTTCCTCCGCCAGCCACTACCTCTTCCTCAACCGCTTCGTCCTCTCGCCCCTCGCCAAACTGGCCCAGACCGCCAAAAGCATGCGCGAGGGCGACTACAGCCGCATCCTGCAGGGAACGGGTTGCCGCGAAATCCTCGAGCTGGGGGAAACCTTCCACGAACTGGTCGAAACCATCCGCGAGGAACTCCGCGAACGCGAGGCGGCCGAGCAGCGCCTCCTCAAAACCAACTTCCTCGCCGAAACCGCCCTGCAACTCACCAAAGCAGGCCCCTGGCATGTCCCCATCGACGGACGCCTCTTCTACATCTCCTCCGAACGCGCCGCAGCCATCCTCGGCGACCCCCCGAGGCCCGGCCGCCACTACCACATCGAGTCCGAATGGCTCGCCCACATCGAGGCGGCAGACCCCGAGATCGCCGCCCAAGTCCGCGAGAATTTCTTCGCCGCACTCTCGGGCAAAAGCACCCTCTACGACGCGATCTACCCCTACAAACGCCCGTCCGATGGCTCCATCGTCTGGGTGCATTCGGTCGGACTCGTCGTGCGCAACGAGCGCGGCATCCCCACCGACATGTACGGGGTCTCGCAGGACATCACGGATTCGAAACTGGCCGCCCTTGAACTGGCCAGCGCCAAACAGGCTGCCGAAACCGCCAACCAGGCCAAAAGCCTGTTCCTGGCCACCATGAGCCATGAAATCCGCACCCCGATGAATGCGGTGATCAACATGGCCCAGCTCACCCTCGACACCCAGCTCACCAACCGCCAGCGCCAGTACGTCTCCGTCGTCAACATCTCCGCCAGAAACCTGCTCTCCCTCATCAATGACATCCTCGATTTCAGCAAGATCGAGGCTGGCAAGATGGAGCTCGAAACCGAGCTCTTCAGCCTCCAACGCCTGCTGGATGAAATCACGGAGTCCTTCCGCGGACGCGTGCTGGAAAAGGGCATCGACTTCATCGTCCACGCCGATGCGGACGTGCCCGACCAACTCATCGGCGATTCGCTGCGCCTGCGCCAAATCCTCCTCAACCTCGTGGGCAATGCCTTCAAATTCACCGAGGAAGGCGAGGTCGTCCTCCGCGTCCAAAAAGCCGAGCTACTTCCCTCCCACTCCCCCCCCAGAGGCCCCGACGCCCCCGACCCGGACGCTCCTCCGCCCACTCCCGTTTCCGATCTCCTCTTTTTTGTGCGCGATTCCGGGATCGGCATTCACCAAGGCCAACAGGCCAAACTCTTCACCGCCTTCTCCCAAGTCGACAACTCCACCTCCCGCAAATACGGCGGCTCCGGCCTCGGCCTGGCCATCAGCAAACGCCTGGTCGAGATGATGGGCGGACGCATCTGGGTGGAAAGCGAACTGGGCCGCGGCGCCACCTTTCTCTTCACCGCGCGATTCGGCCTCTCCCCGGCCTCCGCAGCCCAAACCACCTCCCCGCCTTTCCCGGACTTCGCCCACCTGCGCGTCCTCGTCGTGGATGAAAAACCGAGCTCCCGCGAACTGCTCCGCTCCCTCTTGGAACGCTTCGGCATGCACTGCCAGCTCGCCCAGTCCGGTACCGAGGCCATCGCCCTTCTCGAAGCCGCCTCCCGCTCCGGCTCCAACCCCAAACCCTTCGACCTCGTCCTGCTCGACTGGTCCACCCCAGGCTTGGAGGGACTCAAACTCGCCGCAGCCATCTCCCGCGTCCCCGAGCACCCTCGCATCCCCATCATCCTCCTCAACACCTTCGCCACCCGCGAAGAGGACTCCCGCATCGACAACCTCGGCGTCCGCGCCGTACTGCCCAAACCCGTCACCGCCTCCAGCCTCTTTGACGCCACCGCCGAAATTTTCTGCCGACCGCTCAAAGGCAAACTCTACTCCTCAGGCTTCGACGATTCCGATATTTCACCCGAGGATTTCCACGGCCTGTCCCTCCTCCTCGCCGAGGACAACGAGGCCAACCAGTTCGTCGCCCAGGAGCTCCTGAGCGCGGCGGGAGTCCAAGTCGACATCGCCAGCAACGGCCTCGAGGCCCTCCACAAACTCGAACGCCGAAACGATTACGCCTGCATCCTCATGGATATGCAGATGCCCAAAATGGACGGGATCACCGCCACGCGCGAAATACGCAGGCGTTGGCCCCAGCTGCGCATCCCCATCATCGCCCTCACCGCCAACGCCATGAAAAGCGATGAGGAAGCCTGCCTCCTCGCGGGCATGGATGATTTCCTCAGCAAACCCATCAACCGCACCGAGCTCTTCCGCGTCCTCCACCGCTGGGCCGACCCGCCGGCAGGCGATCCCGCCTCCCCACCCTCTCCCCTCGCCCCTGCCTCGCCCCCGCTTTCCCCCGCCCGCCTTTCGCCAATCGCCGCCTCCCCCGCCGCAAACCTCTACGGCATCGATCTACCCGATGCCATGCGCCGCCTCGGCCTTCCTTGGTCCGCACTCGAACGCATCTTCCTAAGCTTCGCCGATTCCCAACCCCAAACCTTCCGCGATCTCCAAGACGCCCTCCGGGCCGGAAACGCCGAGGCCGCACGCCGCCACGCCCACTCCATCGCAGGCGCAGCAGGCAGCCTCTCCGCTCACGAACTCCAAGCCCGCGCCAAGGCCCTCGAGACCGCCATCAAATCCGAATCCCCCGAGCAAGATCTCCTCTTCAAACGCCTCGAAGACGAACTCCAGCACGTCCTCGATTCCCTCAGCCAACTCCGCCCTCCCCCCTCCCCCACCGACCCCTCTCCCACCACCAACACGCCTCCCTCCCACGCCACCCCCGACCCCGCCCAACTCCCGCTCATTCAAAAGCAGCTGCGCCTCCGCCGCGAACCACACCACCTCGGCGATGTCGACGAAATCCAAAAACGCCTCGCCTCCTGCCTCGCCGAGGGCGTACCCGCACCGCTCCTCCCTCAGTTCCAGCAACTCATCACGCTCACCGAGGATTTCTCCTACCCCGAGGCCATCCAACTCGTGCACGACCTCCTCGCACGCTGCGCCTGAGCCCCACCCTCAGATGAGGACGGTATGTCCAAGCTTCCGCGATAGTTCCGCAGCGTACTGCCTCACCAACCTCCCAAACTCCCCGTAGCGCTCCGGCGTCACCCGGTCCGACGGACCACTGATCCACACCGCCGCCACCGGCCGCCCTTGCGCCCCAAACACCGGCGCCGCAACGCACGCAAACGTCTCGCTCTCCTCGCAACGATCGAGCGCAAATCCCTCCCTCCGCACCTCCACAAGCGCCTCCCGATACGCCACCGCCGAGGTCAGCGTCCGCGCCGTACGCCGCGGAAACGACATCCCCTCCACGAACGCCCGCAGCTCCTCCTCACCCCAAAACGCCAGCATCGCCTTCGCCGGCGCCGCCGTGTGAATCGGAAATGTATGGCCGATTTCCACCACCACCTTGACCGGGTACGAAGAGGGCACCTGGTCCAGCACCACCCCGTGCCCCCCCGCGAGCGTCCCCAAAAGGGCCGTCTCCCCCGTCGCATCCCGCAACCCAACCAGCACCGGGCCAGCCGCCGCCGTAAGCCGCTCCCCGCCCAAGGCCGTGTAGCCTATCCCCAACAGCTTTGGGCTGATACGGTACGTCTTGGTTTCCTCCTCCCGCTCCGCATACCCCCGCAACGCCAGCGTAGTCGCAATCCGGAATACCGAATTCTTGGGCATTCCAAGGACTTGCGTGAGCTCCGCCACCGTCATCGGTTTGGCGCTTCGGGAGAGCACCTCAAGCAAGTCCAGCGTCCGATCCAAAATAGGCACGCGATAGCGATCGAGGGGGGATTTTCCAGCGGGTTGCGAGGAAGACATCCCGAACTGTGTAGGCACCTCCGGGCCCCGATTCCAAAGGAAAGCACCGGGAACCCACCGGCATCGTTTTCCAGCTTCGATGCCCCGGGGACCCTCCGCTAAAATGTCCCATGCCCGTCTCCCCCCGACTGCTCCTCCCCCTCGCGCTCTGGATCATCCTGCTCTGCACCACCCACGCCGCGGAGCCCCGCAAGCTCTTTCTCGCCCACTACATGCCTTGGTACACCACCCAGCATGTCAGCGGAGAGTGGGGATGGCATTGGACCATGAACCACTTCGATCCCGAACGAATCCAGTGGGACGCCAAACGGGATGCCGCCTCGCACGACTCCCCGCTCATCGGCCTCTACGATTCCAGCGACCCCCACGCCCTCGAATGCCACGCCCTCCTCATGAAGTTTGCCGGACTCGATGGCGTCATCATCGACTGGTACGGCACCGCCAATCACCTCGACTTCGCCTCCAACCACCGCCACACCCAGCAACTCCTGCCCTGGCTGAAAAAAGCCGGGCTCCGCTTCGCCCTGTGCTACGAAGACAAGTCCCTCGAAGCCGCGTCCAAAGCCTCCGCACCCGACGCCACCTCGCCCCTGGCCCAGGCACAGCAGGATTTTCAATGGGCTCAGAAAGCATGGTTTTCGGACCCCGCCTACGTGCGACTCGAGAACCGCCCCATCGCGCTGGTTTTCGGACCCCAATTCCTCCCGAAGGAACACTGGAACCCCCTCCAATCCAGCCTCTCCTCCCATCCTCTCCTCTTCGGACTTCCCCACCTCGGACGCGAGCACGGACTCGATGGCATTTTCGGGTGGCCTCCCGTCGAAGGAGGAAAAACCCTCGAGCCAACCGCATGGAAAAAATCGCTCGAGACCCTTCACGCCCGATCCAAGCAGGGAGAGCGCGTCATCGCCACCGCCTTCCCAGGGTTTCGTGACATCTACAAGCAGGCGGGCGTCCATGATAGCTACGGCTCCATCTCCTCCCGCTACGGTGCCACCTTCCGCGAGTCCCTCGAACTCGCCACCCAGTCCGAAGCCCCCATCGTGCAAATCGCCACCTGGAACGATTACGGCGAGGGAACCATGATCGAACCCACGCGCCACCACGGCTTTCGCTTCCTCGAAATCCTCCAAAACCACCTGCGCCACCAAGCGCACGGCATCGCCGACCTGCGCCTGCCCGTCGCCCTCTACCAACTGCGCAAACGCGCGCTCGCTCACGCCCCGCTCCAAGCCCAGCTCGATCAAGCGGCCGAACTGCTCTTCCAATCCCAGTGCACCCGCGCGGAATCCCTCCTCGCCCAAGTCTCAGCCAAGCTCGGGACCCTCCCCGCCGTCTTCCCTGAAAACCCCTTCGAGGAATCCCCCGACTACCGCCTCGTCTCCGACGTGCTCTACCGCGACGGCGCAAACCTTCCGGGAAAAGTCCATCAGCGTTGCCGACTGGACCTCTATTTTCCGGCCAACAAACCCCAATTCCCCACCGTGCTCTGGTTCCATGGGGGCGGACTCACCATCGGAGAGCGCGCGATTCCCATGCAGTTGCGCCGCCGCGGAATCGGGGTTGTCGCAGTCAACTACCGCCTCAGCCCCGAGGCGCGCTCGCCCGAGTACCTGGAGGACGCCGCCGCCGCACTCGCATGGACCTTCAAACACATCGCCCACTACGGGGGCGACGCCTCCAAAATTTTCGTGAGCGGCCACTCCGCCGGCGCCTACCTCACCCTCATGCTCGGCATGGACAAACGCTGGCTCGCCCCCCACGGCATCGCCCCGCGTCAGATCGCCGGCCTCATCCCCCTCAGCCCCCAAACCATCACGCACTTCGCCATCCGCGAGGAACGCGGCATCGACGAAAAACAACCCCTCGTCGACGAATTGGCCCCGCTCTTCCACGTCCAAAACAGCCTGCCCCCCTGTCTCCTCGTCACCGGGGACCGCGAAAAAGAACTGCTCGGGCGCTACGAGGAAACCGCGTACTTCTGGCGCATGCTCAAGCTCAATGGGAACAGCACCGCCACCCTTCACGAGCTCCAGGGTTTCGATCACGGCACCATGCCGGAGCCAGCCATGCCCCTCCTGCTCCGCTTCATCGAGAAGCACTCCCCCAAGCCTCCCGCGCGCTGAGCGTCCCCACCACCCTCTCCCGCCTTCTCAGGGGACCCCGCCCTCAGGCCGCCGAAGGATCACTTCCACCTCCACCTCCGTGCCCACCGCCGGCACCGCCTGCTTGCGCACCATCCACACGTGATCCTCCCGGTTGCCCGCACGCGGATTATTCCAAAGCGCCGCCGGATGGAGTACCAAACACAACACACACCCCTCCTCCAGCGCCGCAAAAACTCCCCCTTCAGAAAGATACGATCCCGTATAATTCCACGGACCCCGCGCAACCTCCTTCCCATCCTCGTAGGCCAGCCACTCCTCCAGCGCCGCCGTCCTCGGTTTTCCATCCTCCTTCCACCCCACCCGCATCCAAACCGGAGTGCCCGGAATCTCCGCCGCACGCTGGAGCGCCTCCCCCTGGATCTGCCCCCCAGAGCCACGGCCCGCATACCGCGCCGCCGGTTGCTTCCACCCCAAGAGCAGCATCGCCGCATGCAACTCCACCGGAGACACCTCCGTCACCAAGAGACTCTCGTGCACCGCCCCGCGCTTGGTCACAATCCCATACTCCACCGGCCCCTCAGCCTGATTGAGCCGCGCCGTAAAAAACCACCGCCCCTCCTTCGGTCGAATCCGAACCGCCCCCACGCGCACCTCGTCCTCCGATCCCTTTTGCGCCGCGACGGACGCATCCGATTTCCCAGAGGAACCTCCACCCGCCTCCTGCCCCGAAGCCATCCCCCCCAACACTAGCGCCACAACGCCCCAGAGCACCCCCCGCGCGATGTGAACCCGGCGCTTCATTCTCCCAAAGCCCGACGCAATTCCGTCAACTCCCTTCGCAATTCCTGCACCTCGCTCTCGAGCGCCTTCAACCGCTGCTCCACCTCCACGGGAATCGTCAGCGCCACCGTCAGCGGCTCCACGCTCGCCTCCCCTTCGCCCAACGCCGGCTCACCCGTCAGCAACTGCACCC
>JBEBAG010000146.1:0-10314 GCA_041159065.1 Verrucomicrobiota bacterium | reverse complement strand
CCCCGACGAGACCCCCCCAAGGATGCCACTCGGAGTCCCACACGCAGACCCGAGGCTGAAGACCAGTGTGTCCTCAGCTCCGGGCATCCCGCCCGACCAAGGCACGTCCCCGCCCAGAGAGAGGGACCAGTTGGCTGATTCCGCAAAACTTCCATAGGGCACCCCCTCCCAGTAAAGGGTGGCCGCAGGAGCCGCGAGAGCGAGCACCCCCACCCCCATCGCCGCAAGAATGCCCTGCAGCGTTCCCGAAGAGCGCGTCTCCTCCGGAAACGAAAACGCCACCTCCACCGTGTCGGGCAGATACCCATGCACGTGCGTCTGTGCCGCCTCGCGCAGCGGACGGTGATGCCGAGATCCCAGAAGCGAATGCCGCGAGCCCGGGGCCCGGCGCACGCGCGCTAGCAGACACATGCGGCGCGAGGCAAAGGCGAGCCGGTGACGCCGGATCCTTCCCTTTCGGAGCGCAACCCGGGGAGCGGGGTTGCCGCCTTGCCTGGGCAGGCCAGCAGCCGGTGAAACGGGGGACCGGAGAGGCACAAAACTCTCTCTTCCCGGACGAGAGAGATGGTCCGATCCAGAAAACGCGTCTGGACTTACGGGGAGCATAAGAAGGAGGGGGGTAAAACCTTCTGCATCTCAGTCTATATCAAAAACAGAGACTCCTTCAATCTCAAACCCACACCTCGAGCGGGACATTCCTTCACCGCAGCCGCGAGCATAAACCAAGCCAGCCTGATTCCGCCCTCTCCAAGGAAGCCGTTCTCCCCCTCGCATCCGGATTCAAAAAGACCTCCCAAAGAGGCATCTTTTATCCTCTTTTTTATTACGGCGGTTATTTTCCCACTACCATCCTTTGAAACCCGAAGCGCTTTCCGCCTCCTTGGGGCTCACATTCCTATTGAGCAAATCCGAAAGAAACCGATCCCTTTCGGATAACGAAGGAACCCGCGAAAAACGCTCCGGATGTTCCAATCGGGAAAATACGGCCCTCTTTATCTGAATCATGGGAACCTGCTTTAATCCATAGCCACCCGGATCATTGCTGCTCCAAAAAGTCACTGTGTCCTCCCCCTCAACGACACTCCGGTCAATATAAAGCACCAGGTGCCCCTTTTCCGAGGCACCAATCGATTCATTCCAAAATAACTTTAGAAAATCCCCCGGCTTGGCCTCTTTCCAATCAGTAAAGCTACGCCCCACCCCCAACTCGGAAAATAAACGGGCTACCGCCGGACCATTCGCATTCCACCGCCCCCACACCCCCACCCCGTCCTCCTGCCCCTCCACCATCAGCGCCCGCCAGACCCCGGGGCTCAGGCTCAGATGTCCAGCCCGCTGCTCTTGGGCGAGGGTCACCAGGAGCAACAGGTACGTAGCCCCCGAGCAGAACGAGGGCTGCGCCTCCCGAGGGCGCAAGGCGGGCTTCCCCTCCTCCCACGCCACCGCCGTCTGAAGACTCGCCTTCGCATCCGCCCCGCCCGAGTAGCCACCGCCAATCGGCATCCGCTCAATCGCCGCAATCAGCGCCTGGTTCCAGTCCACATTCGAAGCCGCCATGGGAATGGGTTTCGACTCCGAACCGGCTTGATCCGCCCCCTTCCCCTTCAGGGTGCGACACCCCGTAGCCAACCCTCCCCCCAGCAGGATCCCACAGCAGAACAAAGCGAAGATTGGACTGGAGCGCATCCCCCACACCTGCAACACCCCCGCTCCCAGTTCAACCCGAACTCCGGCCTCCCGCCCATTTCCCCACACGCCCTCTCGCGCCCATCGGCAAATTCCCCCAAGCTCTTCCAGGCCTTCCCTCCCCATGCACCCCCGCTTCCTTCGCCCCGCGCTCTCCCTCCTTCTCGCGGTTTGCCTGCTGCCGCAGCCCAAGGCCCATTCGGCCCCGGGCGCAAATCCCATCCCGTTTCCCGAAGTCTATTTTTCACCAGAGGGCGGCTGCACCGAGGCCATCCTCCGCGAAATTTCCCGCGCCCGCTCCAGCATCCTCGTCCAAGCCTACTCCTTCACCTCGGCCCCCATTGCCGAGGCGCTCGTCCAAGCCGCCCGCCGCAAGATCCGGGTCGAGGTCATCCTCGATAAAAGCAACCGGACCGGCCGC
Organism: Verrucomicrobiota bacterium; assembly: GCA_041159065.1. GTDB lineage: Bacteria > Verrucomicrobiota > Verrucomicrobiia > Chthoniobacterales > Chthoniobacteraceae > Chth-196. Next base: position 8,207 of record JBEBAG010000146.1, on the reverse strand, counting down.
TACTCGTCCGCAGATTTCCTCGCCCACGCGCACATCCCGACCTGGATCGACGCCCGCCACGCCATCGCTCACAACAAAATCCTCATCATCGACTCCGCCACCGTGGTCACCGGCTCCTTCAACTTCACCCGGGCCGCCGAGGAGCATAACGCCGAAAACCTGCTCATCCTGCGCAGCCCGGCCCTCGCGGCGCGTTACGTCGAAAATTTCCATGAGCACCGAGCACACGCCGAACCCTACGCCGGCCGCTGAGGAGCCCCCCCCGACCGCCCGGCTCCTCCCCGCCGCCCTCCTCGTCGGCGGCCTCGCAGGCTCGGCCAGCGCCCTCTTCCTCATCAGTCTCGACTGGGTGAGCGCGCGCCGCTTGGAAACTCCCGGGCTGCTCTGGGGACTTCCCGCGGCCGGCCTCCTCATGGCCTTCGTTTACCGGGCGTTTGGAAAAAACTCCGACCGGGGCAACAATCTCCTGCTCGATCAAATCCACCAACCCGGAGCCGGGGTGCCGCGCCGCATGGCGCCGCTCGTCCTCGCAAGCACCCTGCTCAGTCACCTCTGCGGCGCCTCCGTGGGACGCGAGGGCACCGCCGTCCAAATGGGGGGAAGTTTGGCGAGTGCCGCTGCGCGTGGGCTGCGTCTCTCCCCGGGTGCCCTGCCGAGCGTGCTCCAGTGCGGGATGGCGGCGGGGTTTGGCTCGGTGTTTGGCACCCCGCTGGCCGGCGCCCTGTTTGCGCTGGAGGTGCCCCGCCGGGGAGGTCTTCACGGGCACGCGTGGATGCCCCTGCTGGTGGCGAGCTTCACCGGAGACCTCGTCTGCCGGGCATGGGGGGCGACGCACACGGCCTACCCGACTCTCCCGTTTCCGGGCGCCGATTCCACCGCCGGACTCCTCGTGCTCCTTGGGAAAGTGATCCTTGCCGGAGGCCTGTTCGGGCTGCTCGGAGCGGGCTTTGTCCGACTCACCCACCGAATCCAGTCCCTGTTTGGACAATGGATTCCCCTCTGGTGGCTGCGGCCTCTCGCCGGGGGGAGCCTCGTTCTCGCAATGGCCGGCCTGCTGGGAACCCGGGACTACCTCGGACTGGGCGTTTCCCATCCCGATCCCGCCGCCATCACCCTCCAGAGCGCCTTCACGCAGGGGGGGGCCACCACCTGGAGTTGGCTTTGGAAAATGCTCTTCACCGCGCTGAGTCTTGGCTCGGGCTTCAAGGGCGGCGAGGTCACCCCCCTCTTCTTCATCGGCGCTGCGGCCGGCAACACCATGGCCTCGGCACTGTCGGCGCCCACCCCGCTCTGCGCCGCGCTGGGATTTATCAGCGTGTTCTGTGGAGCCGCTCACACCCCGCTTACCGGCGCACTGCTCGGAGCTGAACTCTTTGGATGGCAATGCGTTCCTTGGTTTCTGCTCAGTTGCTGGACGGCCCACCGCCTCTGCGGCTCCTCGCAACTCTACGCGGCGCAACGCCCTTCCCTTCCGACTCCCCCTCCCGCGCCCCCAACCTCCTAATCCGAAGCACGCCCCCCGACCCGATTCGCCTTGCGACACGCCCCCCTTTCGCCTAGCGCTTGGCGTTCACTTCATTTCCAAATCTTATGGGCAAGCAGATCAATAAAATCGAAAAACGCCGCCGCCGCGCCGCATACCTCGAACGCAAAAAGCTGAAGGCGAAAGAACTCGCCTCCAAACCCAAGGGCCGCCGCGCTGCAAAAAAGACGGAAGCCGCCGGCTAAACCGCCCCGCAGAACTCCTGCGAGAGAGGCGCTTGCGCCTCCCTTCCCTCCCCCGAATCGCCTCCGGCCTTCGGGGGATTTTTTTTGCCCCAATCCCCTCCCCCGACAGCACGCGCAACTTTTCCCCCGGCGCAGGGTTCGATGAGGACCGGGAGTCCAACAAACCGGCCTCCCAATCCCTCCTATGAAACTCGTCCTCCTCCTCCCCCTCATGCTCGGCAGTGCAGTCCCCGCCTTCGCAGAGGAACCCCCCATGCTGGCCGTGCCCGGCAAAGTGCTTTTCGAGAGCAAACTCGACTCCTCCCCCGCCGCCCCATGGAAGGTTTCCAAAGGCACGTGGGAGGCCGTCTCCGGAACCCTGCGCGGTTCGGAAAAAGCCGAGGATCAACACGGCGCCGTCATGCGTCTCCCCGACAAACTCCCCGATTTCATCATCGAGTATGAGTTCAAGTTCGATGGCGCCAAATCCACCAGCCTCAGCATCAACGCGCCCAAAGACCACATGGCGCGCATCCTCATCTCGCCCCAATCCGTCACCATTCAGAAGGACGACAACGACCACGCCGGCCCCGATCAGGCCGTCGTCTTCGCCCGCTTCCCCGCAAAGTTCCCGCCCGGGACCTGGCACAAGGTCCGCATGGAAATGGTCGGGGACACCATGCTGGGTAAAGTCGATGAATGGGTCGCATGGGGCAGCAACGACCTCTTCAAAAAGGATCGCATGGCGCCCGGATTCACCGTGGGCGGACAATCCGTCGAGTTCCGCAACCTGACGATTCGGGAGGCGACTTTGAATCCGCAGTGGGAAACGGTGAAGGCGGGCCTGCCGAAACCGGGGGAAAAAGTCAGCCCCTCTGCGGCGAAAAAGACCGCAGCCAACTGACGACTCCGCGGTTTGCTCACGCGCCCTTCCCGGGTTTCTCCGCATCCGCAGGAGGCTCGGGAAGAGAGGCTCCAAGAGCCCTCGGGAGTTCCTCGCCGTGCGCCGGCAGACTGAACCAAACCCGCGCTCCGCGAAAGGAGGGAGCCTCAAGATCGAGCGACACACTCCGGTTGACCGGGCTGATGGCTCCCACCTGCCCTCCATGCTGGGCCACGATGTGCTTCACGATCGAAAGCCCCAATCCGGAGCTGTGCGCCCCCTGCCGGGGGGTGCGTGATTTGTCGGCGCGGTAGAATCGCTCGAAGATGTGCGGCAGATCCTTGGGGCTGATCCCGCTGCCGTTGTCTTCGACCGACACCACAACCTGAGCGTCCTCCCGACGGCCGGTGACCCTTATTTTTCCGTGTTTTGCCGGCAGATGCTTCAGGGCGTTTTCCAACAGATTGTGGAGCACCTGCTCGATTCGCAGGCAATCCACGCGCACCTCCGGCAAGCCCGGTTCACATTCCCACTCGAGGGCAACCTCCTGCCCCTGGAGGCGCACCCTCCAGTCCCGCAAAAGAGCGGGAATCAACTCGCCCAGATCGCGTTGCTCCAAGGCGAAGCTTTCGCGACGCGCCTCCAGGCGTGCGAGACTCAAAAGATCCTCCACCAAAGCGTTTAACCGGAGGGAATGCTTGCGCAGGATTCCAAGGATCTCCCCCCGCTCGGCCTCGGGTAGCTCCGGCATCTCGATCAGATTTTCCACGTAACCGTGAAAAATCGCGAGGGGCGTGCGCAGCTCGTGGGAAACATTCGCCACAAACTCCCGGCGAACCCCTTCCAACTCCTCCAAGCGCGTGACGTCACGAAACACCGCCAGCACCCCGGGCCGCCCCTTGCCATCGGCCATGGGCACCGCGTGAACGCACACATGCCGAGCCCCCTTTCCGGGAACCATCTCCACCTGCCTCTGCTGCATCACACCCCGCTCCATCGACGCCTGCAGCAAACGGAACACCTCCGGTTCTCCCAAAACCTCCAGCACCGAACGACCCACCACCGGCCCCTTGATGCGAAAAATCCGACCCAAAGCCGGATTGGCCAGATGCACCACCTGCCTTTCATCCGCCACCAAAACCCCCTCCTCCATGCTTTCCAAAACAGTCCGCAGACTGAATTCGTCGTGCTCGATCCGCTGCAACATCCCCGCCTGAATTCGCACCAACTCCTCCACCCTTCGACGCACCGAGTCGAGCGCCGGATCTCCCTTTGCAAACGCAAGAGCCTCCCCGCCAGGCCCCTTCTGCGCCAAATGCTCCAGCGTTTCCTCCAACCGACGCCAACGCCCGCGATGCACCACGTAGTGCCAACGCCACCCCGCCACAATCGGCGCAGCCACCAAAATCGCCTCCCAAATGCGCATGCCCCTTCCTACCCCAATCCCCCCACCATCCGGTAGCCAAACCCGCGCACCGTTTCAATCAAGTCGGCCGCCGCTCCCAGTTTGTCGCGCAACCGCCGGATATGGGTGTCCACCGTGCGCGTATCAATGACGCTCTCGTATCCCCACACGTCATTCAACAACACCTCCCGGCTCTGCAATCTCCCACACCGCTCCATCAGAACCGTCAGCAACTTGAACTCCGTCGCCGTAAACTCCAGAGCCTGGCCGTCCACACGCACCTCGTGACGGATCCGATCCACGCGGATCGGCCCCACCTCCAATTCGTCCTGCGCCACCGTCAACGGTTCCGTGCGCCTCAAAATCGACTGCACCCGCAGCACAATCTCCCGGGGACTGAATGGCTTGGTCACGTAGTCGTCCGCCCCGATCTCCAACCCCACAATCCGATCCACCTCCTCCGCCTTCGCCGTCAGCATGATGACCGGAATGCGGGCGGTCTGGGGACTCTGCTTGAGTTGCCGAACCACCTCCAACCCGCTCAGTCCAGGCATCATCAAGTCCAGAACCATCAGCGCCGGGACCTCCTCCCGCGCGAGGCGCAGCGCCCGCTCTCCATCCTCCGCTTTGACCACTTCGAATCCCGCCCGTTGCAAATTGAGCGACAGCAACCCCAACACATCCGGTTCGTCATCCGCGATGAGGATACGCTTCCGAGGAGACTTCGACGGTTGGCTCATAGTTCGAGAAAGGGGTTCCAAACCAAGCCATTCCTTCCCCCCCGCGCCGCATCCACTCAAGCCTCGAGCTGTGACATTTTTGTCACAATCCCCCTTGGCCAGGCATCCAGGCGCTCCGCCACTTCACGGAGCCCGCACGGAAAGCGCCTCCGAACTCCACCGCTCTCCACAATGCAAAACATGGAACCGCTGCCCAAGGCGTCGGCACTCCCCCTCAAATTCGGAGGGAGACGCCGTATTGAACGCAAACATCTCAAAATGATGCGGGATCACCACGCGCGCACCACACGCTGCCGCCAATCGGGCTGCCTCAACCCCGTCCAGATTTCCCGCCACCCTCCCGTTTGTCGCCCCATTGATGGGCAGCAACACCACATCCGGACGTGCCTCCCGCAGGAGCCCCGGCAACGCTTCATGCCACCGCGTATCCCCGCTGTGGTAGACCGTCCACGACCCGAACCGGATCACGTAACCCAAAAAGCGGCAGTGTCCATGCCCGTCTCGCTCCACCGTGTTGTGCGCCGCGGGAATTCCAGTGAACTCAAAACCCGCCACCACCACACGCGTTCCCGCATCGATCCCATGCCAGGCAAACGAGCCCCCCGCGAGCCGCTCCCTCGCGACGTCCAGCGTCGCCTCCGGCAGCACCAACGGAAGCGGCTCCGCCCGCCCGGTCGCCATCGGCACCAGCGTCTCCGCATCCAGATGATCCGTGTGCGCATGGGACGAAACCGCCACATCCGCAAACCGCAGTTCCTCCGGATCGACACACCGTGCCGTCATCCGAACATGCTCGAGGTCCGTTCCCGCATATTTCCGGGTCAGGGAGTCGGAGAGATAGGGATCCACCACGACACAGCGATCCCGCCACCGGATCACAAACCCACTCTGCCCAATCCACCAAAGTCGAAAACCCTCACCCACCTCGGCCCGGATTTCCGCCAACAATCCGGCACCCTGCAGCAGCGGCTGGATCATCGCGTCGCCCCCGGCACGGTCCCTGGCCTCGCTGAAGCCCCCGGAACCCCATTCAACGCCTCCCGAATCTCCTCGCGATCCACATACGCGGAATCCACGCCACGCTCCGGCACCTCCACCTTCGCCGTCCACGCAATCGCGTTCATCACCAGCTTCCGAAAACCATCGTTCTTCCAGTTGTCGTAGAAGTGACCGCAGGACGTCCCAAACCCCCGTCCACCATCCTCGCGCTCCACAGCCCACGCCACCCAGCGTCCATCCGGTTCCCGCCCAGGCAGCTGCGGGACGGCAAGCAGCGGCACCACCTGCTTCGCCTGATCCCGAAAACGCAGATTGTAATAGAACTCGTCCTTCAGACGGAAGGGAGCCACGCCGCGCACCACGGGGTGCTCCGGACTCGGAAGCAACAGGTCATCCTCCACCACCCGAATCGCGGAGTGCCATTTCCGCTGCCCACCCATCTCCCACTGGAAATAGCCGCCGCTCCACCGCAGCACCTGCTCCCGAAACGCCTCGGGAGCAAACACGGAAAAGTGAAAGGTCACCAACCCGCAGCCCCGCTTCATCAACCGCTCCATCTGACTCCGGCGTTCCTCCGATGCAAGATGCGGAGCCTCCTCCCCAATGTGCCCGTCCCGCCCGTCGGAAATGAAAACCACCGTGTCCGCATCCTCCAACACGCCCGGATCCTTGGGCCAACCGTCAAAGTAGGTCTCAACCCGAACCCGATCCCGGATGTTGGAGCGCTCAAAGAGCACCCGCAGCAACCGCACCGACCACGGATAATCATGGATGCCGTTGCCCTCGGGTCCGTGGCTCTTGGTGCCGGCGATCAAGACCACTTTGCGCGGCCCGCTCCCGCCCGTCGTTTCGCACCATCCCGCGGGAAGGCCCAGCAAAACTAAAAGAAACGCGACGATCGTCTTCATGAGTGCAAACGAAACTCTTCTCTAAAAGCCTTACCGCATCGCTCCTAATTCACCGCATGGATCCGGATCCCGAATACGGAGCCGACCGCTTCCAAGGCGGCGAGGTGATGCCCCGTCATCAGCAGATAGTGGTGCGAAGCCAGTTGCGTCATCATCCGGTGCCCATTCGGCACCCGCACCACGCCTCCGTTGACACAGTCCGAGTCCGGGTCACCCCAGTACCCGGTTAGCTCCGCCTCAATGACGGTCATGGTGCCCATGTCGGGATGCAGTTTCGCAAGGGTCACCGGCCCCACCGGAAGGCGCGCATCGATGGCGTGCGCGTTCTCGTCTACGATGGCCAGCACCTTCTTCCGAAGGGACCACTCGGTCGCAAAGGACTGCGGCACCACGCCGAGGAATCCGCAGTGCGCCACCAGAACATAGTCGCGCGGGTCCCCGGGCACCTCTGGGAAGCTCGCAATCCGCTCATGTTTGAGAGCGGCCTGCCCCATCAAAAACGGATACAGGTTCGTCATCATGATGGGCGCGCCCAAAGACCGATGGAGGATCAGCTTGCTCAACATCGCCATGACGTCCGCCTCACAGCCCCAAATCAGACGCCGCTCTTCGTAAAGCAGGTTCCACGCAAGACAGGGAGTGCAGTCCGAAAACGCCGACTCGTTCAGACAGTTGATGCCAACCCCCTGCACCTCGCTCGCCTCTCCAATATCCCGCCGTATCGCAAGATACATCTTCATGGCAGACAGCAGACCCTTCTCCGGCAATGCCGCCGGAATCGACCGCCCCTCCAAAGCCTCGCGCGCCTCCGCGTCGGGCACCGCCTTGGCCTCCGCTCCCAACTTTCTGAAACTCCGCTTCTCGATGGTGATTCCAAACTTGCCCACCATCCGTTGCACGCATTCGCCCTCCCACCAGTAAAACCGTTTGAAGATCGGCGCCTGCATCCCCTCGCCCGGGTTGTCCTGGTACACCACGAACCTCTGTCTCCCGAGTTCCCGGCGCACCGCCAGGGCCCGAAGCACTGCACGCGTGTGCTCCCCATGGTACGGAGCCAGAATGCGCCCCCCCGCTCCCTCGCTCTTCAGATACGTGATGATCTCCCAGTCCCACATGGAGAGCGTTCCGAATTCCGAGGTCAGCACGAGCACCGGAACTTCCAGGGCCCGTATTTCAGGCACCCGCCGGTACGCCTCCCCCAACAATTGAGGGAACACGACCGCGTCGCAGGTGGGCACGCTCTGCCCGAGCGCCACCGGGTCGAGAAAATCAGCACATTCGGAGAACCGCTCCCGCAAGGCGATCAGCTGCCGGTCAAAGCCAGCATCCCGGCCCGGTTCAAAATACAAGGGGACTATTTGAGCTTTCATACGAGTTCCCGCTTTCCGCTTTCGGCTGACCGCAACCCCGCCTCGAGCACGCGGATACACCTCAAGCCGTCCCGGAAGTCCGGATCGATCGGGGTGCCATTGACCACGGCCTCGACGAAATCCGCAACGGCGTGCACAAAACCGTGTTCGTACCCAATCAAGTGCCCGGGAGGCCACCAGTTGCGGATGTAGGGA
>JBEBAG010000145.1:0-2560 GCA_041159065.1 Verrucomicrobiota bacterium | reverse complement strand
ACCCCCCTCGCCAACCTTTTCGTCAGCATGCTCCAACGTCTCGGAATTGAGACGGACACCTTCGCCTCCAGCCGCGGCCCTCTTTCCGGTCTCCGAGCCTGACCCTCCGTGGCAAGCCCTTCCGCCCTCCATCCGGGGGGGCGGAAGGGCCGGACAAGTGGCCCACCGCAGGCCCTCTCCCCACGGGGTGCAGCAGCGCATCTGCCCGCCCCTTCTAGGGAACCTTTTCTGAGGCACTCGCCGCCTGTCCACGGTCTCGCTCCGCGCCCGATGCGGTGGACTGAATTCTTAAAAAAGGCTTTCGAGCCAACAGATTGCGGAGGTTAAAGCGTGGGACGCCCGCGTCCCGCGATTCCGTGCGCAAAACCAGCTGTACGTCATCCACGTACTGTCCCAAGAACGCCACCGAACCCTCGGTGTTCACCGGCCGCATCTGCATCGCCTTCAGATGCACGACAAGATAATCCACCCCGGCAGGAATCGCGCATTCGGTCGTGACCGTTTTCCAACCGGCCGCACCGTCATCCTCGACATGGTTGCCGCCAACCGCCGGCAATTCCGACAGCGGTACCGGCCAGCGCATCCCAAATTCACCGGGCTCCCCTTGACGGGCGTATACCAAGCATCCGTAGGAATAACGGTAACCCTCCTGCGAGATTCCCTGAAAACGCGCGCGCAGCGTGACAATCGGATTCTTCAGCTCAGCCAGGAATGCTTTGTGCGCACGCAAATCGACTATTTGAAAAATGTCCGCCACGTGACTCGACTCGTTCTTAGGTGAGCGGGCGGAATCGGATCTCAAAAACCGCAGCATGTGTTTGCCCCGATGCGGCGTAATTCCATTCTCGCCGCAAACCACGGTGGCGTAATCCCCTGCCCACACCCCGCAGCGCTGCGGCGGTCCCTCTTCGCTCGGAAAGCGTCCGTCCTCAAAATCGCGGTCCACCAAGGGCAAATCCAGCTCCGTCACCTCCGAACGCCCCCCGGCATACGCCCGCACCATGGAGGAGCACAGCGCGCCGATCACCACTCCCGCAGCCAGCGGAAGCATAGCCCGACCCATGCGGCGCATCCATCCCGTCTTCACCGCCCGCTCCTGATCCAAAGACTCCTCCCAAACCGCGGACGTGGGCCGGGGGCAAGTCGCCGAAGCCGCCCCCCCAAAACTCTCCAAAGACGACTCCTCCACTTTCGCCGCCGCAGCCACCCGCAACTGATGCTCAAAAAGAGCCTCCCGTACAAAGCGCTCCTGGTGAGATGCATCCGCCTCCAGCCAACGACGCAACGCATCCCCCTCCTCCTCGGAGAGCGCTCTCTCAAAATACGCCCGCAAAAGCGCGCCGTTTTCCTCTCTCATATCCCCGCCTCCTGAATGCGCAGACGCCTCTGGATACACTCCTTCAAATGCTCCCGAATGCGCTGCAACGTCACCCGCACCGAAGGAGCGTGGGCGCCCGTCCGGCGGGCCACCTCCTCAGAGGTCATCCCCTCCACGTAAGACCACCGGACCAGATCCCGCGAACGCACCGTTAGTTTCTCCAGGCACACGTGGAGCGCGTTGTTCTGCTCGGAAACCTCCGGCGCCAATTCCGCCCAGCGCTCCGTCAACTGTTCCAACAACTCCTCGCTAAAGAGAACCCGACTCCGCGCATGATCCCGAATCCACCCCAAAGCCTCGTAACGCGCAAACCCGAGCGCCCAATGCAAAAAAGGACGCCCCCCATCGTACTCCGAAAAGCGCCGAAAAATCGCCAGAGCCGTCTCCTGCAACACATCCTTCGCGGCGTCCCGATCCCGGACAAACGTGTGGATGTACCCCTCCACACTGGACTGCACGCCCGTCCACAACCGCATAAAGCGCTCCTGCCTGGAGGCCTCGCTCTCAACCGAACCGGATTTGCGATCAGGGGAGTCGCTCATTCCCTCTTCTCTCCGCTCGCGGCCCCGAGTGTAACAAAAATCTACCCTCCGGATCCCCCCCTGGGCACCCCAGCCGCAGAGAGAGACTCGCTCGTTCCACTCATTTCCCCAGCTTTTGCGCAAACCCCTCCAGCGACTCGCAACGGATCGCGTCCACGAGCAGACCGCGCAATTTCTCAAGCCGCGTCTCCCTCAGCACCGCCTCGATCAACCCCGCAGGCACACTCCCAAACCGCGCCTCCAACGCGTCCACCACCGAACGCTGCGCCATCTGCGTTTGGCCTTCCTGTTTCCACTGTTCTGCGAGTGTCATCGTTTTTCTCCTTCACTTGGGGTTCCTCAACGCCTGCGCCCGCTCGACCACTCACCGCCCCAGCTTTTGCGCGAACCCCTCCAGCGACTCGCAACGGATCGCGTCCACAAGCAGGCCCCGCAATTTCTCAAGCCGCGTCTCCCCCAACACCGCCTCGATCAGCCCCGCAGGCACACTCCCAAACCGCGCCTCCAACGCATCCACCACCGAACGCTGCGCCATCTCTATTTGGCCCTGCCTGCGGCCTTTGATGAGGCCTTCCTGTTCCCACTGTTCTGCGAGTGTCATCGTTTTTCTCCTTAACTTGGGGTTCCTCAACGCCTGCGC